>CP024846.1:653125-979687 GCA_004564215.1 Beijerinckiaceae bacterium | reverse complement strand
GTCGAAGTTGAGATTGTTTCCGGCCAAACAATTATCGAAACCCAGATATCGGCTTGGATCGAGCGTATCAACACTCTGCCGGAGCGAGATTGTGTCCGATCGTGAACACCGAGAGATTTTCATCATCAAGCGTCATCCCGCCCACGACGAAGGGCACCATGGCGGTGCTTGGAAAATTGCATTTGCCGATTTTATGACCGCGATGATGGCGCTCTTCCTTGTCCTATGGCTGATCAGCTCGACCAGCGAAAAGACCAAGCATGCGGTGGCTCAATATTTCAATCCGGTCAAACTTGTGGAGATGACGACATTGAAAAAAGGGTTTCGCGATCCGTTGGACACCGAAATGGGACCAGGGCCCAACCCCAAGGAATCGCGGCTCGAATCGGACTCGCAATCCCGCAGCCCTTCCTCGGTCGCGCGGGAGGCGGAGCATTTGCAAAAGACCGGTGCCGCTGCCATCCAGAAGGAGGGCGCGCTGTTTGCCGATCCTTTTGCCGTTCTCGCCGAAATCGTCGCGAGGGCGCCTATGCAGAGCTCCAACGTTTCAGAAAATGCTGCTTCGAGCGTGAACGGCCTCGGAGCGGATCCATCTGAAAGTTTCGAAGATCCATTTGCGACTGCGGCGCGAGAGCCGGAACGAGGGGCCCGGCAGACTTCAACGCTTGACGGCGAGGCGCGCGGTGCTGCCAATGAGGTTGGCCGCTCCGGGGGTAGCGTCGCGGCGCCCTTACCTCCACGGCCGACGAGCATGTCAGCGCAGTCTCAGGCTCGTCCGCATGATGGAGCAGACGAAGTTCCAGCACAGGCAAGCCCCGCTAAGGCGGCCAAACTGAAATCGGAAATCGTCGAAGCTTTGAACAACGGCGCCAAAGACATCCCGGGCGTTGACGTGCAGCAGACCGCTGAAGGAATGCTCATCAGTCTCGCCGACGATAATAGTTTTTCGATGTTCGCCGTGGGTTCGGCGGAGCCGTCCCCCAAGACGGTTCAGGTCATGGAGAAAATTGGTCTTCTCCTTAAGGGCAGGCCGGGTTCGATCGTCGTTCGGGGCCATACCGATGGACGCCCCTTCAAGTCGGCGGCTTACGACAATTGGCGCCTGTCGTCCGCGCGTGCGCAGATGGCTTTATACATGCTGGTTCGGGGTGGGTTGAGCGAAAACCGGGTGGAAAGGATCGAAGGTCATGCCGAGCGTCATCTAAGGGCCCCACAGCAACCGCTTGCACCCGAGAACCGACGGATCGAAATCTTGCTGCGAAAGGATGGGCCTTGATGAAGCGCGCGAGATACGCTCTTTGTGCGGCGGTTGTTGCTGCTTACGCTGGACAGGCGGCGGCGCAAACCCAAATTCGGCTGGAGGGCAAACAGCCTTTTGAAATCATCCGATCATTTCAAGCCCTCCAAGATCAGATCGTTCTGGGAAACGCGGCGGTTAAGGAAAATCTGCCCAAGGCGATGGAGCAGATCTCCGCTCGCTTGCTCGCCTCTGATCGCGAGGTCTGGCGGGAGGCAAAAAATGCCCAGGCCGCAGTGATTTTTTCATTAAGCGGGGGCAAATCCAAACTCCTTCGACGGGGATTGGAGATTGCGCTCAGTCCAGAATCTGATCTGGAGCTGATGCGGGGCGCCCTCGCTTTTATGGAGGGCCGCGATGCGGAAGCAAAAAAAATCCTCTTGCCAATCGATGCGAGGGCCCTGGCGTCGACAGTCCGCGGCCACATCGCAATCGTTCAATCTACCCTCGTTGCAAAAGACGATCCAAAGGCCGCAATCGGGTTTCTCGATCAGGCCCGCATTTTGGCGCCCGGAACCCTTGTCGAGGAGACGGCTTTGCGCCGCGAACTCATTCTTGCCGATGAGCTTGCCGACTTCGACAAATTTGCCTCGTTATCCCGACAGTATTTGTGGCGTTTTCCGAGGTCGGTCTATTTCGATAATTTTCGTCAGCGTTTTGCATCTTCGATCATACGGTTTTGTTTGACAGGCGAGACTGCGTCATTTTGGAAAATTGAGAACTTGCTGAGTGAACTCGATTCCCTGGAGCAGCTCAGGCTGTATTTGCAGATCGCTCATACGTCTGTCTTGAACGGCAAGGTAGGTTCGACCGTCTTTGCCTCCGGGAAGGCGGTTCAATTGTCCAAGGCGGGGAGCATCGAAAACGCACGGGCGAAACTCTATCAAAGTGCGGCATTGATTCTAACCAATCAAATTGAAGCGGGGCAAAGTGAACTGGAAAGGATCGACCCAGCGCTTCTCCCGAAACCGGACCTTCAGCTCAAAGAAGCGATCGTTTCGCTCGGAAGCCTTATTCGCAACGATCCAGAGGTCGTGGCGGCGGCGAGCGCTTCAGAATCTAACGATCGAAGCTCGCTTGCTCGCGACGAAGCGGGGGAGGGCGGCTCCCTATCCGCGCTTATGGATCTTGCCCATCGAAAGCTCGGAGAAACCGACGAATTGCTGAAAGGGAAGCGGAATTGAACGGTGTCGGGGGATCCTATAAAAGCGCCCGGGCTTCCCTTGAGGTTGTGGCGTCCACGGCCTCCCGGACGAGGGGTGGCGTCGATCGCACACGCTCCGGCTCGAATTCCGCGACAGGCTTCGATGAGCAACTCTGCCAATTGCATAGGCTGGACGGTGCGGTTAAGGGGCCGCCCCTTCAATCTATGCCGTCTGCTCGATTATCCCCTACTGATCAAAATATCTTGGACGCAAAGGAAAGTTCAGCTCCGGATGAGCAAGGCGAACCGGGAACCGAAACCTTTGACTTGAGGTCGGGCTTAGCAACCGCCTCTAGGCAATCGCATAGCAGGAACCCCGGTCAATTTCCCGAACATTCCAGGGTTTTCTCTTCAATAACGGCGGAGGCTTTAGGCACAGGTATTGGCGTTGCCTCCGATCCTTTGGCGCGAAGCAGGCCGAATGCGATTCATGCGAATCCAGCCGGTGAGTTCCCAACGGACTTCGAAGTGAGCGCGATGTCGGAAGCGGCCCTCCCACGCAACTGGGGCGCCGAGCCACGTGTAGGCACCGAGATCTGTTCACCGAAAGCCGAGGTGGTTTATGTTTCCGGCGATATGCCTCACGCAACGTCCGCATTTGGGCCTGTCCTCCAGCCTGCCTTGAAACCCAACGGCCCAACGCCTTCAAATCATATGCCCCTGACCGTAAAGCTTGATCTGCGTAAAACGGAGTCGGACGGTCAACTGTCTCCGACGTTAAATCGAAAGGGAGGCGAGGATTTTGAAGTTGCGCCTGCAGCGCGGATCAAGGTTTCGGTCCTGGATCATCAAACCCATCTCGGGGTGGCCCGTGAGGTTTCACCTGCCGTTCAAATTGCCGATCTCGTCGCAGCTTCAGCCAGTGCTGACCATCCTGAGGCCGGCGACGCCAATGAAATTCCAAGTGGCGGGCGCGGCGCGGCCGGGGCCGGTCCCCATGCCTCCGCAGCGAGGGTTCAAATCTTGCGGCTGAGACTCGAGCCCGAAACCTTGGGTGGCGTAACCATCAGAATGCGCCTTTTAGGTGCCCGGCTGGATCTGCAACTGGCAGCCGAACGCCCCGATACCATGAGATTGATGGAGAAAGACAAGGACCTGCTTGCCGACAAGCTACGGTCTGCAGGCTATGTCATGGATGCTCTGGTCATCAGGACTTCAGAGTCGCCACCGGAACATGTGAGGCTGGGTATCGATGGTGCGCCGAACGGAAGAGAGCAATCAGCGACCGGATCCAATGGAGATCCAAGTCCCAACGACCGCCCGTCGACGCAGGAGAGTCGTCGAAATTCCGCGGCCGCAGTTGCGGAGGACGCTCAGGATCATATTGGTGGTCGCAGTATCGGCGATCTTTACCTTTGACGTCCGACGGGCGGCCCACGGTGCACCGGCCAATATTTGCGAACGCGAAATGGCGCAGGCGGCGAAAACCTATGATGTCCCCTTGGCGCTCCTTTATGCTGTCGGCATGACGGAGACGGGCCAGCGGGGTTCGTTGCATCCTTATGCGCTGAATATCGAAGGTCCGTCGTTTTTCGGCGACAATCTGGAAGATGCATTGCGCCGTTTTGACGAGGCGCGTCGGAGCGGCGCGAGGCTCATCGATATCGGGTGCATGCAGATCAATTTTTATTTTCATTCAAACCGATTTCCGTCGCCAGCGGCGATGTTCAATCCGCATGAAAATGTCACCTACGCCGCGCGCTTTCTCAAGGAACTCAAAGAAAGGGAAGGCAGCTGGACGCTTGCGGCTGCACGCTATCATGCGGGACCCGGCAATATTCAGGCTCAGAAGCGGTATGTCTGTCAGGTGATCGCCAATATGGTTGCGAGCGGCTTTGGAGCTTGGACCGCAAATGCCACCGCGTTTTGCCATTGACCCTCCGGCAGAACATGGCGTGCAGATTTTGACGCGAGAAATACAACTTTAACGGGAAATATCAATTGACGAAAAATCATAAGTTGTTAATATCAAATGAACGAAAGCAAAGATTCCTTGGGGGCTTCAGTGCTGGTGATCATCGATGAACGCGAGATCGTAACATCTGGCTATAGCAGCCGTTTCGGCAGCGAAGGCGTTTCCTCGGCTGGATTTTGTCCGCAGGAGTTTCAGGAATGGGTGAGCACAGTGGCCGATGCCGATCTCTTCGCGGTCGAGGCATTTCTTCTGGGGGACTGCCGCAATCGGCAAACTTTTCCAAAAATCATTAAGGAGCGTTCGCGCGCTCCGGTCATTGCCATGAACGAGACGCCTTCTCTCGAGCAAACGCTGGATCTCTTTGCGGCCGGAGTGGACGACGTCGTCCGCAAGCCCGTCCATGTCCGTGAAATTCTGGCTCGGGTTGGAGCAATCAGGCGACGACATGATTGCGAACGCGACTCAGCCACAGTCGGCGATTTGCGAGTCTTTTTCGACGGAAGGGATCCACAACTCAGGGGCGTGCCTCTGCCCTTGCCTCGGCGCGAACGAAGAATCCTCGAATATTTGGTCAATAACCGAGGAAGACGGGTCAGCAAATCCCAGATCTTCAATTCCATCTACGGAATCTTTGACGAAAATGTTGAAGAGAACGTTGTCGAAAGCCATGTCAGCAAGCTGCGCAAAAAATTGCGTCGTCAGCTCGGATATGACCCCATCAATTCGGTTCGATACCTCGGATATCGGTTGGACGATTCAATGCCGGCAATTGTGCAGGGCTGACGCTGTCAAGAGGACGCTCGCCGCTATCTGGAAAATGGAGGCAGCCTGAAGACGGGTCTGCGATGATGTAAGACGACGCAAAACGGCGCGCTGCCGATGCGTTGACAAGCAAACGGTTGTGAGAGCTATATACGCGCATGCAGCGGCCGAATTGCGTGGCTGCCTCTCCAAACTTCCATCACTCCTCTTGAGTCGTTCGACGCGAATTGCGTTCCAGCGCGTCGTTCGCGACGGATCCTCGAAAACACGTGCCCCTCATCGTGGGGCAGAGTCTCAAATCTTCGGCTGCGATGATGTAAGACAGCGCAAAGCGGCACGCTGCCGATGCGTTGACATGCGAGCCTTTGCGAGAGCTATATACGCGCCTGCAGCGGCCGAATTGCGTGGCTGCCTCTCCACCCTTCCGTCATTTGTAGCAAGTTCGCTCGACGCGAATTGCGTTCCTGTGTGTCGCTCGCGACGGGTCCTCGAAAACACGTGCCCTCATCGCAGGGCAGAGTCTCAAATCTTCGGCTGCGATGATGTAAGACAGCGCAAAGCGGCACGCTGCCGATGCGTTGACATGCGAGCCTTTGTGAGAGCTATATACGCGCATGCAGCGGCCGAACTGCGCGCACCTTTTGAAGCGAACCGGCGTCCCCCAGAAGCAGTCTGCGGGCAGACCCTCAAAGCTCGCTTGTTGCTTTAGCTTAGAAGCGAGCAACCAGCGTTAAGCCTAGCCCATAATTTGGCAGAGATTTAGAAAGCTCTCGGCCAACCGAGCAGCTCTCACCCGCATCATCATTCATCGAAATCAGGATGGCGCATGGTCTTATTTAGCGCAGGCCAGGAGGCGGCACGCCGTCTCCTGGAAGGCCCTCAGCGTTACACCTGTCTCGCGGGCGGCACGCGCTCCGGCAAGACCTTTCTCATCGTTCGTGCCATTGTCATGCGCGCCCTCCAGGCGAAGGGGTCCCGCCACGCGATTTTGCGTTTCCATGCCAATGCCGCGCGGGCATCGATCGCACTCGATACGCTTCCCCAAGTGGCGCGGCTCTGCTTTCCCAGCGTGGCGTTCAAGGAGCGTCGGCAGGATGGATATTTCGCTCTGCCCAACGGCTCGCGCATTTGGATCGGTGGGCTCGACGACAAGGACAGGGTGGAGAAGATCCTCGGGCTCGAGTATGCGACGGTGTTTCTCAACGAGGCCTCGCAGATCCCTTATTCTTCCGCGCTGATCGCTTTGACGCGGCTGGCGCAATCGACACAGGGTCTTCAGCAGCGGGCTTTCGTGGATCTCAACCCGGTCGGGAAGGCCCATTGGACGAACGTTTTATTTGGCGTCAAACGCGATCCGGTTTCAATGCAACCCCTTAAGGATCCTGAAAACTATGCGCGTGCGTTCCTAAATCCGCCGGACAATCTCGCCAATCTCTCGACGGAATTCCTGACCAGTCTTGAAAACCTCCCGGAAAAACAACGCAAGCGCTTCTATGACGGGGTCTATGTCGATGAAGTCGAAGGCGCACTCTGGACCTATGAGGTGATCGACTCCTCCCGATGCGGCCCGGAGGATATCCCCATAGATAGACGCGCGGCCATTGTGATTGGTGTTGATCCATCGGGGGCGGCCGGACGCGACGATCTTGGCGCCGATGAGATCGGCATCATCGTGGCAGCGAGAGGTTTCGATGGCGACTGCTATGTTTTGGCGGACCGCTCTTGCCGGGAAGCGCCAGTGGTCTGGGGCAGGCGGGCGGTCACGGCCTTTCATGAATTTCGCGCCGACTGCATCGTGGCCGAAAGCAATTTTGGCGGCGAGATGGTTCGCGCGACGATCCAGGCGGCCGATCGCAACGTGCCGGTTCGTCTGGTGACCGCAAGCCGCGGCAAGGCGGTCAGGGCCGAACCGATTTCCGTGCGCTATGCGCAGGGCCAGGTGCATCACGCGGGCCGCTTCATCAAGCTCGAGGATCAATTCTGTGCCTTCTCCTCGACCGGTTACAGCGGCGGCGGTAGCCCCGATCACGCGGATGCCGCGATCTGGGCCCTGACGCATCTTTTTGGCGGCGATGATGGCACCGGCATCATCGAGTTCTATCGCCGCGAGGCCGACGCCCGAAAGCGCTTGTAACTCTACCCCGGCGCGGGTGCGGATCCGATCTTAATCATTCAATTTGAAGGAAGCAGCATGGCCGATCGTGGCGCTGGGCAGAGAAGCTGGTCGCTTAGTCCCTATGAGGTCAATGTCAGCTTCACAAGGACCGCAGCGGCAGGGGAGGCGGCGAACTGGTTTGGGCCTTTGGCTCCGATCGCGCCGCTTGCGCCTCCCGAAATTGCCGGCCGGCAATGGGACTATCCAGCCGGCTATAACCTATCGACGCTATCGCGCCCCTATGAGCCCATCACCTTCGCAACCTTGCGCGGGCTTGCGGATGGCTACGATCTTCTGCGGCTCGTTATCGAGACACGCAAGGATCAAGCTGCAGGTCAGTCCTGGACCATCAATGCGCGTGACAAGACGGCACGCTCCACGGCAGATGGCCAACGCATTGCGGCGCTGAAGGGCTTTTTCGCACGCCCGGACGGCATTCACGGCTTTGTCGATTGGCTGCGCATTCTGCTCGAAGAAGTCTTTGTCACCGACGCGCCGGCTCTCTATATGAGCCGCGATCGCGGCGGTCGGCTAAAAGCATTGATGCCGCTCGACGGCGCGACGATCAAACCGGTGATCGATCCCTGGGGTCGTCCGCCGCAGCCTTATATGGATGGCGACGCCCTCGTCTATCCGGCAGCCTATCAGCAGATTTTGAAAGGCTATCCCGCCATCAATTATTCGATGCGCGATCTGATCTATCGGCCGCGCAATCTTCGCGTCAATCGCGTCTATGGGATGAGTCCGGTCGAGCAAATTGTCACGACCGTGAATATTGCACTGCGCCGGCAATTATATCTTCTCGATTATTTCACCGAAGGCAATATTCCCGACAGCCTGATCGGTGTTCCCGAAAATTGGACGCCGGATCAAATCGCTTCCTACCAGAAATATTGGGACGCCTATTTCGATGGAGATGTCGGCCGCCGCCGCCGGGCCAAGTTCGTTCCTGGCGGGATCGCGAAAACCTTTATCCAGACGAAGGAGCCCGAACTCAAGGGGCCTTTCGACGAATGGCTTGCACGGATCGTCTGCTTTGCTTTTTCGATTTCGCCGCAGGCCCTTATTCAGCCGATGAACCGGGCTACCGCCGACACCCAGAAGGAACTTGCCGAGGAAGAAGGTCTCGCGCCAATCCTCGCCTGGGTCAAGGCGCTCATCGACGATATTCTCGCGAGCGAATTCGATGGATCGGATCTGGAACTCGTCTGGAATGCCGGTCACGAAACGGACCCCCTGACGCAGGAGACGATCCTTTCGAGCTATACGTCGAAAGGAATCCTGACACTCAACGAGGCCCGCGCCGCTTTGGGACATGAGCCTTTGCTGGAAGCGTCGGCGAATAGGCCGATGGCGCTGACGGCCGGCGGCTATGTCGCATTGCCGGAATAGGCGAAGTCGGTCGCAGGACTGAGGCCTGCCGCTGCCGATAACCAGATAGCGCGCCTTCGAAGATTTTCCGTAAGCTCATCGCGGATTCTGCATGAACGCTCTTGTCTTTGGCAGAGCGACCGGACGCTTGTCGCCCGGCGCGCTGCGCGTCCGCTTCGGTACAGTCTGGATGTGGCCTGGCATCGCTCTGACCGAAAAGCGCGGCCCAACATGTGTTCCGATCGCGGCCGATGTCGCGCGGTTCTGGATAACCCGGCTGCATGGTCCGCAGGCGAATGAGTCGGCCGTCTTGGGCTGTCTTGATGTTGCCGCGCGACGCTTGAATGAAGGCGACGAGGCGGGCGCGCAAAAGGCGCTGGAGGGGAGCGGCCTGACGCATCTATCGAGCGATGGCGCGGCGCTGATGCGTGCCGTCGCCGGTTCGCTCGGGATCGCGCCGCTGGACCTGCCGTGGGCGTATGGGCCGAGGCTGTGGCGCGCGGAACATATCGCGGCGCATCTGCCTTTGTTCAGGGATTATGCGCCAGCGGCGGGTCTGCTCGCGAAGGCGGCCGGCTGGGACGAATCGAAGCATCCGCGCGTGCCCGCCGGATCGCGCGAAGGGGGACGGTTCCAGGGCGGCGAGGGTGGGGCGGCCGGTGCGTCACCCGAGAAGCCGATCCAACTACCGGAGATTGTCATTACGCCCCTGCCGCCGTCTGGAGGCGGGATCGGGGACAACGGCGGTCTACCTTTGGAGCAGCCGCCAAAGATTCCGGAAGATGAGCCGCTTTCAGAAAGGCTGCGCAATGCTTTTGCAAAGCTAGCGGCAAGGTGGCTGGCGCGAGCTTTAGCCGGTGCTGCTTTCGGACCCGAGGGAGAGTTTATCGTCGGCTTGGAAGCGGCGGCGGAAACAGTTGCTTGGCTTTACGATAAATATCCGTTCATAAAGTCCTATCTCGATGAGCCAAAGTCTCTCGATGAGCTACAGAGGAATGTCGGCAAGCCTGAGAAAGGGTACGAGGTCCATCATATTGTGGAGCAGACCTCGGCAGAAAGGGATGGCTATTCGCGAGAGGACATCGATGCGCCGGATAATCTCGTTCGTATCCCGACCTTGAAGCATTGGGAGATTACGGGATGGTATATGACGCCGAATGAGGACTTTGGCTATATTTCCCCACGTGAATATCTCAAAGGTAAGAGTTGGGACGCAAAGCGGAAAGTCGGCCTGGATGCTCTCATTGATGCCGGAGTGTTGATGAGGTGAAGAGAAAGCTGGAAGACCTGAACGTCGATCAACTGGTCCTCCGCTTCGCAGAGATTGGCGTCGCGCAGGACCAGGCTCTCCTCTATGACGAATACAAAAAGTTCAAGCGCCTATTCAATCTGATGAATGAGGTTGACCAAGAGCTGCGAAGGCGAGGACTGGAAGCCCGCATGGCCCTGCTCCGACTATTTAATCATCCCAATATGCAGGTCCGCTTAAAAGCGGCCAAGCGCAGTCTAGGGGTCGCGCCGGAGGCAGCTCGGCAAGTAATCGAGGAAATTAAGAAGTCCCAATGTTTTCCTCAGGCGCTTGAGGCGGGCATGACGCTTCGCAATCTCGATTCAGGCTTATTCAAGCAGGACTGAATAGCCACGCGCTGCGTCATGTCTAATTCGGGGTCCTTCGCCGGGCGGCGCCCGGAAACCTGGCATTGGTTACAATGATGGACTGGCACCGGGACCTCCGCCGCCGTCAGCACGAGACACCGATGACAATATCAGTCCACCGCTTGGGCAAGACCTGCAGAGGAATGTCGGCAAGCCTGAGAAAGGGTACGAGGTCCATCATATTGTGGAACAAACCTCTGCCGAAAGGGATGGCTATTCGCGAGAGGACATCGATGCGCCGGATAATCTCGTTCGTATTCCGACCTTGAAGCATTGGGAGATTACGGGGTGGTATATGACCAAGAACCGAGACTTCAATTACCTCACGCCGAGGGAATATCTTAAGGGTAAGGGCTGGGACGCGAGACGGAAAGTCGGCATCGACGCGTTGATAAGGTTCGAGGTGTTGAAGCCATGAGACAAACCGACGTCAAATCCCTGACCGTTGATCAGTTGGTGGGCCGTTTTGCTGAGATAGGCGTCGCGCAGGATCAGGCGCTTCTGTATGCTGAAATCAGGAAATTCAACAAGCTCTTCGACCAAATGCGTGCCGTGGACGATGAACTCCGTGTGAGAGGTCTCGAAGCACGGCGAGCGCTATTTCGACTATTTGATCATGAGAATATGCAGGTTCGCTTGCAGGCAGCCAAGTGGAGCCTAGGGGTCGCGCCGGAGGCAGCTCGCAAAGTCATTCAAGCAATATATGATTCCAAATGGTACCCCCAGGCCGGTGACGCCGGGATGACATTATCAAATCTTGATTCAGGTCTGTTCAAGCCGGATTGAATGGGGCGTGCCCATGAAGCGGACCCTCGATGTACTCACGATTGATCAACTGGTGGATCGCTTCGCCGAGATCGGCATCGCGCAGGATAAGGCTCTCCTTTACGACGAGCATAAAAAGTTCAATCGTCTTTTCAATGAAATGAATGAAGTGGATCAAGAGCTGCGAAGACGAGGTGTCGAAGCTAGGCAGGCGCTGCTCAGGCTCTACGATCACCCGAATATGCAGGTCCGGGTCAAAGCGGCGATACGAACTCTCGCCGTAGCGCCTACGGCGGCACGACTTGCCCTCCAAGAGATTAAGGAAACACACTGTTACCCGCAGGCGGCGGACGCTAGCATGATCCTACGTGATTTCGATAACGGCTCTTACAAGCCAGATTGATGCGGGTATCCAGATCATGAAGCGAGCGAAACTCGAAAATATGAGTGTGGACCAATTGGTTGGTCGCTATGCCGAGGTTGGCGTTGCTCTGGAAAAAGCGGAGTTGATGGGCGAAATCGGTAGGGTCAATCGGCTTTTTGGACAAATTATTGCACTGGAAAGGGAATTGCGCGCCCGTGGTTGCGACGCCCGGCTTGCGCTATTCGCTCTCTATGATCATCCTAGTCCACAGGTGCGCTTAAATGCGGCGAAGGCAACTCTCGGGGTAGCATCTGACGCAGCTAAGCGGGTCATCCAAGATATCTATGACACGGAAAGCGGCCCTCAAGCTTTGGACGGGGGCATGACGTTGCGGTTCCTGGAAAACGGTGTGTTCAAGCCGGATTGAGTTCAGTGTCCGATGAAGCAAGCGAAGCTCGAAAATATGACCGTCGATCAACTGGTGGATCGCTTTGTAGAAATCGGCGTTGCCCAGGATCAGGCGGAGCTGATGGGCGAAATAGGAAAGTTTAATCGCCTTTATCGACAGATGGACGCGACGGAGAAAGAGCTTCGCAGAAGGGGTCGCAATGCTCGGCTTGCGTTGCTTCGACTTTATGATCATCCAAATATGCAGGTGCGCCTTAACGCTGCCAAGCGAACTCTTGGTGTCGCTCCAGATGCGGCGCGACGCGTGCTCCAAGCGATCTCTGATTCAAAATGGCAGCCGCAAGCCATGGATGCTGGTATGTCTCTTTGGAATCTCGATAGGGGTGTGTTCAAGCCGGATTGAGTCGGGCATCCGATGAAGCGAGCGAAACTCGAAAATATCACAGTCGATCAACTGGTGGATCACTTCGCGGAGATTGGGATCGCCCAATATGACGCTATTATGGGAGGGACGACCCGCGAATTTAAGCGGCTGTACAGTCAGATGGATGCGATCGACAAGGAGCTACGCGCTCGAGGGCAGGATGCGAGGCTTTCTCTGCTCCGGCTTTATGATCATCCCAATATACAAGTTCGCTTGAAAGCGGCAACAAGGACCCTAGGGGTTGCACCGGAGGCGGCTCGCAAAGTCGTTCAAGCAATATACGATTCCAAATGGTACCCCCAGGCGGGCGACGCTGGGATGACACTGTGGAGCCTCGACGAAGGCATTTTCAAGCCGGATTGAATGACGAAGCAGGCCGCCGTTCTAAGGGTTTTCCCCGAGATCCACTAGCGGAGCCGCTTACCGAAAGTTGCGCAATGTTTTGCTCGATAGACCGCGCTGCGGCCGGCGGAGTTTATCGTCGCTTTAGAAGCGGCGGCGGAAATGGCCGCGTGGCTTTACGATAAATATCCGTACATAAAGTCCTATCTCGATAAGCCAAAGTCTTTAGAGGAGCTGCAGAGGAATGTAGGCAAGCTTGAGAAAGGGTACGAGGTCCATCATATTGTGGAGCAAACCTCTGCAGAAAGGGATGGCTATTCGCGAGAGGATATCGATGCGCCGGATAATCTCGTTCGTATTCCGACCTTGAAGCATTGGGAGATTACGGGTTGGTATATGGCGCCTAGAAAAGACTATAGCGGCCTCTCTCCACGCGAATACCTTAGAGGTAAAAGCTGGGACGTGAGACGAAAAGTCGGCCTTGATGCGCTTAGGAAGTTTGAAGTGCTAAAGCCATGAGAAAAATTGACGTCAAATCCATGACCATTGATCAGTTAGTTAGCCGCTTTGCTGAGATTGGGATCTCCCAGGACGAAGCGCTTCTTTATGACGAATATAAAAAGTTTAGGCGCCTTTACAGCCAGATGGACGAAATTGACAAAGAGCTGCGAAGGCGAGGACTCGAAGCAAGGCTCGCGCTAGTAAAACTTTTCGATCATTCCAATATGCAAGTCCGATTGCAGGCAGCCAAGTGGAGCCTAGGGGTCGCGCCGGAGGCAGCTCGCAAAGTCATTCAAGCAATATATGATTCCAAATGGTACCCCCAGGCCGGTGACGCCGGGATGACATTATCAAATCTTGATTCAGGTCTGTTCAAGCCGGATTGAATGGGGCGTGCCCATGAAGCGGACCCTCGATGTACTCACGATTGATCAACTGGTGGATCGCTTCGCCGAGATCGGCATCGCGCAGGATCAGGCTCTCCTTTATGACGAATACAAAAAGTTCAAGTGCCTTTTCGGCCTGATGAATGAGGTTGATTCTGCCTTGTTCAAGCCGGATTGAGACGCGCGTGAGTAAGGGCCGAACGAAATACCTAGCAGGACGCCACGCGTTCCACCTCTCATTTCACAGCTAACGCTTCGCCGCGCGGGATTGAGCTTCGCTTGTCCACGCAGCCTGCGGTCGGTTGCGATGACGCAGCCGCACGCCTTTAAACAATAACCCCCTCTTCCTCTTGTCGATCTTTCTTAAAGCAAGGAGCTTTCATGCCCGCGCTGCGTATGTTCATTCCGATTACCAAGGTCGACGCGGCGCGCCGCCTCGTTTACGGCCTCGCGACGGCCGAGACGGAGGATCGTGCCGGGGAGATTTGCGATTATGCGACGACCAAGCCTCTCTATGAAAAATGGTCGGAGGAGATTGCAAAATCCACCGGCGGGAAATCTCTCGGCAATCTCCGCGCGATGCACGGACCCATTGCGGCCGGCAAGGTGACGGCCATCACCTTCAACGACGCGGCAAAGCAGATCGAGATCTGCGCCAAAGTCGTCGATGATGCGGAATGGACAAAAGTCCAGGAGGGCGTCTACACCGGGTTTTCGCAGGGCGGGGCCTATGAGAGGCGGTGGACGGATGCCGAGGGCCTTACCCGCTACACGGCGGCGCCAACCGAAATCTCCCTCGTCGATTTCCCCTGTTTGCCGCAAGCGCAGTTTGAGATGATCAAGGCCGACGGAACCAGCGAGCAAAGGGATTTTGGCCCAAGCTCCGGCAATGCGGCCCGGATTGCCAGTCTCATCAAGGAACTGGATTGGCTACGGGATTTCTCGGCGCTTGACGAAGATCAAGAGGGCGACTCCGGTAACTGGACAGAATTGCGTGACCTCGTCGAGCGGACCCTGGCGGCGCTTCGCTCTGTGGCGGAGGAAGAAGGGGCAGACATTTCACCGGATAATGCTTCGGCCTCGGCGACGAAGCTGTTTGGGGCCCCTTTAAAGACAGCGCCTCTCAAAGCCCCGCATCTTGCCAAAATTGGCGCTCGCAACAGCGCAGCGGACCAGGCGAGGATCCAGCACGTGCACGACGCCATGGTTGACCTTGGGGCAGTCTGTACAACCCAAAAAATCATGCGGGGCGGACTGGAAAAGCGCTTCGATGCGCTTGCCGAAACGCTCGCCGACGTGCTCCGCCGCGTGAAAAATATCGAAGAGCAACCGCTCCCTCTGCCGCTGGCGGGGCACTCGCGCATGATCGCGAAGGCTGAAGATATTATCGATCCAGGCTCTTCAGATGCCATGGAAAAGCTTCTCACAAATCCAGATGCCCTTTCGGTGCTGGCAATCAAATTAGCTCAGCGAAACGGCCGGATGCCGCCGCGGTAGGCGATGGCGACAGCGCTATTTTCCGGGTAGCAACCCCGAGTCCGCACGGCCAATCCTGAAATCAATCATCGATCCTTGAACGAAGCGCCGGCCTTCAGAAGGTTGGTGCTATTCGGCGCGCCCCATTCTCGCGCGTCCGCCCTCAAAATTGAATTCAAAAACCTGCTGCTAGGAGCAAAACATGACGACACAAACCGACGTTCAGGATGTGCTGGACCGGCTTAAGACCGCGCAGCAGAAGCCGCTCGGCGATCCCCGGTTCAAGAACCTCATCGGACTTGAGAAAAGCACGTTCTCGCAAAGCGCCAGCGCCACGTCCGGGCTCACCTTTTACGACCTCGAGCTAGGTGCGAAGTTCCTTTATCCGATTCTAACGCCGTTGCGCAACATGATCCCGCGCGTTTCCGGAAAAGGCGGCATTCAAGCCGCATGGCGGGCGATCACCGCGATCAACACAACTGGCCTGCGCTTCGGCGTGTCTTCGGCAAACCGGGGCGGGGCGCTCGCCGTGGCCACGCAGGATTACACTGCGACCTATAAAGGAATTGGCGTGGAAACCAGCGTCGATTTCGAGGCGCAATACGCCGGCCAGGAGTTCGACGATGTCCGCGCGCTCGGCGCTAAGACTGGCCTCGAAGCCCTGATGCTGGGCGAGGAAGCCATGATCCTCGGGGGCTGTGCGTCAACCCCGCTCGGGACCACGCCGACACCGTCGCTGGCCGCCCTAACGACCGGAGGCACGCTCGCCGCGCAGAGCTGGTCGGTGATTTGCGCCGCGATGACGCTCGATGGAATGATGAATGGCAGCATCGCAGGAGGGGTACAGGGTCAAATCTCGCGCACGAATGCGGATGGGTCGAGCGATATATTTGGCGGCGGCGTGGCAAGAAAAAGTGCGAATGCCAGCGTCGCGACGACGGGCGAAACCGGATCGGTCACGGCGAGTGTCACCCCTGTTCCGGGTGCGATGGGCTATGCATGGTTCTGGGGCGCGGCTGGTTCGGAAGTGCTTGGCGCGATCACGACCATCAATTCGGTAGTTATCACCGCTTCCGCCGCGGGTATCCAAACGGCCGCTTCGCTCGGCGCCAATGACAACTCCACCAATGCGCTCGCTTTCGATGGCTTGATCTATCAGGCCGTGACCCCAGGGTCCGGTTCGTATGTTTACACCATGGCTTCCGGAACCGCGGGAACCGGCACGGCCCTGACTTCGGATAGCGCGGGCGGCATTGTCGAAATCGATGCCGTTCTTAAAAATATGTGGGACAATTACCGTCTCTCTCCCGACACCATGTGGGTGAACTCGCAAGAAGCGCTCAACATTTCCAAAAAGATTTTGTTGGGCTCGCAAACCGCCGCGCAACGCTTTGTGTTCGAGAGCTCGCAGGACCTCGTGGGGGGCGGCATCATGGTGCGGACCTATTTGAACCGCTTCTCGATGCAGGGCGGCAGCGTCGTCGAGATCAAAGTCCATCCGAATATGCCGGCAGGTACCATCCTCATGACGACGAGGTCCCTTCCATATCCGCTCGCCGGCGTCGGCAACGTCGTGCAGATCAGGACACGGCAGGATTATTACCAGATCGAATGGCCGCTGCGCACCCGCAAATATGAATATGGTGTCTATGCGGACGAGGTTCTGCAGAATTATTTCCCGCCCTCCCTGGCGCTGATCACAAACATCGGCAACGGCTGAGCCGGGGCAACCCAAGAGGCGCAAGAATTCCTTGCCGCCAAGCGCAGAGCGTGTCCGTTGAATTGTCGTGTTTTCGCCGGACACGCCTTCGAGCCCAGCAAATAAAGGGTTGACTCAATGAAGTTGCGGATCCCGCCGAACTGCCTTGAAATTTCGCATCAAGGCCGGACTATCACGATCGGTGAAGACGGATCCCTGGAGGCGCCGGAGGAGCTGTTACCAGATCTGATGTCGCATGGCGTTACGCCTTGGGATGCCGCAGAGGCGAAACCCAAGCCGGTTACGAAGCGGCGAGCGTCGCTTTTCGCTCAGGTCGTGCAAAGGCACCGAAAGGCATGCGAGGTGAGCACGGAGGACGTCGGCATGATCGAAGCCCCGATGGCGCACGACGATCTCAGCAATTCTTCGCCGAAACCCGCACCCCTCGATGTCGTGGCGGTGAATCCGGAAGCGCTCAATCGCCGGGCCCTCTTTGCCTTTCTTAGAGAGCACGGCATCCCGGTTTCCTTGCCGATTACCAATGAAGAATTGCGTGCCCTCGTTCGCCGTGCGCTCGGCCGATGAGGCTTGTCCTGAATAATTTAGCGCGGGCTTTCCGGGGCGCCGCCCCTGAAGCCGATTTCTCGAATTCCGACGGAGAGCTGAAAGATGGCGTCTTCCTACGATCTGGTCAGCCTGGCCGATCTCAAGGCATGGCTTGAGATTGCGGGATCCGACGACGATGTTCTCCTGGCGCGGTTGATCACCCAAATCAGCCGCACGATTCTGAATGTGCTCGACCGGCCTGCCATTCAGCCGACCGCATTTACAGAAACCCATGACGGGGGAAACGACATTTCGATTCTGCTCCGGCAGTGGCCGGTCTTCGAAATCTCCAAGTGTATTGTGAATGGTATCGAGGTTCCGCCATCGCCACCGCTCGCCGCGGGCACGAATGCTCAGTGCGGCTATGTTCTCGATCCTCCGGATGCGGCACCGCCCGGTACCGTGCAGAGATTGTCGCTGCGCCACCGTCTTTTCACGCGCGGCGTTCAGAATGTGATGATCTCATATGTCGCAGGCTACGCGATCCGAAATGAGAGCGTGGTCGTTCCTGTGACGCCGCCCTATAGCGTTTCGGTCCAAGCGCCTTATGGGGATTGGGCAAGCGATGTCGGCGTCACCTCTTCCAGTGGCGTTGCCTTCGTTGCGGCGACGACAAATCCAACGGCCGGGTGTTACACGGTTTTGGACGGCGTTTACACATTTTCTCCGGAGGATACCGGCGCCACTATGATCCTCTCGTATGGCTATGTTCCAGCCGATCTTGCCTCTTGCTGCATGGAATGGGCTGCCGAGCGTTATGCATATCGTTCGCGTATCGGCCAACAGTCGAAGTCGTTGGGCGGCCAGGAAACGATGGCGTTCATCGTCAAGGACATTCCCGACTTTGTCGAAGCTGCCTTAACTCCCTACCGCCGTGTGGTCATGCCGTGAGCGAGATCGACCTCGACGCACAAGCGGTGATGGACGCTTTGATTGGCGAAGCCGACGCCCTGCGCGATGCGCTCGAGTCACGGATTCAGCGAAAGCTGACAGGCGAAATTTTGAATGCTCGCTCCGGAGCCCTTGCAGATTCCATCGTTTCCACCCTCGACGCCGCTGGGTCCGCGATTTCGGTCACGACGTCCAGCGACGGCGTGCCCTATGCCGCGATCCAGGAATTTGGCGGGAAGACCGCAGCCTATGACATCGTCGCGGTGAAAGCCAAGGCGCTTTGCTTTGGTGCGGGCGGAGGGCAGGTTTTTGCAAGACGCGTGCATCACCCTGGTTCGACGCTTCCGGCACGTTCCTATCTTCGAAGCGCGCTCTCAGAAACGCGCGTGCAAATCGAGTCGGGGTTTAAGGAGGCGGTCCTCAAGGCTTTGGGACAGTCGTGAGGCGTGGCAAGCGGCGCAGCCCAAAAATGTTGTCTTTGATAAAGTTAACAACGGAGGCCCTATGGCCGTGAGTCCGCGCGAAGCTGCGATTGAAGCGCTGATACATCTGGTTGGCAATGCCTATGCTTGGAAGCTTGGGCCAGCACGGCGTCTTAGACTTTGGAGCGACGTGCCGGCAGCGAGCCGGCCAGCATGTTTCGTTTACGAGGGCGGCCAGGAAACCTATGGGTGGAGCGAGAGCGCTAATCCCAAGCGCACCCTTGAAGTCAGATTGTTTATCTATCTCAATGCCAAGGACCCGAGCGTCGCTGGCGCCGTACTTGTCAATAATGTGCTGGATCGTATCGACGCGGCATTTTCGTTGTCGGGAAGCGACATTGTCTTGGGAAGGAACACGCTCAATGGGTCGGTCTATCATTGCCGGATCGACGGCCGGCCGTTGAAAGATCCGGGGGATCTTGACGGCGATGCGCTCGTGATCGTGCCCGTCAAACTTGTGCTCCCCTAAAAATCCCTCCGGCAGCGCCGAGCCCGTTCTGCACTTCCGTGCACCTTTCGACTCCCCTGGAAGCAATAGCAAAAGCCCGGCTAAAAAATCGCTGGCATGATGCACACTGGCTAGATCGAAGAAAGAGGTCATCGCATGTATAGTTTCGGCTCGGGCGTATTGCTTGGAACTCGAACGGATGTGGCTAACGCCACGCCGCTCAACTTCGGTCTCGTGCAAGAGGTCTCCATCGAAGAGACCGCGACCATCAAGGAGCTGCATGGCCAATACCAGCGGGCGCTGGTGGAAGCTCGCGGCACGATCAAAACAACCGGGAAAGCCAAGGTTGCCCGGATCTCAGGGATGGCGTTCGCCAATTTGTTTTATGGCGTCACACCTTCAGCCGGTCAGCTTGCGACGTCATTTGCCGAGGCGGGGGCGGTGGCTGCGGCCACGCCATTTACGTTTGCCGTCGCGCATGCCGGAACTTTCGCCGATGATGATGGCGTGCTTTCTGCAGCGACGGGCTTGCCGATGACAAAGGTCGCGTCGGCGCCGGCGATCGGCGAATATTCGGTGGCGGACGGCATTTATACGTTTAATTCCGGTGACGCCGGAAAGGCGATTTTGGTGAGCTACACCTACACGGTCAGCGGGACAGGCCAAAAATTCACGGTGGCCAATCAGTTGTTAGGGACAACCCCAACCTTTCAAGCGGTTTTCTATACGACGTTTCAAGGCCAGGCGATCACATTGAAGCTCAATAATTGCACATCGAACAAATTAAGCTTCCAAACCAAGCTCGAAGATTTTGTCATGCCTGAATTTGATTTTTCCTGCTTTGCCGATGCGGCCGGAAACGTCATGACTTGGTCGTTCGGGGAGGTGTCGTGAGCATGAGGCCCCAGCCCGAGACGATCCGGCTTGGCGCATGCGAATGGACGGTTCGCCCTTTGACTTTGCGCCAAGTTCAAGAAATCGAACCAATCCTCATGTCGAGCATCGGTGAGAAGCAAGGCAATGTGGCGGCCGCGACGGCGATTGTCGCGATCGCGCTGGGGCGCGATCATCCAGATGCGGCAGCCTGCCTCGGGGATGTCGAGACGACCGCGCCGGAAATTGGCGCGGCAATGGCAACGGTCCTGCGCTTGGGCGGATTCATCGAGACCGTGCAGCCCCCCAAAGTCGGAGGCATCCCCTTGGGGGAAGCCGAAGCGGGCGAGACCAGCCGACCAGGTCCGCCCGCATCGACTTCGGCTTTATCTACGCCAGGCTCATGACAAGTTGCGGATACGCGCCGGCGGAGATCGACGAAATGCCATTGCACGACGTACTCAATCTCCTTGCCTATTGGCGCAGCTTTCCCCCGGCTCACGAAATCATGAAATATGTCTATCGCATCGAGCCAAAATCAGAACGGTCTATTTCAAAAAGCGATAGCGATCCGAGTGGTATTGGCGGTCTGATCGCACGCTTTCCGAATGGCTCGGTGCATCTTGGCAATAGCAGGTAGAGGGTGTGCCTGCTTTCCGACCGAAGACCTGACGACAAGGACAGTGCCAAATGGCGAATGACGTTTCCGTAACATTTACCGCCGATGTTTCTGACCTGCAAAAAGGGATGCAGCAGGCAACCAGCGCTGTGGAAGCGACGACCAGCGCCTTGCGGAGCGGCGCGGCCCAGATCAACACCAGTTTCGTTTCGCTGTCGCAGGCCTATGCGAGTGAGGCGGCGCGAAGAATTGCAACCGTGCAAGCTTCAAGCGATGCGGAACTGGCGATTGCCCGGCAAAGCGAGCAGACGCAATATGAGATAGCCTTGAACAATATCAGGGATCAAACCGCGGCCGTGAAGGCGCAAGCGCAGACGGCGCAGATCTCGCGACAGGAGGAGCTGTCCAATCTTCTCAAGGTTGAATCCCAGCGGGAAGAGATCGAGCGCCAGCATCTGCAATTCTTGCAAAGCACTTACCAGCAAGGGGGCGCGGCTTATGTTGCGGCTCAACTGCGACTTGAAGACGCCGCCAGTCGATCCGCACTTCGGAGACGGGAAATCGAGCGAAATGTCTCCTTGCAAATCTATTCCGACTATCGACGTGGCTTTGAACAAATTGGGTCGAGCGTTTCAAATGCCGTCATGGGCATGATCCAGGGAACGATGAACCTGCGAAATGCGGCGCGGAATATCCTCCTGCAGATAATCCAAAGCTTCGTTCACGCCAGGATCAGGATGGTCGCGGACTGGCTCGCGGGCATCGCGGCGCAAACGGCGGCCACCAGTGCGGGAGAGACCGCAAAGACTGCGGCCGTCACGGCCGGAGCGGCTGCACGGACCGGCCTTGAGAGTACGGCGTCGGCCGCGGCGATGACCGGGACGATCGGGCCCGTCCTGAAAAGCATTTCAGCGTCGGCGGCTGAAACCTTCGCGGGTATTTTCGGCTTTCTCTCGCCAGTCATGGGTCCGGCGGCCGCGGGTCCAGCGGCGGCCGGAGAGGCGACCGTGCTGAGTGTCGCAAGCGGACTGGCATCCTTCGCGACCGGTGCGTGGAGCCTGCCAAGCGATATGATCGCCCAGGTTCATCAGGGAGAAATGATCGTGCCGGCTGGTCCAGCCGCCAATTTTCGGAACCTGTTGGACGGCAACAGCGGCCGGGGCGGGACCGTCCATGTGAATCATGCGACAAATTTTAATGTGACGGCAATCGATGCCCAGGGTGTCAAGCAATTCTTGAAGAATAATTCGAAGCAGATTTTGCGAGCGCTCAATGAAGGCGTGCGCACGGGCAGTCACCTCGGTCTTTCGAAGTTGGGGACCTAATTGGTTGGTAGCCGCTCTGCTTTGCAGGCGACTCGAGCCCCGTTTCCTTCACTCATTTGTATCGCGGTTCGGCGCGCCGGGACTGCCTCGTTCCTTCGCCACGGCCTGCCGAAACGCCGCGACAAAAGCATCGAGCTCGCTCGGAGAGATATCGGAGATAGCCGCATAGGCGCGTTCGCCCTCTGACCAGACGATGACCGGGTAGCCATCGAGCGTGCGCCGGCTTGGCGTCGCCGGATAGTTGGCGGCATCGGCACGCAACTCCGTTACCGATATGAGATGCCCCCGGCGTTTATAGACCAGCGTTGGGACCGCGGCGCCGGCAACGATGTCGATGCGTCCGCCAAGCAAGGGAAATCCTTCGCCGGTAAGATCGACAATGGTGGCGGCGACTGGGAGCTTGCTTGCCAGCCAGGGTTTAACCGTGTGTTGGTCACTGGAGACCACGTCCACCGGTTGGCCGGAAATTTGGCTCCGCATCTGTGCCGAAACAATCGCCTGTAGGGCCGCGTTGGGCGTCCCGATGTTCACGATCAGATGTTGCAGTCCGATCGTTAGGACCACCGTCGCCGCGATCGCGGTGGCGAAACTTCGCCATGTTGGGGGAGTCCGCAGAAAATCTGTCGCTGACCGATGCGGACGCGTTTGGGGGCCTTCGATCGCTGCGACCACGCGCGCGCGCAAGGACGCCGGGGCCTCGTCGCGCCGCGCATGGGTCCGAATGGCTTGCCGAAGCGCCGTGAGACGTGCCTGTTCTGCCGCTAGTTCCGGATCGGCCGCAAGCATCTGCTCCATTTCGACTGCACCGGCTGCATCGAGTTCGCCGTCGAGCATCGCGTGCAGGAGCAGTTTGTGACCCTCGTGATCCAACTTTGTCATTGTGCTGTCCCTAGTTTCGAGACGAGAAGCGCACGCGCCCTGGCCAGTCTCGACATAACGGTGCCGATCGGGACGCCGGTCGCCTCCGCAATGTCGCGGTAGCAGAGGCCGTTGACTTCGCGCATGACCAATGTCTCCTTGAACGGGAGCGGCAGCTCATCAATCGCGGTCGTGACGCTCATATGATCGGCGGCTTCAATGAGCGAAGCTTCGGGAGAAGGCGCTGCGAGCGTATTTAATGCGCTAGGATGCGCTTCCGCGTCTTCGGCGCCACCGGCCAATATGACTGCATGCGGCCTATTTTTGGCCAACCAAGTGTAAGCGGCGTTGCGGACGATGGACAGCAACCAAGCGCGCGGACTTTCGACAGAGGTGCCCTCCAATGCTTTCAGCGCCCGCATGCAAGCGTCCTGCACAATGTCTTCGGCGTCCGTCGCACCGGCTAACCAGCGCGCGAGCGAATAGGCGTCGTCCAAATGGGGCAGCACTAGCTCCGTAAAGCGCCGTCGCGCTGTTTCGCTCGTCACGTTCCACCGCCGGCCCGTCAGGGCGTAACCGTGATTTTGCCTGTCATTTGCGGATGCAGCCCGCAAAAATAGGCAATTTCTCCAGGCTTGTCGAAAACCATGGCGAAGCTCTCGTCCGTGTCGAGGGCTTTGGAATGGAATTTGATGACCTTCCCAACGACATTGTGAGGGATGTCGTCGTGATTGACGAAAACCACCCTTGTTCCCGCTTTCACTTTCACCTCGAGCGGCGTGAAAGTAAAATTGTCGATCGCAATCGTGATCTCGTCAGCGGCGAAAGCTGCGTGGATCTGGAGGGAGCAAATTGCAATGCTACCGACCGCTGCGAGCAAACGGAGTCCTTTCGTCATTCTGACGTCCTCCTATTCGGCTAAAGTAGAGTCGATGATTGCGAGCGATTTATTGCCGCGCGCCAGCGTGACACTGGAGACACCCAAGACTGAACGCAATTGTTCCGGAGGGACCAGTTTGGGGCCGGGCGAGGGTGCCGTGCCAGGCGCGGGCTGCGGAAAGGCGGTTGAGCGCGCAGTGTGGAAGGTGACGTTGCCCTCGACCTTCTGCATGATCTGGTGAATGTGGCCGTTAAGCGCCGTCACTGAGCCAAAACGGGTCAGCAATTTCAGCGCTTCTGTGCCGTCCTGCGTGCCCCATCCCCAGTCGGCAGCGACTGTCCAAAGTGGGATATGCGCGAAAATGACGAGGGGTGTCGATGCGCTCCTAGCTTTGAGGTCGGCGGCGAGCCATGCGAGCTGTTCGGCGCCTAGATTGCCCATGCCGCCGGCCTTGAGGTCATAAACATTGACGAGGCCGACGAAATGCACACCGGCATGGTCGAAGGAATACCAACCTTTGCCCTTGGACAATTTGCCGTAGCGCGCGAGATAGGCCTCGCCGTTCTTTTCGTCGATGACGTCGTGTTCGCCCGGAACATAATGAACGTCGAGCTTGGCTCCGCCGATCAATTGATCGGCGTCGTCGAATTCCTGAGGTTTGGAGAGATGGGTGATGTCGCCCGTATGGATCATAAAGGCAGGCTTGCTCGGCAAATTGTCGATCTTGGCGATGGCCTCCGTGAGAGTGGCGTTCGGATTTGGGTTGGCGGCCTTGTTGAAGCCAATATGGCTGTCGGAGATCTGGACGAAGGAGAAGCTGGCAGTGGCCGCGTTCGCCGAGCCGATGAGGTGTGAGTTCGGAACGCCGCCGTTCAGAGTCCAGACCAGGCCGGAGCCGGCCCAAACCATGCATTTCAACGCGTGCCGGCGATCGATATCGTTATTGTCATGGTGATCCATTGTCGTTTCCCCGCGCCGGCGGAGCGCCGGTCACAGGAGAGACTCGGGCAGAAAGCGGTTTATTCCCTTAGGGCGCGATTTTTGTGAGGAGAAAAAACGGCTGCCGAGAAGCCGTCATTACCGGCGATGAGCGGGTGTGAGCCGGGGCCCTATTGCCGAGTGTCGTCAGAATGCTAATGTCACCGACGCATAATGTCAGGCTCTGGAATGTTCGCGCCGTGAAAAGCTGACGCTGCCGGCGTCGCCAGTCTTGATCGCTCCTGCGACGCCGTGATCCCTTGTGGGAATTCGCGGATAGGTGTCCAGTGGTGAGTTCCAATGACAACTCCGGCTCAAGGGAACGGTCGTCCGCGTAAACATGTCCGACTTATCGCCTTTGCCGTCCAAAGAGCCTGCGGATCCATTCGGGCCGGTCTTGTGTGACGGAGCATCTGATGGGTATCGACCGCTCGATTTTTCAGGCGCATTCGAGGAGGTGCGAGAGAAAAGTGTGGAAGGGACCGTGTCTCAGACGGGTGGTCCGGGGCATTTACCTGCGTTTGCGCAGGAAGCATCCGCCGATTCCAACTCACTCGTCGCAAAGCTCCTGGATGTTTCGTTCGGCGACCGCGCGTTCCTGCTGCCTTCGGCGACCGAAGCGTGGAGGGTGGCTGTCGAAACAATCAGGCGCTATCAGCGGCTCGTTAATCGCCCAAAGCGGCGCCGTCTGATCGTCTGCGCGGGAGCCTCGGCCGACACGGGCAGCGGGCTCAAAGGCGACGACGACGTCACCATCCTCCGAACGGACGATCTTGGTGCATTGCAGGCGGAGATCAATCCGAAGACGGCGGGCATTCTCGTCGCGCCGGTCCGGACGCAGAATAGCCTCGAAGTGCTCGCTGGAAGCTGGCTCGCCGGACTTCGCGAGATTGCGGACGAATATGGCATCGTCCTCGCCTTCGATGAAACCTTCTGCGGCCTCGGTCGCTCGGGCATGGTCTGGGCACATGAATGGACTGGCGTAACGCCGGATCTGATGATCTCAACTCGAGGGCTAGCAGGCTCCGTGCCGTTTGCCGCACTCGTTGCCACGCAAAAAGTCGCGCGAGGGGGGCCGGTGAGCCTCCCCATAGTCGACCAGCCGGCGCTCGCCGCGGGGCACGCCGTGTTGGACGCCTTATTGTCGCTAGGCTTCCTGGAACGCGTGCAGAACCGGGCTTGGTATCTTGAGGACCGGCTCGCCTCCATGATCTATACGCGCCGCGACATCTTTAAAGGAATGTGCGGCATCGGCCTGATGCAGGGGCTTGTTTGCACGGGGGAGGCTGAGCCGTTACGGGAGAAGCTTGCCGAACGGGGGCTCCTCACGCGCGCCATGGGGCCTGTCCTCGGTCTGTTTCCGCCCCTTACGGTCGAGGAGGGTGAAATCGATGCGGCCATCTCCACTCTGGCCATGGTCTGCGCCGGCGACGAGTCACGCTGACGGCGCATTGAACGTCGGGGGAAGCTACGACCCCACTCTAGCATGCTCTCATCGGCATTTCGCGAGCACCATGTCGATCGCGGTCGTGGCCTCTGAGACATTGAGCCAAAGTTCGGCTCGTTCCTCATTTTTGAATCGCTTGCCGAGGTCAAAAGGCTGGTCATTTCCAGCCAAGCGAAGAAAACAGGCCCACTGGCCGTCCGGCAATTCTTCAACCGTCACTTTGTAATCGGTAGTCATTTCAATCCTCCCTCGCGTAGTGTTCTCACTCTTAGCCAGAACCGGTTAAATCGCGCATGGCTCTGCCACTTTCGAGACAGGCCCACGGGTTGGCGTTTGTCGACGCTTCGACTGTAGCACTTTTGATGCCGACAAATTTCGGCATGAAGTCCTCGAACATGCGGTGAGGCAGCATTTTTACGAATGTCCGCTTTCCGCCCATCTGAGCCATTAAGCTAAAATAGCGAATGTCCACTTTGTTTCATTATGCGAAAAACTCGTATTGAGCATATGCCATCTGATGGCTCCCGATAGCGGATCTTCGACGGAGCGCGGGCGACCTCGCTGAGCCCGATGCGAAATCGACAGCAATATCTAACCTGTGAATGCACGAGGTGTGCGTGGGCTATGTCAATGGCGTGAACCTGCTGCCGTCGACGGGTGAGTTCACCTATGATTCCGTGGCCTATCGAGGCAAGCGCGTCACCGAGCCGACTTTGGTGGGAATCAATACCTATGCGGGGCAGGCGGCGCACAGAACCGACATGGATCTCGCGATCGATCAGCTGCAGGCCGCCTTTCCCGCTTGCACGACCGTCGCGATCGTCTGCGCCTGGTTCTTCAACTCGACCGATGCTTCAGCCTGCAAAATCTATCCCTCGACAACCTATGTCGGCGGCTCATTCCAACAATGGAACGGCTCCGCATGGGTCTCCGACGTTTGGCGCTGTTCGTCTCTGACACAAAACTCGGTCGGACTTATCCCGATCTCGTCGAACGATGGTTCATTTACCTACGGCGGGACGCCCTCCGATCAATCGATCATCCGCTGCATTCAGGATTTGAAAGCGCGCGGCTTCCGCGTGGTCTTCTATCCCCTCCTGCTTGGCGACGTTCCGGGCTCATTCCCCTGGCGCGGACGGATCACCTATGGCCCCGACCGTTCGAGTGCCGCGGCGAGTGCCGTTACCGCGTTTCTCGGCTCGGCCGTACCGGTGAATTTTACGCAAGACAGTGCGAACAAAACCGTCGCCTATTCCGGGCCGAGCACGGATTACACCTATCGAAGAATGATCCTGCACTATGCGAATCTTTGCGCTTTGGCGGGCGGTGTCGATCTCTTTTTGATAGGATCGGAGCTTCGCGGATTGGAGATCATTCGCGGGCCGGCCTGGACCAAGGCTGGAACAACGGATGGAAGCGGGCTCGCGATGTGGGACTACCCTTTCGTCGCGGGCTTAATCGCGCTTTCCGATGATGTGCGCGGCATTTTTGATAGTGCCGGGCTGACCAAGAATCTCAGCGGTCTCCACAATCTCATAAGTTATGCAGCCGACTGGTCGGTTTGGATGGGAGTTCAACACCCTGGCGAAAATGGCCAGTGGCCGCATCTCGACCAGCTCTACGCGCATGCGAACATCGATCTCATCTGCTTCGATAATTACATGCCGATCTCGGATTGGACGACGGGCACGGGAGGGCTCGATGTCGCCTATTGGAGCGCGCCGGCGCCGGGGTACTGGCCGCCCTCGCCGGCGGACATGAATGGGCTTGGGCTCAGTGGAACGCCGACTCTCTACAGCAAGGATTATCTCAAGGCCAATATCGAAGGCGGGGAAAAGTTCAACTGGTTCTATTTCGAGTCGAACAATCTGGGACGCGGCTTCGATCCGAATGGGACGGATTTGCAAGTGTCTCTCCCGGCAGGCGATCGACTGACGCAATCCAGAAATCAATATTATCCGAACCAGCAATTACTCGCCAACAAGCAGCTTCGGTGGTGGTGGAACAATCCGCACCGGGCTATCTATGACACGGGCTCCGGCTTTGACCCGCACGGCCCCGACACAAAATGGGTCGCGCAGTCGAAGTCGATCGTCTTTACCGAATATGGCTTTCCGGCTTGCGACAAGGCGGCGAACCAACCGAATGTTTTCTTCGATCCAAAATCGACGGAAAGCTTCACGCCGTTTTGGTCGATTTGGGACCCGGCGGATGGCGGCGGCTTTCGCCCGAAAGCTGACCAGAATTTGTCGCTCTTAGCGCTCCAAGCCGTCTACGAATATTGGTTCGTCGACGGCCGCAACGAGACATCAGGCGCGGGTCTCAAGATGATCGAGCCGGCGTTCTGCTCGGTCTGGAATTGGGACGCGCGTCCGTTTCCGACCTTTCCGCAACGGAGCGATATCTGGGGGGACTGCGGCAATTGGCAGGCGGGGAATTGGCTGAACGGCAAGGGGCCGTTTGTCACGCCCCCGAATCCTGATCCGCCTTTCGTGCCCGGACCCTATCCGAGTTTTCCGTCGCTCGTCGGCCAAGGTTGGTCGGTTCACTACAGGCCGCAGTATACAACCGGGGATCATGCGCATGTCTCGGGATGCGGCAGCCGCTTCACGCGGGTTTCGATCCCGATCTTCGAAATCGAGCTGACCTTCGACATTTTGAAGATGGATGGGACGCGGGACTTCCAAACGCTCGCCGATTTCTATGCGCGGATGAGAGCGCAGGCGCTGCCCTTCCGTTTTCCGGTCCCGGCCGCCCTCGGGCTCGGCGCCACCGTCAATTGCCGGTTTGAAGACGATAGCGAAGAGCTGGAAGAGTTTATGGCGGGGCTCTGGCAGCTCCAGTCCATCAAATTGAGGACCGTAAAAGGATGACCACGCCTCCCAGCTTTCCAGTGCTTCCCGGGCAGGGTTGGTCGGTGCATCGGCGCCCGACGTTTTCGACACGGGTAGCCGGGCATGTTTCCGGTCGTGAAGTGCGCGTCCCCCTGTATGAAGCTCCACTTTGGGAATGGGAGATTTCCTTTGACGGGCTCGCCTCGAACGCCGCCTATCCCGGCCTCGGGGCAAACTCCTTGCAAAGCCTGCTGGGGCTTTACCTCCAAAGCCAAGGACAGTTCGGAGTCTTTCTCTATACCGAACCGACCGACACGACAGTTTCAGCGCAGGCGATCGGGATCGGCGATGGTTCGAACAAGGCTTTTAGCTTTGTCCGAACCCTGGGAGGTTTTACGGAGCGCGTCGGCTGGGTCTTGGGCACGCCGATTGTCTATGACAATGGAACCCCTGTCGGCAGCACTTCCTGGACCCTGACGGCGCCAAACGGGTCCCTGAACGCACTTACCTTTGCGACGGCGCCCGCCGCCGGGCATGTGATCAGCGCCAGCTTTTCCTTCGCCTTCCAGTGTCGATTCCTCGACGATCAAAGCGATTTCGAGAACTTTATGAATGGTCTCTGGCAGGTCCAAGGCCTGAAATTCAGGAGCGTGAAGCCTTGAAATCCGCGCAGCTCGCCTTGGTCAATTATCTGACCGCGCTCCGATCGAGCCTCGACGCACGCGCATTCGTCGCCGATTGCTACAGCTTTACGCTGCGCACCGGCTTGAACCTGACTTACACCAACGCCGACGTGCCGGTATCCCTCAATGGTTATACCTATGCGGCAAATTCAGTGCTGGTTGACGGCCTCAGGTTCAAATGCGCGGCGGGCCTGGACGTCGATCAGCAACAGATTTCGATCTCGGCGCGTGCCGTCGACACCGTCGGCGGCGTTCCTTTCCTACAGGCGCTTCGCAATGGTGTTTTCGATGGCTGCGCGATTCAGCGGGAGCGCGCTTTCCTGAATTCATTCTCGCCGGCCGATCTCGCTACGCCAATCGGCAGCGTGATCCTGTTCAAAGGTCGCATCGGCACGGTCGATAGTGTGGGTCGCACCTCCGCGCAGGTTACCGTCAATTCGGCTCTCGTTTTGCTCGACCTGCAAATGCCGAGAAACGTTTACTCGCCGGCTTGCCAGCACGTGCTTTACGATTCCGGCTGCGGCCTCGTGAAAAGTGCATTTGGGGCGAGCGGCACGGTCGGGGCGGGGTCGGACACGACGACGATTCTTTGGCCCTCCTCTTCGGCCATCTATGCGCAAGGAACGCTCGTTTTCTCTTCCGGGATAAACCTTGGCGTGACTGCAAATATAAAGACCGCTCAGCCGGGGCTGCTGCGTCTCTCCTATCCGCTCTTGCATGCGCCTTCGCCTGGCGACGCTTTCACGGTCTATCAAGGCTGCGACCACACCCAAGCGACCTGCCAGGGCAAATTCAACAATCTCGCAAATTTCCGCGGGTTTCCCTATTCCCCAACTCCAACCTACGCAATCTGATGCAAGTTCTGGAGCAGGACTGGCGCGGCGCTCTCATCGCCGAGGCCCGCAAATGGATTGGCACGCCTTACCATTCCTGCGCCGATGTTCGCGGCGCCGGCGTCGATTGTGGAATGCTGCTTGTGCGCGTCTTCGTCGATACGGGGCTATGCGCGCCCTTCGATCCACGCCCCTATGCAGAAGATTGGCATCTGCATCGAAGCGAGGAAAAATATCTAGGTTTTGTTGAGGGACGCCTCAAGGAAGTCAGCGAGCCGAAGCCGGGCGACGTCGTGGTGTTCCGCTATGGCCGTTGCTATTCGCATGGCGCGATCATCACCAAAGCGGTTCCCTTGACCATTATTCATGCATTTCAGCCAGCGGGGATGGTCTTCGAAGAAGAAGTCTCCAGCAATGCGGCGCTCTGTGATCCCTGCCGCACCCCGAAGTTCTTTTCATACTGGGAAAGCAGCGCGGCATGAGCCTCTTGAAAAGTGGGAGCCAGCCTGCGGGTTACGTCCCGCGCTATACCGGGCTGCAAATTCAGACGTCGAGCAATGCAGTTCCTATCTCGATCGTCTACGGCACGAATAGGATCGCGCCAAATGTCATTTGGACCGGTGGCTTTTTCGCGATCTCGCAATTTTCAAAAAGCGGAGCCGGTGGCAAAGGCGGCGGCGGGAAGCAGCTCAGTGGCTATAACTATTACACTTCGTTTGCCCTCGGCCTTTGCGAAGGACCTATAGTCGGCTACAGCGATGTTTGGTCCGGGCAGACCCGATATCCTGCGGTCGGCGGCGGCTTCGGCGCTCGCTTCGGCTTCGGCACGAGCGCGTCCGTCACGGCTCTTGCTTCCGCGGGGCTTCAATTCAATGCGCTGGGAACGACGCCGCAGACTCCCTGGGGTGCGCTGACCACGTTCCACCCGACCCAGGCGCTTCCTTACGGCGGCCTCGCCTATGTCGGCGCCTTCAACTTTCAGTTGGGTTCCAGTGCTAGCCTTCCACAGTTCGCCTTCGAGATAAAAGGCGTTCTCCAGACATCTTCGGTCGTGAATGGATTCGATGCCGATCCTGCGTTGATCGTCCAGGATTTCTTGACCAATGCCCAGTATGGCGTCGGCTTCCCGGCGGAGAGCATAGACGCGACGAGCTTGCTTGGATCGTCCGGCGATAGTTCTTACCAGACCTATTGCCAAGCCTCCTCTCTTGCATTCAGTCCCGCGCTGATCAATCAAGAGGCGGCAAGCAGCATCTTGGCGCGCTGGCTGCAACTCACCAACACGGCAGCGGTGTGGTCCGGGGGTAAGCTGAAATTCATCCCCTATGGGGATACCGCGATTACAGGTGCCACGAGCAATGGCTTTGTCACCTTCAATCCAAACGTGGCGGCAATCTACAATCTAACTGACGACGACTTCATTTTGGAGGATGGCAAAGACCCGGTTGAGGTCACTCGCTCCGACCCCTACCAGAATTACAACTGGCAGCGGCTCCAGATTTCTCAGCGGTCCAATAATTACGATGCAACGCCGGTTTCCGCATTCGACCAAAATGCAATCGAGCTCTACGGCTTGCGCATGGCCCCTGATATTACGGCAAATGAAATTTGCGACCCCAATGTAGGACAGATCGCCGCGCAGCTGATCCTTCAGCGCCAGCTCTACATCCGCAATCAATACGCATTCAAGTTGTCCTTTGAATATTGTCTGCTCGAACCGACGGACATTGTGACCCTCACGGATGTGGACCTCGGATTAAACCAAGCCGCGGTCAGAATTATCTCGATCGAGGAAGATGATACGGGAATTCTCGCCGTGACAGCGGAGGAGTTTCCGGGCAACAACGGAACCGCGGTCCAATATCCCGTCCAAACGAAAAGCGGCAATTCGACCGATCAGGGCGTCATTCCGGCGCGGATCAATCCGCCGATTATCTATGAACCCCCGCCGTCCTTGACCAACGGCATCCCACAAGTGTGGATCGCTGTGTCGGGCGGCGTCGAAACCGCCTATAAGCTCGCCGAGGACGGTTCAACCGGCGCGCATTTCCTATCGCAAGCGATGGCTCCCCAAGCCAGCGGGACGGCGGTCATATTCTCGATCTATGCGCGTGCGGTCGAGCGTTCGAACTGCAGCCTCACAATCCATGACGGGATCGCTCAGCGTTCTTGCGGCTTCGATTTGGCCGCCGCGACGGCAAGCCCCGGACCCGCCATCATATCTTCTTCGATCAGGGATGCCGGTGATGGATGGTATCAGCTATCGATCGTCGCCAATATGGCCGCGACGGCAACTCCTATCCTTTATGTATCCCTGGCCACCAGCGCAGGAGCTTTTTCTTATGTCGGTTCGGCGGGAAGCGGGATCTATGCTTGGGGGCCTGCATTTGCTGCCGGGGGCCAAACTCCCAGCTTTATTCCAGCGTTCGAGCCTGCCTCGGGGGCGACAATCACGCCCAATGCCGTCTCCACGCCGGAAGGTACAGCCGGTGTTGCCGATCCGAATTGGGGTGGCGCGATCGTTTCGATTTCCACCGACAATGTGACTTTCGGCCCAATCGGACAGATCAACGGCCCATCGCGGCAGGGTGTGCTATCCGCGGGTCTCCCGGCTATTGGGTCTGCGAACCCTGATCTTACAAATATTTTGTCGGTCAGTCTGATCGAAAGCGGCGGTCAACTTGCCACGGCGACGGATTCGGATGCGCAAAACGCGATCACGCTTTGCCTCGTCGACAAGGAGCTGATCGCCTATGCGACAGCGACCCTAACCGGAACAAATGCCTATGATCTGACCTATCTTGAACGCGGGCTTCATGGAACGACCGTCGCCACCCACCCGCAGGGTACGCCGTTTGCTCGCCTCGATGGGGCGATTTTCCAATATGCTCTGCCACCCGCGCTTGTCGGCACAACACTCTATCTGAAGTTTCAAAGCTTCAACATTTTTGGTCAAGCGGTTCAGGATATTTCTGAATGCGCGACTTACACCTACACACCCTTCGGATCCGGAACTCTCGGCCCCGTTGCACAAGCCCTGTCGGTCGGCACCAACCTCGATTACGGGCTGACGAGCGGCAGCGTCAATCAAACCGATGATTTCGGACTAGCCTCGGATCCTTATTCGATCCTCATAGATTTAGGATTGGCATCGGCATGAGCATTCAAGTGAAGCGCCGTCGCGAGTCGGCGGCCTTTCTTTCGACCTATGTGGGCGCAGCCGGCGAGTTGATCGTCGACACCACCAACAACCGCGTGCAGGTGCATGACGGCGTGACGCCGGGCGGCTTCCCTGCGGCAAAACTGAGTGAGATTGGAACTTCGGGAGGCCCTCCCGCACCAGGCGGCCGCCTCACCCTGTCCAGCGCGACACCGGTTCTCATTTCGGCGGTGAGCGGCGCGACGTCGATCTATTATACGCCCTATAACGGCAATCAAATTCCGTTTTGGAGCGGGAGCGCATATGTCGGGACATCGTTCTCGGAAATCTCGCAGGCGCTGAGCGACACGACTCGCAGTCCCGCCGCGGCGGTCGCGAACGCACTTTACGATCTTTTCGTTTGGAACAATGCGGGCGTTCCAACCCTGTCGCGAGGTCCGCTTTGGTCGCAAACCGCAACCATCACAATGACGATTGCTTCGCCTTGCGTCGTGACTTGGGCCGGAAACACTTTCACCGACAATCAGCCGGTCGTCTTCACGACAACCGGCGCGCTGCCGACCGGCTTGACCGCCGGCACGACCTATTATGTGAAAGCGGCCGGGCCGGTCGGAACCACGTTTCAGATTGCCGCGACGCCCGGTGGGACGGCCATCAACACATCCGGCTCGCAGAGCGGCACGCATACCGCGGTCGGCGGCAGCTATGTTTCGCGCGGCATCGGTGCCGGCACGACGCAGCTTCAGCGCACCAACGGTATCATGAACAATCAAAATGCGATCACCAACGGTCCCGCCGCTGGCTTTGGCACTTATGTTGGCACGATCAAGACGAACGCATCGGCTGCGGTCGATTGGAATCCCGGTGGGGCTTCGGCCGGGGGGACGGCCGGCGTTCTGAGCGTCTGGAATATGTACAACCGGCGTTGGGTCTCCGCGCGTGTGAACGACACGACAGCAAGTTGGACATATGCGTTGGTGACTCCGCGCTTTGCGAACAATAGCGCCGGGAACCGCATCAATTTCTTAAGCGGCTTGGCGGAAGACGGGATTGAAGCCAATTACTTCAACGAATTTGGTGTGGCCGCTATTGCCGGTTCCTTCATGATTATAGGGTTCGGAATGGACGTAACGGCAACCTTTGATCGGTATTATTTCGGACAAACGGCGGCGGCGTTTGGGGAGTTCTTTGCTGGCGGCACGCACGGAAGTTACGCGCCTCAGCTAGGCTGGCATTATATTTCCGCTATGGAAGCCTCCGATGGCACTCACACGGGTACGATGTTGGGTGGTTCTCTAAGCGGATCGCCGGAGATGAATCTCGAAGTGTCGCTCTTGATGTGAGGTTGTTTGTCCGGTCGCAGCCGTTTCCGTTGGACCCTCCGCGAACGGATGACCAAGCGTCCACCCATGCAAAGGCGCTGTGAGCCCTTTGCTCAGACCATCACCGAACGAATCTTGTTGGCCGCCGCTAGGCGGCTTTTTTATTGGAGCAAGTCCATGGCCGCTTCGAATTACCAAGCTTGCATCGCCTTCACCTTGAAATGGGAAGGGGGCCAAGCCAACGATCCGCACGATCCCGGCGGTAAGACCAAAGAGGGCGTTACCCAGCGTCGATATGATGAATTCCGCGATGCGGGCCATCTTCCTCGGCGCACTGTCTTTCAAATGACAGCCATGGAGAGGGATGAAATCTATCGCGGCGGCTATTGGCAACCGGTCAATGGCGACGCACTCGCGGCGGGTGTGGATCTTGCGGTCTTCGATTATGCCTTCAACAGCGGTCCGGCCCGTGCGTTGCGCGCTTGGCGGATTGCCGGGGCGAAAAGGGCATCTGCCGAAGCGGTCATTCAAAGGCTTTGTGAAGTACGGCTGTCCTTCCTCCATTCTCTCGGCAACTGGCGGTATTTTGGCACTGGATGGGGCCGCCGCGTAGCGGCGTGCGAGGCAGAGGCCATCAAACTGGCTTGCGGAAAGGAAGCTCCAGAAGTTCTTCGTAAGAAGGCCAAAGAAGCCGGGAGCCGATCGAGAAAGCACATCGCGAAAGCCAGTGCCGGCGGCATCGCAGCGGCAGGCACCGAAGGCGGCAGCCATCTCATAAGCGGGGACACGATGTTTCTCATCGTCATCGCCGCGGCCATCGCGGCGGGTGCCGGGATCCTCGCCTTCCAGTCATGGCGACAAAGCCAGCGTGCGACGGCGTTCAAGGCAGCTCAATCATGATCCACAATCCGTTGGAAATGATGATCGTCGCCGCGCTGCTTTTTGTGGCGGGCGTGTGGGTCGAGTGTCAGGATCCCTCGCCGAAACCTTTTGCAATGATTGCCTGGGGCTGCGGGTTTCTGACCATCGGCTTCTTGGTGATGGTTTGTACCCATCTCGCGGTCCCGGCTTAAACGCGCGCAATTTGCGTTGCTTCTTTGCCCTTTAAATTTCCGGAAGAGTCGCCTCATACGGCGGCCGTGCCGAGGGATTAGGTCCGACGTTAAGGAAAGGAAACAGGATGCTTTGGTTTGTGTTCGTGACAGCGGCGTCGTTCATAATTTATCTCTGGATTCTTCGCCCCAAGCTTATGGAATTTCGGGTCGTCGCGGGAATACTGGCCAAAATAGATGCCCAGGGTCTGTCGTTCCTGCAGCGTCTCGGACTTCGGTTGCTCGGTATGAAAACCACGATTCTCGGCATGACTGGCGTTCTGGTCTCGGCCCTGCCGGGGCTGCTCGAGGAGCTTCATCAGGTTGATTTCGGCGCCTTCCTTTCATCGGGCGCGGCCCTCAAGATCACGAGTGCAATTGCATTGGCGATGACCGTCACGCACATCTACGGCATCGTAACGGCCGCAAAGATCGACCCGGTGAAAGGGGACGAGTAATGTCCGCCCTCCTTCCGATTCTTAACTATTTGTTGGGCGCGATCATCAAGCCCTTTGTCGCGGCCTGGGCCGATTACGAAAAGACAAAACTGGCCACGCAAGAAGCGGGCTTTTCAGCCGCGGCGGCAGCAGATTCCACGATCTTGCGAACCGCCTTGAAGACGGACGTGGAAAACAATGCTCTGAAGGTTCAGGTCTACGGCCACTGGATCAATCGTGTTGTCCTGTGGGTGGCCGGATTTCCGGCCGCGCTGCATTTCGGCCTGGTCTTCGTCGATACGATCCTCGCCTCCAAATTCGCCTATGGAGCGGCGCTTCTCGGCGTCCCGAAACTGCCGGCCCCCTATGACACCTATGAATGGGCGATCGTTACCAGCTTTTTTTTGGTTCATGGGGTCCAGCTTGGAACCAGCAATGTTTCGGCATGGCTTGATCGCAAGTGATTGTTGAGCCGCAGGCATGGCAATCCCGCTGACGGCTTGGCGGGGTCTGAGGATCAAATTGCGCGGTGGAAGGTGAAGAGCATGCATACGGAAGGAAGCATCTGGAGCACGCTAGGCGCAGGCGGACTGGGTGCCCTGATTGGCGTCCTCGGGACGATTTTTACCGCGATGATCAACCGGCAGGCGCCGATGGCGGCGCTTGTTGACGCGCGCATCCGGATGCTGATCGAGGGCTATGAAAGCCGCATAAACGACTTACAGGAAGAAATTGCGAAGCTCGAGTCTAAGATCGATGCCCTGACTCTCGCGCTCAACGAAGCACAGACCCGCCGCGGTCTCGGTCTTTAATACGACTTAAAACGCTTTGCCAAACGAACAATCGGTTTCGTGTCTCGTTGCAGGAATCACGTTGGCGCGCGCTGTTGGAGCCTGCGGGCTCGCCGCAGCGCGCGGCCGAGAAGAATGATAGCCTTGGCGTTAATGAGCGGTACTTCCCCTCCGAAACCGAACCAGCGGCAAGGGGCCCTTCGTTCCACTTCGACGAGATGGCGGCCGATTGCAATCATTGTTTCGGGCGCCGCCGCCGACAGCCCTGAATAGGCAGTGTCGAGACTCATCGGTTGCCGCGCGTAGCACCGTGCCCGATGTTTCACCGATTGGATGACAGTGCGCGTGGCTTGCGCACGAAGCGCGGCTTCGACAGAAGGAAGGAGGGGCACGGGTCGGCTCCAAAGATCGACCCGCCATTCATAACAGGTAATAATACCTTATACAAGGTAATGATACCCTATATGTGGGCTTACCTTCGGCGCCACTGACCGGATCTTACAACGCCCTTGATCTCCGCCGCCCATTCGATGCGGACATTCCGGATCGGCGCGGCGTTGTGGCTTTCCAGATCAAAAGTTCCCGTCGCGGCTCCCCGCTGGATGCGTTTCAGATAGCGCTTGCCGTCGGCGGTCCTGACCGCTGCCTCCCATCCGATCACCTCGTCCACATTGGTCCCCTGGCGCCAGCAAATGATCACATCGCCAGGGTCGTAGCGCGGCCACATGCTGTCGCCTTCCACCTGAAAGGCGATCGCATCCGTCGGGATCGGAAACGGAACTTCGATTTCATATAGTCCCTCGGGAGGGATTTGTTCGAATTCCGGTTGAATCTCAGCCCCAGCGCCAATCCGCCCGACAACAGGCACCAAATTTCCGGGACTGGGCTCGCCGGCTCCTTCCAGCAGCCAGGCCGCGGTCGTCTGCAAGACGGGGGCGAGCGCGACCAGGGTTTCGGTCGTGATGCCCCTCCGGTCGTTGTTTTTGACTGCCCGCTTCAAATTGCGAATCGCGTCCGGGCGCTTGGCGGACAGGGATGCGGCATGCGCCGACAGCCCCACGGCTTTCAGGCGGCTTTCGATCCGGTGGAGGATGTCATCGAGTTCCATATACGGTAGAGTAACCGAATCAAGCACCTCTTGCATGCGGTAAAAATACCTTGACAAACACGGTAATAATACCTTATTCCTGACCGGACGGCGCGGCGGTTCGGCCCCCGTTCGAAGCAAGGAGGGTGTTAACCGTGGATGTCGCAACAGAGGTTCACAAATCGCGCTGGACGGGAGAGCGAATCGCTCGGCTCGGCTTTCTTCTCGGCCTCGGCTGGGATGCCAAAAGGGTCGCGGAAGATCCCATCATCGCCTCGACCCCCAATAATGTGCATCGACAAGCGCAGCGTTTCGGCCTCGCGTTTCGCGCGGCGGCAGCGGCCTTTTCCTTGCGCCTGCCGCCTGACGCCAGCCGTCATTTCGACGCCGCGGCGGCCAAGCGAAGCCTCACGCGCGAAGCGATTATCCGGCTGCTGCTCCTTGAGGTCGCCGCCGATCCGCACCTCATCGACAATATTCTCGACGATGGGGCGTGAGCATGAACGAGGAAACAATCCCCGACCCGCTCGACGCGCCGTTCTTTCCCGAGCGCGAGGCTCTACCATTGCGATGGGAAGCAGAGCTTGTCGGCAAAAGACTCGTGCAAGCCTTTGTCACGCTTGATCGCTTGCCGGGTTTGCGGGGACCCCGCGCGCCGGGCGGCCATTGGCCACGCACGGTCACCGAATGGGCCGACCAATTGGCTCAGGCGGAACTCAGCGAGGCCGAGCGCCGCGAGCGGCAGCAGGCTGCCAACCGCATAAAAATCCGCCCTACGGCCCTGGAGATCGCTCGGATGGACGCCGCCTTCGAATGGCTGCGCGAGTTGCGCATTGAGGATTCCGGTATGGCCCTGGTGACGACCCTGTGGGCGTTGCGTGCCGCGCGCGGCCGCTCGATCAAAAAGCTTTGCGCCGAAAAACAATGGGCGCCCCACACTTTTTATCGCAAGCGCGCCAAGGCGCTCGCAAATCTGGCGAACGCGCTCAACGCGCGTGGCGTGCCGGTGTTTTAGTTTCCTCAGCCCGGCGATCCTTTTTGGGCCCGCTCTGCCGCCCTCATCCACGCTTCCCAAATCTGCGCCATCATACCGCATGAACGACGCCAGGCAGATCGTATTATGGATAGGGACTTCAACTCGATAACGGGTCTCCGGGAAGCACGGACGTGGGTGACATTGGCGTAGGATGGGTTGAGGCGAAACTTGAAGAGTTGCGCCCGACACAAATGACTTTGGGTTATGACGAGGTTGCATTCAAACGGCGGATTTGGAGGGCACAGACGAGCGACGAGAGAAGCCGTTTCATTTGTGAGCACCCTTTTCCAGCCGTAGTTGGACCCAAGGGCGAATATTACATCTTGGACGGCCACCATTTGGGTCGGGCTCTGTTCGACGAGGGGGTCGATAAGGTCCGGCTTTCCCTCATCGATGATTTCTCGCACCTTGACCCGGGCATGTTTTGGCAGGTCATGGAACGGCGCAATCTGATCTATCCCTATGATCAGGGCCGGCGTCGTGATTTTGAGGACATGCCAAAGAGCTTACGAGATTTGCTCGACGATCCGTTTCGCAGCCTTGCGGCGCAGGTCCGGCGTTTTTGTCAATATGGAAAAGATCCGACGCCCTTCGTCGAATTCCAGTGGGCGGATTATCTTCGCAACCATATCTCATTTTCAACGCTCAGAGCCTATCCAGAGCGAGCGTTCAAATATGCAAGAAGGCTCTTGCAGAAACGCGCAACGAATCTTGGCGGAAAAGTTGGCGCCAACTCCATGCCGCCAGCGCAATCAGGTCGCCCGCGCTGCTATCACAGTCTGCGATCTTGCGACGAGTGCGATGCGCGCGCCCTGCAAACGATGTCGAGCGCTTGAAGACTCTCGACCGGCCGTTAGCGTGTGCCGCGATGTTCGACCCCGAAATTGCGGCCTACTCGTGCACGTTGACAGTAATGTTCACCGTGACCTGACCGGACGGTACGGAGAGAGTTGTGGCGGCAGGCGCTGCTGCCGGAGCAAACTCCGCCGGACCCGCGGCGGCTGCGGCCCACGGCGGCTGGCAGTCGTTAGCGGGTTTCAGCTTGGGGTCGATCAAGCTGAGATACGTCGTCAATGCGTGCCAGCAGCCGGGCGAAGGCCATACCTTGAACCCGGAATCATATTGCTGCAGCGTATTGACGTGGGTAAAGCCAAGCGGAAGATAGGGGACGATGTCCGGTAGATTGTCGATCCGCCACGAGGTCAGACCCAAGGCGTTGAACGCGTTTGCGAACGCCAAGTCGCCGACGCGCGGAGACGCGAATGTGTAGACGGTCGGAGTGGGGATCTGATCGGAGCTCGCATTGTCCAGCACATAGAGTGTGGCGAGCGCTGCGCCGAGGCTGTGGGCGGTGACGGCAAGCGAGGTCGCCGGCGCGACCGCTTCGGCGCGCGGCTGCTCCGTGCTTCTGTTGACCAACGCGGCCACTTGCTGAGAAAATCCGCCGACGGATTTGAGCGACTGCGGCGCCGCCAATTCGGTCAAGGCTCCCGACGGATTGGCGACGACTTCAAGCGTTTCGTAAATTTTCAAGAACCCAAAGCCCGCCGAACCGAAGTTCTTGAACGGGACAAGGCGGATCGACGTCAAGTCGTCCCACCATTCGACCCAAGTGGATGTCCCGCGAATAGCGAGGATGAACTGGTTCGGTTCGGCCTGGCTTTGGGCGATGATCCCATAAAAGGTCAAACCTGTGCTCTCGAAGATAAAGTCGCGCATCTGGATCCAGGCCGCGAGGCGATAGCCTTTGGGAAAATCCGCAGATGGCTTCGGCGTCAGATTGCTCGGGTCATTGCCATACATCGTATAGACGGCCTCGACGAACTGGCCGTAGAAAACCGCTGTCGTGGGATTGTAAGGAGCGCCCTTGGGTAGCGCCGAGCCCGGCTGAATCTGATCAATTTCTTGCATGTTCGTCTCAGCTCCCTTGCAAATAGATTTGTTGAGAAGGCTGGCTCGATGAGTGGGCGATGCATGCTGGAATGAGCCTGGATCTCGCCGCGCGAGCGAGGTCCACAATGTGATTGTCATCGAGCGGTGGCGGCAGCCGACTTGCGCTTGCGTGGCAAACCCGCATGCGAAAGAAAATGGCTCTCAGCGATGGCCAAACCTGATGATGCGGCATTGCCCGCCGATCCATAAAAAATCTTTTGCTTTTAATATTTTTAGGTCGCTGAATACCAACGGATAGGCGTACATGATGTTAAATATATGACAAAACGTGAGGGCAGGGCGCCACTTTGGCAGTGCGACGAAGGGCGGGAAAGACCAGTCATGAAGACGAGACCTGGAGGCGCTTTGAAACGTCTGGCTTTGCTGGCTCTGCTCGGCCTTGCCGGCGCATTGGAGGCCAGGGCCGACATCCTCTGGAATTGGTCCTACCTCAACACTGATGCCAAAATCACCGCGTCGGGCACTCTGACCACCAAGAATTTATCTGTGGGCTCCTATGTGATCACGGCGATCGCCGGTCTTTGGAACGAGGCGGCGATTGCCGGTCTGGAGCCTGATCATTCTTGCTGCTCACCGCCAGGGTGGAACGATAATTTGCTGGTCGAGGGCAGCCCCAAGCTGGATAAGGGCGGCTTCGCCTTTCGCGCGCGCGGGGATCTGAAGATAAATCTTTTCTACAAAAATGGCGGATACGCCTACGAAATTCAAAACGGCCCTGAAGTGTTCGGCGGTGTCTTCAACGCGACGCCAAGCGCCGCAGAGTGATGTGAGCCGGGAAGGCCGCTGGGGGAGGACGCGAATGAGGAACAGAATGCTATGCCTTGCTGCCGCGCTGGTCCCTTTGGCCGCATCGGCCCCGGCCCAAGCGTGCAAAAGCCGTCCTGCTAAAGCGAGCCTTTGCACCATTGTCCCGCACGTTGCCAATGTCCGGGACACGCCGAACGGCCGCGTGACATCCGACGCAACGGGAGTTGTTCGGGTTGGGCAGCAATCCAAGGATGGGCTGTGGGCGCGTATCGAGGTGCCCTGCCTCGGCTTTGTGGGCTGGATTGCCCGTCGGGATCTTGCGTGTGAGGGCGTCTCCGCCAGCGCGCGTTAGCCGCTGAGGCGGTGACTCCAGTCCGCCCAGATAGTCATGCCCGGCCTTGAGCCGGGCATCCAACAATGGACGGTGGATGTTTGGATGGCCGGGTCAAGCCCGGCCATGACACTGGAGTCGAGGAGACACATTCTTCGAGGTCTTGCATTGCTTGCCCGTGCGGCACGTAAAAATCCATTCATCGCATGCGGCAAAAAACTGAACTTTGAACTCACGGATCGAGGCTTGTCATGCCCGGCCTTGAGCCGGGCATCCAACAACGAAGGCAGAAGTTTGGATGGCCGGGTCAAGCCCGGCCATGACACGGGAGCCGATGAGACACATTCTTCGAGACCCGGCATTGCTTGCCCGCGCGGCGCGTAAAAATCCATTTATCGCATGGCGGCAAAAAGCGTATCTGAACTTTGAACTCACGGATTGAGGCTTGTCATGCCCGGCCTTGAGCCGGGCATCCAACAACGAAGGCAGATGTTTGGATGGCCGGGTCAAGCCCGGCCATGACACGGGAGCCGACGAGACACATTCTTCGAGGTCTTGCATTGCTTGCCCGCGCGGCGCGTAAAAATCCATTCATCGCATGGCGGCAGAAAAGCGTATCTAAACTTTGAACTCAAGGACGGAGGCTTGTCATGCCCGGCCTTGAGCCGGGCATCCAACAATGGACGGTGGAAGTTTGGATGGCCGGGTCAAGCCCGGCCATGACACTGGAGTTGAGGAGACACATCCTTCGAGGTTTTGCATTGCTTGCCCGCGCGGCGCGTAAAAATCCATTCGTCGCTTGGCGGCAGAAAAGCGTATCTGAACTTTGAACTCGCGGATTGAGGCTTGTCATGCCCGGCCTTGAGCCGGGCATCCAACAACGGCCGGTGGAAGTTTGGATGGCCGGGTCAAGCCGGCCATGACACTGGAGTCGATGCCGAGATCCGGCATTTGCTTGCCGGCGCGTGTTGCGCGGAAAGGTTCATTCATCGCATGGCGGCAGAAAAGCGTATCTGAACTTTGAACTCAAGGATCGCAGACCGCCTGCGGCGGCGGCCCTTTGGGCCGTCCTTGACTTCAAAGTTCAGACACGCTCGGGTCTGCCACGCGATGAATGGGGTGGTGCGGTCGGGACGACCGCTCTTTGTAAAGGTAGTTCAGATTATCCTTTGCGCATGAAGGCATTCAATAACTGCATCGCAATATGCAGTGAGGTTCCAATGAGCCTTCACTAAGCCGTCAATGTCCACATCGGGATACTCGAAGTAATCGCCAGCCCTGTCGGCAGGATACCGAAAGCGCTCCCCCTTGTTATCAAAAGCATCAATGTGATCGACCACCTGTTCACAATGCTGGGTCCATTCGCAGTCCGCAGAAAACGAGGCGAATCTCATTAGATCAATCAGAGTTCGCCACAGCTTCTTGAGATCATGCCCATACTTTCCGGCGTCAGAGCCTATTTTCGGCTCGAATTCGTTGATGGCGTTTTTCATGGCGAGTTCGATAGATTGACGCGCCAAAAAGAGTAGCGGACCGGCATGCTGAACGCGGCGAAGCTTCAGCGCATTTTCCGCTATTTCCTCAAACTCCTTGGCATAAAAATAAGCATAAGCGTTCCAGGACTGATTGCATGCCATCCCCTGGGCCGAGGAGAGAAAGGGTTTCGGTAGATTTAGCAGACCACTCTGAATGCCCTCCATAGCGTTATCAATAACGATGTCGATCAATCGAGACACAAGCGCCCCTTTCAACTACACCCCGTCGTGGCCCCACACGTATCGCATTTCAGACACGTCCCATTGCGGACCAGCGTGAAATTCCCGCATTCGCTGCAGGCTTCCCCCGTATAGCCCTTCATCCGCGCCTGGCTGCGTTTTTCGGCGATGGTCGCCCGTTCGGCGGGAGTCGTCCATTCGAGCCCGCCGAGTTCCGCTTCCACTTCCATTTCGAGATCGTGTTTGAGCGCCGTCACGGCTTGCGGCGCGACTTGCCCGCCGCCTTGCACCAGCATTAATTTGTCGGCCTTCGAGCGGACAAAACCGCGCGAGACAAATTTCGCGGTTCCGGTCGGCACGCCGCCTTGCGGCGGACGGCTCTGATCCTCTCCCTTGCCCAGCACATCATGGCCGATGTCGCTCGGATCGATATGGGCGAGATCGTTGCGGCCGAGATAGGAGATCGCGAGTTCGCGAAACACGTAATCGAGGATCGACGTCGCGTTCTTGATCGCGTCATTGCCTTGCACCAGCCCCGCCGGTTCGAAGCGGGTGAAGGTAAAGGCGTCGACATATTCCTCGAGCGGCACGCCATATTGCAGCCCGACCGAAATCGCGATGGCAAAATTATTCATCAGCGAGCGGAAGGCGGCCCCCTCCTTGTGCATGTCGATAAAGATTTCCCCGATCCGTCCATCCGAATATTCGCCGGTCCGCAGATAGACCTTGTGGCCGCCGACGACCGCTTTTTGTGTATAGCCCTTGCGCCGGTCGGGCAGCCGCTCGCGGTCCCGGACATGTTCGATCCGCTCGACAATCCGCTCGACGATTCGTTCCGCGACCGCGCTGGCGCGGGCAGGGGCATTCGAGGCAACGAGCGCTTCGACGGCGTCCTCGGCCTCGTCGTCGTCATCCGCGATGAGCTGGCTGTTCAAGGGCTGCGACAGTTTCGAGCCGTCGCGATACAGCGCATTGGCTTTGAGGCCGAGCCGCCAGGAGAGCATATAGGCCTCCTTGCAGTCTTCGATGCCCGCGTCATTGGGCATGTTGATGGTCTTCGAGATCGCGCCCGAAATGAAGGGCTGCGACGCCGCCATCATGCGGATGTGGCTTTCAACCGACAGGAAACGCTTGCCGGTGCGCCCGCAGGGGCTGGCGCAATCGAAGACGGCGTAATGCTCTTGTTTCAAATGCGGCGCGCCTTCGACCGTCATGGCGCCGCAGACGAAAATATTGGCCGCGTCAATATCGGCGCGGGAAAAGCCCAAGAAGCTCAAAACATCGAAATTCTGATCTTCGAGCCTTTCCGCCGGAATTTTGAGCGTGCCGGTGAGGAAGTCGGCGCCCAGCGTCCATTTGTTGAAGACGAATTTGATGTCGAAGGCGCCGGCAAGCAAAGCCTCGATCTCGGCGAGCTTGGCGTCCGTAAAACCTTTGGCTTTGAGGCTCGCGTGATTGATGCCCGGCGCATTGTGCAGCGAGCCATGCCCCGTCGCATGGATCTCGATGGCCGCGATCTCGGCTTCGGAATAGCCGAGCGCGCGCAAACCTTCCGGCACGGCGCGATTGATGATCTTGAAATAGCCGCCGCCCGCAAGCTTCTTGAATTTGACGAGGGCGAAGTCGGGCTCGATTCCCGTCGTGTCGCAATCCATCACCAGGCCGATGGTGCCGGTCGGCGCGACGACGCTCACCTGCGCATTGCGATAGCCATGCAGCGCGCCCTGCGCGACGGCGCGATCCCAGGCGGCCGTCGCATGGGTCGCGAGTTCATCATGCAGGACACAGCCGCGCAACGCCGCATGATCGAGCGGGACCGGGGTGATTGACAAATTTTCATAGCCGGCAATTTCGCCCAAGGCGGCACGGCGATGATTGCGCATGACGCGCGCCATCGCGGGGGCATTCTCCTTATAGCCGTCGAAGGCACCGAGCTCGCCCGCCATCTCGGCTGAAGTGGCATAGGCGACGCCGGTCATGATCGCGGACAGCGCGCCGCAGATCGCGCGGCCTTCGTCGCTGTCATAGGCAATGCCGGACGACATCAGGAGACCACCGATATTGGCGAAGCCGAGCCCCAGCGTGCGATAATCATAAGAAAGCCGGGCGATTTCCTTGGCCGGAAATTGCGCCATCATGACCGAGATTTCGAGCACGATGGTCCAAAGCCGGACCGCGTGCTCATAGGACTCGACATCGAAGGATCCATTCGGGGGATCGCGGAACGGCAACAGGTTCAGCGAGGCAAGATTGCAGGCCGTGTCGTCGAGGAACATATATTCCGAGCAGGGATTGGAGGCGACGATCGGGCCGGCGGCCGGGCAGGTGTGCCAATCATTGATCGTCGTATGATATTGCAGGCCAGGGTCGGCCGAAGCCCAGGCGGCGTGGCCGATCTTTTCCCACAGCTCGCGGGCCTTCATCACCTTATGCGCTCTGCCGTCGAGGCGGCGGGTCAAGGTCCAATCGCGATCATCCTCGACCGCGCGCAGAAATTCATCCGTGACGCGGACGGAATTGTTCGAGTTCTGGCCGGAAACGGTCAGATAGGCCTCCGAATCCCAGTCGGTCGTAAAGGTCTCGAATTCGATATTCGTATGGCCCTGCCGCGCGAGCTGGATGATCTTCTTGATGGAGGCGTCGGGAACGAAGGCACGCCGCGCCAGCTTGATTTCCTTTTTGAGCGCCGGGTTTTTTTCCGGGCTGAAACAATCGTCACCCGGTCCTTCGCAATTGACGCAGGCCCGCAGAATCGCCTTCATCGCCTTTTGCAGAATTTTCGAGCCGGTGACGAGCGCGGCGACCTTTTGCTCCTCCTTCACCTTCCACTCGATATAGTCCTCGATGTCGGGATGATCGGCATCGACCACGACCATTTTCGCGGCCCGTCGCGTGGTGCCGCCGGATTTGATCGCCCCCGCAGCCCGGTCCCCGATCTTCAAAAACGACATCAGGCCGGAGGATTTGCCGCCGCCGGAAAGCTTTTCGTTTTCGCCGCGCAGCTTGGAAAAATTCGAGCCGGTGCCCGAGCCATATTTGAAGAGCCGCGCCTCGCGCACCCAAAGGTCCATGATGCCGCCGTCGTTGACGAGGTCGTCGGCGACCGACTGGATGAAACAGGCATGCGGCTGCGGATGTTCATAGGCCGACTTCGACTTGACGAGTTTTTTGGTCTCGTGGTCGACGTAATAATGGCCTTGGCTCGGGCCATTGATCCCATAGGCCCAATGCAGCCCCGTGTTGAACCATTGCGGGGAATTGGGCGCCGCCATCTGGCGCGCCAGCATGAAGCGCAATTCGTCGTAAAAGGCGGAGGCATCGGCCTCGGTGTCGAAATATTTGCCCTTCCATCCCCAATAGGTCCAGGCGCCGGCCAGACGATCGAACACTTGCTTGGCCGAAATCTCCGATATAAAGCGTTCCGGCTTCGGCAGATCCGCGAGCGCTTCCTCGTCTGGCTCGCTCCGCCAAAGGAAGGAAGGAACGGCGTTTTCCTCGATTCGCTTCAGGCGCGAGGGCACGCCCGCTTTGCGGAAGTATTTTTGGGCGAGAATGTCGGCCGCGACTTGGCTCCAGCTCGCCGGCACCTCGATGCCATCCAGCGAGAACACGATCGATCCGTCCGGATTACGGATTTCGCTTTTGGTCGAGCGAAACGCGATTTCCGCATAGGGGGACTGATCCGGTTTGGTGTAGCGCCGCTCGATATGCATGGGTATCCCTCGAAGATGAACGATCCGGCACGCGCCTGATCGCCGATTAGGGCGAGCAGATTGACTCGATATGGACGTGGTCCGCTACGCGGCATCGGTCTTGTCCACACCAGAATCTGTGCTGTGGATCATGGGTATAACTATATATAGTATACAAATCGTAAGTTTTCGCCACAGGCGGGGTCACAGAATTGATGCGCTGGACAGCGAGGGCCGGCGCGGTCATAAACGCCCGCATGCTGGCGGATCGATGCGGCAAAGCCGAAGGCAGATCAAACCCATGAGATTGCTCTATCAGTTTTTTACGTGGTGGAACGGTGAAACGCTGAACACCCGGCTTCACACCCTGCTTTTTGGCAAATTCGTCGGCGTCGACCAATTCGGAAACCGCTATTACCGCAGGCGGAGAATCGATCCGGCGCTTGGCTTCGAACGGCGTTGGGTCATTTATGCCGGCCAGAGCGAAGGCTCGATGACGCCGCCTGGCTGGTATGGCTGGCTTCACCACACCGTCGATGTCCCGCCGACCCAAGAAACTTACACGCCGCGTGCGTGGGAATTGCCCTATCGGCCCAATTTGACCGGCACCCCGGAGGCGTGGCGCCCGCCGGGCTCGACATTGCGGGCCAGCGCGCGCCCGCCGGCGACAGGGGATTACGACGCCTGGACACCAGAAGGCTGAGCGGAGTTTGCTCAAGTTCCCGGTCCCTCGATGAGAATGTCCACTTCCGGCCGCAGTTTCGTGCTGGGTTCGCGCCTGTCCAATGCGTCCAGGCAAACGCAGCAGAGGCGAATTTTACAGTTTCTTTGGTTCCGTTGTGGCGGCCGGTTTATGAACGAAGCTTCGATGCGAGTCTTCCGTACGCTACAAATTCTGTGTCTCGGTTTGATTTTGGCGCTGATTGTTTCCGGCAGGGCGGAGGCCGACAAGATCAAGCACCCCATCGCGGTCTTCGCGGGACTGGACAAGATCACCGGCCGCACCATCGCTTTCGAGGCGGCGACAGGCGAGACCGTGCAATTCGGCTCACTGCAGATCACCGAACGTGCCTGCTACACGCGGCCCGCGACGGAGGCCCCGCAGACGACAACCTTCATCGAAGTCGATGAAGTCGATGCCAACAATAATTACAAACGAATTTTTTCAGGTTGGATGTTCGCGGCGAGTCCCGGCCTGCATGGCATAGAACATCCCATCTACGATATCTGGCTGACAGACTGCAAAGGCGGCGGCGAAGTCGTGGTGACGGCTCCCGAGGCGCCCGCCGAGGCCGAGCCCCCGCCGCCGGAAACACCCAAGGCTGCCGAAAAGCCGGCACGCCGGCAACGCCGCGCGCAGCCAAGCGAAAATGCAGTGCCGCCGGATGCGGACCAGCTTGGCGAGCCGCTTCCTGAACCCTCAAGGGCCCCGCCGCCGCGCAGCAGCGGCCCGATTGAAGTTGGACCGCCGCCGGGCCTCATCCCGCCGCCGCAAGGTAGCCGCCGCCAACCCGCGCAACGCTATTATCCAGCCGATCCAGGGCCGCCGCGCGAGCCTGATGTGGACGGGAATTAGCGGCTGCTTTGCCGTGACGCGGGCAGTTGCCGGCAGGCAGCCGAAACGTCTGACGAACCTTACTAAAGTTTCATTCGACCGACATGGCGGCGTAAGCCGGCCCTCCCCATGTTCATTGTCAACACGACGGCATGCCGTCCTGAATTGGCAATGGAGATTTGAAACAATGTCTAATGATCGGCCCCTTCGGCCCGTAAACATGATTTCACCGCCCGTTATCGTGCCCCGAAGCGAACTCCGGGCGACATTGCTTCGTACGGTCGCCGCCGTTGCTCTCGCTGGCGCCCTCATCACGAACGGCGGTTTTAGTCTGCCGAGCTATGCGGCGACCCAGAGCGAAACCGTTCCCGTCATTGCGCCGGTCTCCTTCGCAGATGTCGTCGATCACGTGCGGGGCGCTGTGGTGTCCGTCAAGGTGAAGACGACGGAAACAGCCGATGCCGGCGAGGAGGCGGAGATTCCTCATATCGCGCCCGGCGATCCTCTCGAGCGTTTTTTCAAGCAATTCGGTGAGCGGGGCGCGCCCCATGGGCGGCAAATGAAACCACATGTCACGCAGGCGCAGGGCTCGGGATTCATTATATCTCCGGATGGCTACCTCGTGACGAACAACCACGTCGTCGAGAATGCCACCGAAGTCACCGTCACCATGGACGATGGCAAAACTGTTCCGGCGACCATCGTCGGCACCGACAAGAAAACCGATCTTGCCCTGTTGAAGATCAAGCAAGGTGGCTCTTATCCGCATGTGGACTTCGCCACCGCCGTTCCGCGGGTCGGCGATTGGGTGATCGCGGTCGGCAACCCGTTCGGTCTGGGCGGAACGGTGACCGCCGGCATCGTGTCGGCGCGTGGGCGCGATATTGGCGCTGGACCTTATGACGACTTCCTGCAGATCGATGCTCCGGTGAACCGCGGCAACTCGGGCGGTCCTACCTTCAATGGCCAAGGCCAGGTGGTCGGGGTCAACACGGCGATCTTCTCGCCCTCAGGCGGAAGCGTCGGCATCGGGTTCGCAATTCCCGCCGAGACGGCGCAGAACGTGATTGCCTCGCTCAAGGATAAGGGCGTGGTCTCGCGCGGTTGGATCGGCGTTCAAATTCAGCCGGTGACCGCGGAAATTGCCGATAGCCTCGGGCTGAAGTCGAACAAGGGCGCTCTTGTCGCAGAGGCGCAGCCAAATTCGCCTGCCACCGCGGCCGGAATTAAATCCGGCGACGTGATCCTCGGCATTGACGGTGAACGGATCGACGGTCCGCGCGACCTCGCCCGCAGGGTTGCGACGCTTGGCCCAGGCAAGAAGGCCGATCTGATCTATTGGCATGATGGGTCGGAAAAAACCACCGCAGTCAAGCTTGGCTCGCTGCCGGACGACAAGGAAGCGCGCGTTCAGCCGGGCGCCGGCGAGGACCATAACGCCTTCGCCGGACTCGGGCTCACGCTGGCCCCCGCTGCCAGCGTCCAAGGCGCGGGAAGCCACGGTGTGGTCGTTTCCGATATCGACCCGGACGGCATAGCGGCGCAAAAAGGCGTGCAGATCGGCGACGTCATTCTCGAGGCCGGAGGCCATGCGGTCAATCAGCCGGCGGACGTCAGCGCGGCGCTGGCCGAGGCCAAAAAGGACAACCGCAAGGCCGTGCTTTTGCGGATCAAGGGTAGCGAAGGCACCCATTTCGTGGCTATCGCGATCAATCCAGCTTCCTGAGCCTCACGCCCCCGAGGCTTTGCTTAAGTCCGCGCCGCGTCCCCGTCGTGGCGCCGACTCCAGGAGGCTCCAGGCCGGGAGGCAACTCCCGGCCTGCTGCTTTGCTCAGGAATGAGCTATATGTCGCTGATGCGAATCCTAATCATCGAAGACGATGCCGAGGCCGCCAATTATATGGTCAAGGCATTCCGTGAGGCGGGCCACGTCGCCGATCATGTCGGGGACGGCCTTGACGGCTATGCTCGTGCCCGCGATGAAACCTATGATGTTCTGATCGTGGATCGCATGTTGCCGAAGCTCGATGGCCTCGCGCTCATCGGCAGTCTGCGTGCCCAGAAAATCCAGACGCCCGTCTTGATCCTCTCGGCGCTTGGTCAGGTCGACGACCGCGTCAAGGGCCTGCGGGCCGGTGGCGACGATTATCTCGCCAAGCCTTATGCTTTTTCCGAGCTTCTGGCCCGTGTCGAAGTGCTCGCCCGCCGCAGCCGGCCGGGTTCGGGCGAGGAAACCATCTATCGTGTCAATGGCCTCGAGCTTGACCGCCTCGCCCACAAGCTAACCCGGGACGGCAAGGACATCCAGCTGCAGCCGCGCGAATTCCGCTTGCTCGAATATCTGATGAAACATGCCGATCAAGTCGTCACACGCACGATGTTGCTTGAAAATGTCTGGGATTATCATTTCGATCCGCAAACCAACGTTATAGATGTTCATATTTCCCGTTTGCGCGCTAAGATTGATAAAGGCTTCGATCCTCCGCTTCTCCACACAATACGCGGTGCCGGATACATGATACGTGATGGCTCTCGGTAAGCTCTTTCGCACAACTGTCTTCAAAATATCGCTCGCCTATTTGGCGATTTCCGCGATCGGCGCGGGGCTTGTTCTCGGCAACGTCGGCTGGAACATGAAACATCTGATCGACGAGCAAACCGCGCAGACCATCGAAACCGATATCACCGGACTTTCCGAGCAATATGCACAGGGCGGCATACGCCGTCTGGTCAATATCATCCAGAAGCGGACGCGCCAGCCAGGCGCGGGCCTTTACTTGGTGACGACCCCGGCTGGAGAACCCATCGCGGGGAATATCACCAGTCTGCCGCCGGATATTTTGACCCATCCCGGCCTTATCGAGACGACCTATCAACCTCCGGGCGACACCAGCGGAAAGCATCGGGCTTTGGTCCGCATCTTTGTTTTGTCCGGCGGTTTTCATCTGCTCGTCGGGCACGACCTGGAGGAAGGCGAAAGCTTGCGCCGCATTCTCGGCGAAGCTCTATTGACCTCTCTCCTTTGGCTGGTCGTGTTCGGCACGCTTGGCGGACTGTGGGTTGCACGGCGCGTTCTCAATAGGGTCGACGCCATCAACGCCAATGCGCGGGCCATTGTCGCCGGCGATCTTTCCGGGCGCTTGCCTTTGGCCGGGACCGGCGACGAACTCGACCGGCTGGTCCAAAACTTCAACGCCATGCTGGAACGGATCGCGATCCTCATGGCGGGATTGAAGGAAGTTTCCGACAATATCGCGCATGATCTGAAAACACCCCTGACCCGGTTGCGCGGACGGGTGGAACAAGCCCTGCGGGTCGCCAAGAGTCCGGAGGATTATCGCAGCGCACTCGAAAAAGCGCTCGAAGAATCCGACCGATTGATCCAAATCTTCGACGCTCTGTTGAGCATCGCCCGGGCAGAGGCGGGGGCAGGGCGGGAAGGCATGATCGATTTCGATGCCGCATCCGTTGCCCGAGATGTTGGCGAACTCTACGAACCCTTGGCGGAAGAGCACAGCATTCTTTTGTCCATTTCGGCAGAATCGGGACTCTATCTGCATGGGAGCCGGGAACTGGTCAGCCAGGCGGTTGCAAATCTCGTCGACAATGCGTTGAAATATGGAAGTCCCGAGCCGGCAGGTCCCATGCCCGGCGCGGGTCAAGACTCGCAGGCGATCGAAAGAACTGTCAATCTCGTGGCGCAGCAGTCTGGCGACAAGGTTGAGATCAGCGTCGCAGACCACGGTCCAGGGATCCCTGAAGCCGATCGGGCGCGCGTGCTCGACCGTTTCGTTCGGCTCGAAAGCGCCCGCACGCGGCCAGGTTCCGGGCTTGGACTCTCCCTCGCCGCAGCGGTGGCGAGCCTCCATAATGGGAGCTTGCGGATCGAAGACAACGAACCGGGGCTTCGGGTCGTGCTGAGTCTTCCGGCGGCGCAAATTCGGCGTGGACCGCCAGCGTCGCCAGAGTTGGCGCAGCCGGACCAAGCGGCATGATTGATCTCGTGCCAAACGCAGACGAGAGTCTACCGCTTTGGCAGCGCCTGCGCACAGCGCCGCATCTTCACGACGGCTATCGCGCCGAGTCTCGCCTCAGCGATTTTCTGGCAATGCCAGCGGCGGCCGGCTTGCAAACTCTTGTCGAGAACCCCCGCGTGCGTGCTTTGCTTTTGGCGCTTGCTGACCATTCGCCCTTTCTCTGGCGCTTGGCGACGGCAAATCCTTCGAGGCTCGAGCGGTGTCTAAGCCTCGCGCCGGAAACCTGCCTTCAGACATGCCTGGATTCGCTCGATGAGGTCTGCGATGAGGCCACCGATGAGCCGGTGGTCATGCGGGCCTTGCGGCGCGCGCGGCAAGAAACGGCACTTCTCATCGCGCTCGCCGATTTGGGTGGCGTCCTTGGGGTGATCGAATCGACCGCGGCGCTGTCGCATGCCGCGGATCGTTTTATTTCGGCGGCGCTCCGTTTTCTGCTGCGCGAGGCTGACCGCGCGGGCCGCCTGCGGCTGCCCGATGTCACGGTGCCTGAAGTCGGCTGCGGTCTCGTGATACTGGCGCTCGGCAAGCTTGGTGCGCGGGAGCTTAATTATTCGAGCGACGTCGATATCGTCGTGTTTTTCGATCCCGTATGCAGTTCCATCGCCGGAGCCGTGGAACCTGGAACACTCTATGCGCGGCTGACCAAAGGGCTGGTGCGGCTGCTGCAGGAGCGGACAGCGGACGGCTATGTTCAGCGGGTCGATTTGCGGCTGCGCCCGGATCCTGGCTCGACGGCGATCGCCGTCTCTCTGCCTACGGCCTATTCCTATTATGAGAGCCTTGGCCAGAATTGGGAGCGCGCCGCCTTGATCAAGGCTCGCCCCGTCGCTGGCGACCTGACCCTTGGAGCGGCTTTTCTGGCTAATCTCACGCCGTTTATTTGGCGCAAATATTTCGATTACGCGGCTATCGCGGACATAGCGGCGATGAAGCGTCAGATTCATGCGGTGCGCGGCCATGCCGACATTACCGTCGCCGGCCACGATCTGAAATTGGGTAGGGGCGGTATCCGCGAGATTGAATTTTTCGTGCAGACCCAGCAATTGATCTTTGGCGGCAAGCGTCCGGCGCTTCGCGGCGCCCGCACGCTCGATACGCTCGAGGAACTCGGAAAGGATGGCTGGGTCACGCAAGAAGCCGTGGTGGACTTGCGCACAGCCTATCTATTCTTACGCGAAATCGAACATCGGTTGCAGATGGTCGCCGATGAACAAACCCATCGCTTGCCGCAGGATCCGGAGATTTTGGCGGCGTTCGCGCTGTTTTGCGGCTATGCGCGTAAAGAGGCCTTCTTCAACGAAGTCACGCATAATTTGCAGCTCGTCTCCCATCATTATGCCCGGTTGTTCGAACATTCGCCGCGCCTGGATGCCTCGGCCGGGAGCCTGGTATTTACCGGTGTCGGCGACGATCCGGAGACGATGGAAACTTTATCGCGGCTGGGCTTCAAAAAGGAATCGCTTGCCGCCGAGACGATCCGCGGCTGGCATTTCGGCCGTCGTCCGGCAGTCCGATCCTCGCGCGCCCGGGAAGTGCTGACCGAACTGGTGCCGCTGCTCTTGGACGCATTCGCGCGCTCCGGCGACCCCGACGCCGCGCTGGCCGCATTCGATTCCGCATTGGCCCGCATGCCGGCGGCGGTTGAACTCTTTTCGGTTCTGAAATCCAATCCGCCGATTTGCGAATTGTTCGGAGAAATTCTGGGTGGTGCGCCAAGGTTGGCGCGCGCCGTCATCAGCCATCCGCATTTGCTCGACAATGCGATCGATCCGGATCTCCTCAAGGCGCCGCTCGATGAACAAGCGTTCCGGCAGCGCACCGGACAAATCTTGCAGCGCAAATTCGAAACCGAGGAGTTTCTGGATGCGGTGCGCGATTTTGCGCAGGAGGAGCTTTTTCCCATCGGTCTCCGGCTATGGTCCGGAATGATCGAGCCGGCGGCGGCAGCGATCGCCTATTCCACGCTGGCGGCCTGCATCGTGGAGACCTGCCTTGCGCATGTTGAGCGTGTCTTTGCCAATGAGCACGGCCGTGTGCCTGGCGGCAGGTCGATCGTATTGGCGCTTGGCAAGCTGGGTTCGCGGGAAATGACCGCGGCTTCGGATCTCGATCTTATGCTCATCTATGATTTCGATCCGGCGCATCCGGAGTCGGACGGTCCCCGACCGCTCCACGCGGTTCAATATTATACGCGTATTGCGCAACGGCTCATATCCGCCTTGACGGTTGCGACGCGGCGGGGCCGTCTTTACGAAGTCGACATGCGGCTTCGCCCGTCTGGGGGTAAAGGACCGCTCGCGACGCAATTCGACAGTTTCGTTACCTATCAGACCCAAGAGGCGGAAACCTGGGAGCATATGGCTCTGACCCGGGCTCGGCCGATCGCCGGCGACGTCCAGCTCGGCGTGCAAACCAGCGATGCGATCCAGACCGTGCTGATGCGGCCGCATGGTGATCGTCTACGCCGCGAGGTGAGCGAAATGCGGCACCTCATTGCGCACACGAAGGGGGACAAGGATCCTTGGGACCTGAAACTCGCTGCGGGCGGTCTGATCGACGTCGAATTCCTCGCCCAATATTTATTGTTACGGCATGCACAGGCCGAGCCCGCCATCATCCGCGGTTCGACCCTGGCCGTGATCGAGGCTGCGGGGAAGCTTGGTTTGATCGCAAGTGAGGATGCCGAGGTTCTGGCAAAGGCCTATCGTCTCTTTACCAATGTCACTCAAATTTTGCGCTTGAGCCTGGACCCCGGAAGCAATCCCCGCGATGCCAATGAAGCGGTGACCCGGCGCCTCGCACGGGTTGCGGAACAGCCGAGTATCAGCGCCCTCGAAAGCGCGTTGCATGATACCCGCGCTGAGGTACGGGCGATTTTTCGCCGTTTGCTATCACCCTGCTGAAGCCCGCAGCTTTTGGGGCTCTGCCGGCCGGCGCAGGGCGCCTGCCGCCAGAAGCAGTTTCTGGCGCGGCACGTCCCGCGAATCCGGCAGATGGACGAGGACGATGGTTCCGGTCCCCACCGATGATCGGATGCGGATCGAACCGCCATGCAGATCGACCAGCGAACGCGCGATCGCAAGACCCAATCCCGAGCCCTTCATGCCATTGTCGAGGCTACCATCGATTTGTTCGAAGGGCCGTCCGAGCCGTGCCAGCGGTCCAGGAGGGATCCCCATGCCGGTGTCTTCCACATAGATATTCAAAGCCCCCTGAACGAACCGTGTGCGGACGCTGACGCGGCCGTGATTGGGCGTGAATTTGACCGCGTTGCGCAAAAGAATCGTAAGGATTTTTTCAATCGCCGCGCGGTCGGCGTGAATGTTTTTTTCCGGCAATGTTTCGGCAACGACATTGATTTCCTTCTCGGTGGCGATCGCTTGCACCGCGGCGACCGCGTCACCGACCACAGCGTCGATTTCGAAGTCGCTTTTCTGAAGGTGGACCCGGCCCGCTTCGAGGCGAGACATATCGAGGACATCGGAGATCACGCCGAGCAGATAACGTCCGCTATTGGTTATGTCGCTGCAGTAATCGGCATATTTCGGTGATCCAAGGGCGCCGAATGTTTCTTGCTGCATCAATTCCGCAAAGCCGATGATCGCATTCAGCGGCGTGCGCAATTCATGGCTCATATTGGCAAGGAATTCTGATTTGGCCCGGTTCGCGGTCTCGGCCTCGGCCTTTTGCTCCAAATATCGTTCGGCGAGGTCGGCGAGCTGTTGCGCCTGCACTTCCAGGGTTTGGCGCGACTTGCGCAAATCGGCGACCGTTGCCATGAGGCGGCGCTCGGATTCCATCAATTGCTCTTCGTGGCGTTTGAGGGCGGTGATGTCGGTTCCGACCGAAACATAGCCGCCGTCCTTGGTGCGCCTTTCGTTGATCTGCAGCCAGCGGCCATCGCCTAGCCGCGCCTCGTAGGTGCGCGCCCCGGCGAGCGGGCGTTCGCCGAGCGGGATTTGGGTCTGGATGAGCGGCGGCGTTCCTTTCGACATGACTTGCGCATAGGGCGTCCCGGCGAGGATTGCGTCGCTCGCCAGATGATGAAATTTTTGAAATTTTGAATTGCACATGACCAGCCGATTGTCGGCATCCCAAAGCACGAAGGCTTCGGAAACGGTCTCGATCGCGTCGCGCAGGCGGATGTCGGCGGTGGCGGTGCGTTCCGCCAGCGCCTTTTGTTCGGTGATGTCGACCGCAATTCCGACGAGGTGCGGTGTTTCGCCCGGCCGCTCTTGGACGAGTTCGGCCCGCGAACGCAACCAGATCCAATCGCCTTTGACGGTCTGCATCCGGAAGGCATGATCGATCGTGTCGGCTTTCGAGCCGGTCAGCATCTCCGCCATCATCGCAAGATCGCCATCTTGCGGATGAACCAGCGCATTGATGTCGCCAAATGACATGAACTGGCCGGTTGGCTCCATGCCGAGGATCTCATACATGGAATCCGACCAGTAGATGCGCCCGCGGGCGAGATCCCAATCCCAGAGACCGCAGCGTCCTCGGCTGAGCGCCGTATCGACCCGGTCCTGCATCCGTTCGCATAAGTGATCGGACTCGCGGGCGCGGGAGGCTTGCCAGAAATAGGCAATGGCCAGCGCCACGAGCACAAGGACGGTGCAGATGAGAAGGACCGCAACGCGAAGGGTGGCCGCTTCCCAGTCGGAGAGCACGGCGGCCATGGGATGAATGATGGCCAGCTGACCAAAGGGCGGATCGAGCGTGCGTACCGTCGCCAAGGCGTCCGAGCCGTCCGCCAAATCGATGCGCAACACGCCGGCCTTCTCGGCGAACACCGTCAATGGCTGCGCCGGCCCCAAATAATCGTTCAGCGAACCGGTGAAGCCGCGCAAAGGCGGCACGCTCGCTGCGATGTTGCCGGCGCGGTCGGTCACGATGAGCTGTTGGCCCTGGGCCAACAGGCGGGACGGCACGGCCTGGCTCAGAACCGTCTCGGCGTCGCTTTCCGACGCCTGTTTGAGCGCAGTATTCACGTCACTGGCAGCGACTGCGGCGGCCAATTCGAGTTCGGAAAATGCATCCGTAACCGCGCGATCATAGGCTTCGCGCGTCATGATCACGGTGATCGAGACAAGCACCCCGATGAAAAGCACGACCATGGCCGGCACAGCGCGCCGGACCCAAACTTCCACCTTGGCTAAACGTAGAGTCGCAGATTGCGTCGTCGTACAGGCAAGTACGCGCAATGCCCCTGCGTGCGCAGAAGCATGCGCCGCGTCTGCGCGCGCCATGTCAGGCCCCCTCGAAACTGACCGGAGTGATGTGCCGCACCTCTCCGAATCAGCTCCATGAGAGTCTGACTTTTAGATTTTGTCCAGAGATTAATGAAGAGTGAACGCAGATTTGATCGCGACGCTGCAGATTGCCTTAGCCCTGCGATCGGGTAGGGCGGGCGGCGGGGCACGAGCTAGACATTATCGGTGACCAGGACCAGGGTAAAACCGTCATAGCCCTTGGCGCCGACGGTTTGGATCGCGGTCGCACTGACCCGCGGTTCGGCGGCGAGAACACTATTGAATTGGCGAATGCCCAGCACGTCGGGATCGTCATTTTCGGGATCGACCACCGCCCCCTCGCGCACGACATTGTCGACGATGATCAAGCTTCCGCGCCGGGAAAGCTTCAATGCGAACATGAAGTAATCGGGGATACTCCGCTTGTCGGCGTCGATGAAGGTAAGATCGAAGGCACCGCCGCCCTCGCCGGCAAGACGTGGCAAGGTGTCCAAGGCGCGCCCAATGCGGAGGTCGACCTTGTCCGCCAAACCCGCCCGCGAAATATTCGAAAGAGCGATTTCGGCGTGCCTCGGGTCCATCTCGAGCGTGACCAAGCTTCCCCCAGGCGGGAGCGCGCGGGCCAGCCAGATCGTGCTATAGCCGCCGAGTGTGCCAATTTCCAAAATTCGCCGCGCGCCTTGCAGACGCGCCAGCAGATGAAGGAACTTGCCCTGGCTGGGCGTGACGCTGATGGCCGGCAGGCCGGCCTTATTGCTGGCTTCGATTGCAGCATCCAAGGCGGCATCGGACGGCACGAGCATGTCATTGATGTAGCGGTCGACCTTTGTCCAGATGGCCTCTGTCATGGTCTGTCCTCAAGCTTGCAAAGAATAAGAGACGTCGGCGATCTGTTAGGCAAGCGAACGTTCGACGATGTCTTTTACATCGGGAGACAGTCCGGCCGCACCGGCGACGTGGCGCAAGGCACGTTCGGCCAGTGTCCGGCGCTTTGGTTCCAGAGTTCGCCAGCTTTTGAAGGCGGACAAAAGCCGCGCCGCAACCTGCGGGTTTTTGGCGTCGAGCTCAAGGACCATCGCCGCCACGAAATCATAGCCGCTGCCATCTGGGGCGTTGAACTGGGTTTGGTTTCCTGCCGCGAAGGCGCCGATGAGCGATCGAACCCGGTTCGGATTTTTCATCGAGAATGCCTGGTGACCCATAAGGGCTTTGACGCGGTCCAAGGTGGCTTGTTCAGGAATGATGGCCTGCATCGCAAACCATTTGTCGATGACCAGCGCATCGCCGGCGTGGGCGCGATAGAAGCCGGCGAGGGCCCGCTCCCGTTCTAGGCCTGGCAATTGGGCGAGCACGCCGAGCGCGGCGATCTCGTCGGTCATTGTCTTGGCGGTCTCGAACTGGCATGTGGCAAGCAGCGCGCCTTCGGTTCGATCTCCGGCGGCGAAAAGATCGAGTGCGGTGTTGCGCAGAGCGCGCCTTCCCGCGGCCACGGCGTCGGGCGAATAGGGTCCATCATCCGCGAGCCGATCGTAGGTTGCATGCAAGGTGCCCTTGAGGTCCTCCCCGATGGCCTTGCGCAAATCTTCGCGGGCAAGATGGATTGCATCTGGATCCACATCCTCACCGATCTCGCGCGCAATGTCGGCTTCGCTGGGCAATGCGATGGCCTGCGCCGTAAAGGCCGGATCGGCGCTTTTTTCGATTAGGATCCGAAGCGCCCCAATGAATTCATTGTCGCGCTGGGGTGTCTTATTCGCACGAATGAGTTCAACCGAATGCATGAGCAAACGGGCTGCATAGGTCTGCACGGCCTGCCAGCGGTTGAACCCGTCGCTGTCATGGGCGATGAGGGTAATGAGATCGGCCTCACTCACCGCGTGGTCAAGCCGGACCGGCGCCGAAAATCCTCTGAAGAGGGAGGCAACCGGGCGGACCGGTATGTCGCGAAACAGGACCCGCCGCCGCGGCGTCGAGAACTCAAGGACCCCGCGCGACAATTCCGCCGCACTGACGCCTTCGCAACGCGTGGCGCCGAGGTCCAGATCGCCTTGATCGGGAACGACGAGACCGAGTTCAATCGGAATGACAAAAGGCAGTTTCTTATCTTGGCCTGGTGTCGGTTTGCAGCTTTGCACAAATTCGAGTGTGAAGAGCTTTTCGACTTCGTCGTAGGAAGATGTGACTTCGACGACGGGGGTGCCGGATTGATGATACCACCTGGAAAATTCGGTCAAATCCCGCTGCGCGGTCTCGGCGAAACAGGAGATGAAATCCTCGATCGTGGCCGCAGTCCCGTCATAGCGATCAAAATAAAGATCCATGCTCTTGCGAAAGGCGTCGTCGCCGATGAGCACTTTCAGCATGCGGATGACTTCGGCGCCTTTTTCGTAAATCGTGGCAGTGTAGAAATTATTGATTTCAAAATAGCTGTCCGGCCGCACATTGTGGGCGAGCGGTCCCGCATCCTCGACAAATTGTTGCGCGCGCAAGGTGCGCACGTCGCTGATCCGCCGCACCGGGGCGGAACGCATGTCGGCTGAAAACGCGTGATCGCGGAAGACCGTCAGGCCTTCCTTGAGGCAAAGCTGGAACCAATCGCGGCAAGTGATCCTGTTGCCGGTCCAGTTGTGAAAATATTCATGCGCGATTACCGCTTCGATTTGGGCGTAATCCGTATCCGTTGCGGTCACGGGAGAAGCGAGAACATATTTGTCGTTGAAGATATTCAGGCCCTTGTTTTCCATCGCTCCCATGTTGAAATCTGAGACCGCCACGATGTTGAAAACGTCGAGATCATATTCGCGGCCATATTTTTCTTCATCCCAGGCCATCGAGCGCTTCAAGGCATCCATCGCATAAGCCGCGAATGGTTCCTTCCCATGTTCGACATGGATCCCAAGCGCGACTTTGCGTCCTGAGCGAGTGATAAATTCATCGAATATCGAGCCCAAGTCGCCGCCGACGAGGGCGAACAAATAGGCGGCCTTTGGATGCGGATCGTGCCAAACCGCAAAGTGACGCGAGGTTCCCTCGATCTTGCCCTCGGCAATTTTGTTGCCGTTTGAGAGGAGGAGGGGCGCTTCGGAAAGGTCCGCCTCCAGTCTGACTGTATAAATGCTGAGGACATCGGGCCGGTCGAGAAAATAAGTGATGCGGCGGAAACCTTCGGCTTCACACTGCGTGCAATAGGCAGATCCCGACCGGTAGAGTCCCATCAGCCTCGTATTCGCCTGGGCATCGATTTCGGTTTCTATATCCAAGGTGAAAGCGCGCGCGGGCGGCGCCGTCAATGTGAACTGGTTGGGGGTGATGACACCGAATTTTGGATCCGGATTTTGCATATCGAGTTCGATGCCATCGAGCGCGATCCGCTTGGCGACGAGGGCATCGCCGTCCAGAACGAGGGGCGCCTTCGGTCGGCCCTGCGGGTTTGGGCGGATCGCGAGGCGCGCCATGACCCGGGTCGCCGTCGGATGAAGCTTGACATCGAGATCGACCTTGTCGATCAGATAATCGGGAACCCTGTAGTCTTTCAGGCGAACGGGCTCGGCGATATCGGTACGCATCGAAACCTCTATAGTTTGAGACGGCGGGACATATAGTGCACAGGGAAAAGGGCGATCCTAGGGTCGAGCCCCAACGGGCACAAAATGCGCTCCGCTACCCAGGCGGCCCGATCCATGAATTGATAAACGCAGCTCAAGAATACGCATAATCTCTTCTCGAATTTTCGCCATCCCACGGAAAATTCAAGAAGAGATCCAAAAAGCCGCCCGATTGGCACAAAAAGGGAATGTAAGAGAATGGCTGGAAAACTCGCAAAGTCGATCTTGATTGTTTTTGTCGCCACGGCGCTACCTTATGCCGGCTGGGCGCACGGACCGTCACGGCAGAAACTTACCGAGTCCATTGAAATCAATGCACCTCCTGCCAAGGTTTGGGCCACAATTGGCGATTTTCAAGATATGAGTTGGCTCGCCGGTGTGGTCAAGACCACTGGCACGGGTGGCAACCAGCCGGATGTTGCCAAACGCCAGCTCGTTCTCGATAATGGTGCGACGATCGACGAAAGCCTGTTCAAATATGAGCCGGCGGAAATGAGTTATTCTTACCGCATCGATAACGTCGATGTGAAAGTTTTGCCGGTCAATAATTATTCCGCAACCATCGCTGTTTCTCCTGCCGAAGGGGGCAAGAGCAAGGTCGAATGGCGTGCCGCCTTTTATCGCGGTTTTCCCAATAACGACCCGCCGCCGGAATTGAACGACGAGGCCGCGCTAAAGGCTGTCGGCAAGATTTTCCATGCCGGCCTCGAAGGTCTCAAGCAGAAAGTCGAGGCAGCCAAGTGACAGGCGTCCGATGAGGGGCTGGGACGTGAAAGCGCGCTTGCTTTGGCTCTGTCTGGCGCTGCTCCTTGGCCGCGCTCCCGCGGGGGCCGGCGAGGCCTTCATCACCGACCAAACCGGCGATGAGGTCAGCGTGCTTGACCTCGCGTCTCGGCAGGTCGTTGCGCGTATTCCGATTTCGGGCAAGCCGGCCGGCATCGCAATGGCCCGCGACGGGCGAACCGCTTATGTCACAAGTCCAGAAGCTAAATTTGTCTCGGTCATCGATACGGTTTCGCGCAAGGTCGTCGCGCGGATCGCGATTCCGGACACGCCGCTCGGCATCGCTGCCGATCCAGGCGGGGGCTTCATCTATGTCGCCGGTTTTTATGAACCGCGCCTTTATAAAATCGATCTGGCAACCGGCACCATCGTCGCAACTGTGACCGTCGGTGCATCCCCCTCCGGCGTCGCCTTGACGTCCGATGGTTCGCTGATCGTCACAGCGGATCGCGACGACGATCAGATCTCGATCATCGATGCAAAGACCTTCACCCGGAAGGGCACGATCAAGGTCGGCGCCCATCCATTCGGCGTCACCATCGATCCGCAAGGACAGCGCGCCTATACCGCGAATGTCGAAGGCAATGATGTGTCCGTCGTCGATCTTGTTGGCCGCAAGCTTCTTGGCAGCGTAGCGGTCGGCAAGCGGCCCTACGCCGTCGCGCTGGCAAAGGGGCTTGGCTTTTCGACCGACCAGTATGGCGGAACGGTTTCTGTGTTCGATCTCGCCACTCTGCAGCCGGTCAAGCGGATTTCGGTCGGAGACTATCCGGAGGGCATAGAGACCAGCGCTGACGGCAATAGTGTCTATGTCGTCAACTGGTTCTCGAATGAAGTGTGGGTCATCAATGCGGAAACGCTCGCCGTGACGGCGAAAATGCCGGTCGGCGACGGCCCCCGCGCCTTTGGAACTTTTTTGCGCGAAACGCTCTGAATTTCGGAATGAGCCGGCGTCGATTTTAGGCTGCCTTTACGCACGCCATACTCAACGGGAGGGAAACCAGCGCGGACCTGCTCTGCGCCGGAGGCTGACGACGGCATCGTGGCTCGCTGAAGTGTCAAGGTCGACCGGCCAAGGCCGCTCTCCAATTGTGGTGAGGTTTTATGCGGGATCCTTTTTTCAATATAACCCGCCTCTTCCTGGAAGAGGGAGAGAGCGATTTTCATCCTTTAGAAAAAGGCGAGGGCATTGTGGTGACCCTTGGTCCGAACACGTATTTTTTTGATCAGCCGGGCCGCTCCGTTTGCCGATGGCCGGGAACAAAGAATGTTCCGCGCCAGAGCCCGCATCCGATACCGCAGCACTCGTGGATCATGAATGAGTTCAACACCTTCATGCGCATGCTTTGTGGCGGCGGGGATGTCAAACTCAATATGATCAAGACTCTGACCAAGCAACGCGAGATATTATTGACGGCGGGCGATGGCAATGTTGTCGAGAAAATCGACTTGTCGGATCTTGCCAAGGAGGGCGCGCCGCCGCTTCAGTTTTTGCAGACTGCCTATCTATGCTCATCGCCCAATGTGGTGATGAGATCGGTGCCCTGCAATGCGTCGGTGATGAGTTGGTCGCGCGCTCCCTATGCCTATAGGACTTATCCCATACGCAATTTTTCCAAGCCTGCCATTTTGTGTCTTGCCGGCCGGACGATGGTATGGTGCGAACGATTGGAACCGGGCGAGAGCCGAGACTTTGCGCTCGGCAATGTCATCGCCGCGACCATCAATGTCGACTCCAAGCTCCGGCCGACCAGCCTGTGCCATCCCGATGATTATAAAGCCGCCATTACCGAGAAGGGGAAGTTCAACGAAAAAAATCTGTCGCGGAAGTCTAAAAGGGCGCTCGGTATGATTCGAGTCAGACTGCGAGAATTTGCTGCCGCGACCAGAATCCTTTTTAACTCGGTGAGAGCCCGCGAAGGGTTCTTCGTGTGCGAATTGACCAATCATTCGGACCAACCGGCCTATGTATATGTCCAGCTTAACAAAAGCGGGTTTTATGGCGGCACCGGCTTTGTCGGCATTGCCATCAAGATCCTTTCCTCTTTCTTTCGACTATCGCATCTGTCGATAGGACGGTGATGTCCAAAAACAACGGCGCGCGCGGGGCCAGTGGCAAGCGGTCCGACGTCGTGGCTCGCGAAGAAACCCGATTTTTGAAACCCGCGCCGCCGGAAACAGTGTTTATGCCGTTAGGACTTTTTTGCGCGACCCGCTTTGAATTTTCGTAAGGCTTCGTGTCGTCGACTGATCTCGCATTCTAGTACACGATAAAGGCAGCACGCACCGACATCACCAGCAGAACGAACGACGCGGCCATGAAGATGGCAAAGCGAAGCATGACAACGTTGACAATCGCCTGAACGAGACTATGCGCAATTCGCAGGCCGACATACAGCCAAGCGAGGCCGGTGTTCAAACCTTCGCCTGCCCCAAGCAGCGCCAATGTCAACGTCACAGCATAGAAGAGGGTTGGTTGCTCCATGAGGTTGTTGTAATTATCCGCCTTCCAGCGCACCCGGGCGGGTAGCTGAGCATGAAACTCTTCGGCGGGACGGTGGGGGTCGTAGACTATTTTGCCCATCGTTACCGCCGGAATACGCGTCGCATAGAGCCAAGCCCACATTACGAACGACCATAGGACGAGCGCGACAAGTGGCGCGAGTATCGGGCTGTGCAATATTCTATCTCCTATTGGAAAAGTCCTTCAGGCTTCGAGCGATCCCTATTCCATCACGGGCGAGCGCAAAGCCAGGATGCTTTGCGGCCCCCTCCTCAGGCCTCCCCGCGCAGCACGGCCTTGCGCACGTAGTAAGCCGCGCCGATGTTGAGAACGCCGAGCGCGGTGAGGAGAACCGGCTCGGTGACACCGAAACTTTTGCTTTGGAGCAAGGCGGTCGCCAGCACGCCCAACACAATGAAGGCCGAGTTGAGGATATTTACGCCGCCGACAATCCGCGCGCGCCGCTCCTTGGGCGCGTCGGCCTGGATCGCGGTGAACAGTGGCACGACAAAGAGGCCACCGGCGCAGGCCAGACCGGCGACATCGCATGCGATGCGAATGCCGGCTGCCGAGCGGAAGAATTCGCCGAGTCCAACCTCCACGGTTGCCACCGGCAGCAATAGAGTGGCAACACCGAGGTCGATCAGAAAGGCGGCCATGGCGAGCGCTGCGAAGGGCACCGGCTTCAAAAAAATGCGGCCATGCGCGATGACTGCCGCGGCAATCGAGCCGATTCCGATGCCGAGCGCGAACAGCGCGCTGACAGCCGTTTCAACTTCTATGCCGCCTCCTGTCTTGTTGCGCACAACCACAGGTACCAATGAAAGTGCGACGGCCCCGCTCATCCAGAACCAGGAGACCGCCATGCTCCTTGTCCAAAGAATGGGATCGGCCGCGATCTCGCTCAAAAGCGCGCGGGTCGATGCAAATATATTCGGATTTGCACGCAGATCGGGCGCGGCACGTCCCGTCGACGGAATGAAAAGACTGGCCGCATAGCAGGCAATGGCAATGGCCATAAGCTGCAAGACGGTTCCTTCCGGCGCACGTCCGGTTGCGGAGAGGCCCCCGGCGATCAGTCCAAGAAAAATGGCGATGAAGGTGGCCGCCTCGACCAGGGCATTGCCGGCGAGGAGTTCGTCCTTCACGAGAAGATCCGGCAGGATTCCGTATTTGAGCGGGCCGAACAAAGCACCGACGACCCCGAGTCCGAAGAGCGCCGCGTAAAGCAGCGGGAGCGACCCCAGCCACAGGCCAAGGGCCGCGACCATTTGGACGAATATTTCTGCGAACTTCAGATGGCGTGCAAGGCGTGCTTTGTCCTGCGCGTCGGCCAGTTCGCCACCGAGCCCCGAGAGGAGAAGCGACGGCAGCATGAAAATGCCGACCGCCAGCGTGATCAGGGGGCCCGCTTCGCTTTCTCCGAGCCTGAACAAGATCAACATGGCGAGCATGTTGCGTACGAAATTGTCGTTGAAGACGGAAAAAAACTGGCACCAGAACAGGGGAGCGAAGCGGCGGACCCGCAGCAGATTGGCCAGCATCACAAAGGGCGGGGTCGATGGGTCGAGATTTTTGCTCATGCGCGTAACGGCTCGGCGTGGCCGACGATCCTGACGATGTCGGCGAAATCGGCGCGCATCTTGCGCTCGAGCTCGTCGACATGATCGTGCACTTCATCGACGCTGAGGCTGGGGCTGACCCGGCAATGATAATTGACGACCAGGCCCGCCGGGGTTTTTCTCACCCTGACGCTGTGAACATCGTAAATTGCGCCTGTGCTAGGCGCGAATTTGGCGAGGGCGGAGGCGATTTCGGCCCGCGTTGCCGGGGGCGCGTCGTGACCGTGCAACTGGCGAGGTTCGAGGGGTTCGATGTGGGTCTCGACCTCGATATCGGACCCAAGTTCGCGACCGATCTCGGTTTCAAGCCCCGTGACGATTTCATGCGCATTGCCATGCGGCATGCGGCCGTCGAGTTCGACGTCGAAGCTGATCGACGTGCGGCCGCCCAATTCCTGCATGGTCACGTGATGCACCGGAAGATGGCGTTTCGCGGCGATCAGGAGAACCCGTTCGAGAATCGTTTCGTCGTCGAGCGCGATCGGTTCCGCGGAGACGGTCACCGCAACCTCTGGATGGCGGGTGGTGATGGCCGTTGCGACATTTGTTTTGATCGCCGCAACTTTTTCGAGCGGTAAAGTCCGCGATACGGTGATCGCCAGTTCACCGACGACCTCCGCACCTGCCGGGCGTAGCCGGAGGCTCTCGACCTTGATCACGCCTGGAACCGACTGGGCGATCGATTTGATCTGCTCCGTGAGGCCTTTCGGTGCGGTATCGACCAGAGTGTTGACGGTCCGCCGCGCGATCTGGAAGCCAGCGACCGCGATGAAAGCCGCCACCCCGAGAGCTGCGACCGCATCGCCTTGAGGATAGCCGTAATGGGCAGCGGCAAGACCCCCGAGTGCCATTGTGCAGCTGACGATATCGCTCGAAAAATTCAAAGCGTCGGCGGCAAGCGCCTCGCTTTTGGTGGATTTCGCGATCCGGCTGAGATAACGCCAGCGAAAAAAATCCACAACGATCGAGATGACCAAGATTCCAAAGGCAAGCGGATTGGGGTCGATGGTGGCCTCATGGCCGGCGAGGCGCTTGATGGCCTCGACCAGAATATAGGCGGCGAGCGCGAACAAGCATCCCGTCTCGATCAGCGCCGCCAAGGCTTCGACCTTGGCGTGACCATATTGATGATCCTCGTCGGCCGGCTTATTGGCGATCCTGATCGCGAAATAGGTGAGGATGCTTGTGGCGACATCGGCCAAATTATTGCCGGCCTCGGACAAGACCGCCAGCGAGCCCGAGGCGATGCCAGCAACGAATTTGCTGGTCGTTAAAAGCACACTGACAGCAATCGAAGCGAGCGCGGCCCTCTCCTTGAGCCGACTGGCTCCGTTCGCCAATTCTTCCGATTTTTTCGACGCGCTCGTCATGGCCTATGCCTGATCCGCGAAAATGAAACCCTTTTGAGTAAAAGCATGCGGCAGCAAAAGGTTTTGAACGATCGCAGGCCTTTGTAAGAAACTTTGGCCCCGGGCCACGGCGTTAAGGGTTTATCGGGAGCTTTGCAAGGGGGCCACAAAATTGCTCATTCCTGCTATATCTAAAAAAAGAAAGCGAAAGTTTGGCTCATGCTGCGCTAGCGGCACAATCCCGCGACCTTTGAAAATGCCAAGCGGCATCGGAGGACATGATCATGGAATATCTACACACAATGGTCCGTGTCTCGGATCTCGCGCAATCGCTTGATTTCTATATCAACAAACTTGGGCTTGTCGAAACCAGGCGCGTCGAGAATGAGTCAGGCCGTTACACATTGATATTTCTCGCTGCCCCTGGCGATATGGAGCACGTCCAGAAAAGCAAGTCTCCTCTCATCGAACTGACGTATAACTGGGATAAGGAGGCTTACGACGGCGGCCGCAACTTCGGCCATCTGGCCTTTGCCGTTGAAGATATTTACGCTTTCTGTGACGGGCTCAAGAAGGCCGGTGTGACCATAAACCGGCCTCCCCGCGACGGATCGATGGCCTTCGTCCGCTCGCCAGACAATGTCTCCATCGAGCTTTTGCAAAAGGGGCCGCCCCAGCCGAAGCAAGAGCCCTGGGCCTCCATGCCCAACATTGGGGTTTGGTAGCGTTTTGGCTGATGTCCCGCTTCCCTTGCAGTCCGGCGCTTTGCTGAATTTGGCGCCACCCTCCGCATGCGCCTATTTCCTCGATGTCGATGGAACGCTGCTTGAAATCCGCCCCCGTCCCGAGGATGTTATTGCCGATCATGCTTTGCTGGCGCTGCTGGGAAACCTCAAAGAAGCTGCGAATGGTGCGCTTGGCCTTGTGAGCGGGCGCAAAATCGACGACATCGATCGTATTGTCGCGCCGCTGGTTTTGCCTGCCGCAGGCTTGCATGGGGCGGAAATCCGCTTTTCCGACGGCGCGCGGACGCCGCCGCAAGATGATGCCACGAAGATGGCGCGGACCCCGCTCGCCGATTTCGTGGACGCCCATCCGGGCTTGTTGCTTGAGGATAAGGGCGCGACGATCGCGGTGCACTTCAGGCAGCGGCCGGAGCTGGCAAGCGACGTCTTGGCCTTTCTTGCGACGCTGGCCCAGAGGACCGGTCTCTCAATCCAGGAAGGCAAGATGGTTGCCGAACTCAAGCAGGCCCACCACGACAAAGGGCGGGGCATTGATGCCTTGCTTGAACACTCGCCCTTTTTTGGGCGAAGGCCGGTTTTCATCGGGGATGATTTGACCGATGAAAGCGGCTTCCGGTTCGTCAATGCGCGGGGCGGAATTTCCGTGCGGGTCGGCACCGCCGAATTTGCAACCGATGCGCGCTATCTTTTGCCCGATCCATCGGGGGTGCGAACGGAGCTTTTTCGGCTTTTGGAGCGCGCCTGAAAGATCGGGCCGCGCCAGCTGACAATGGGCCCCGCTTGCGTTGAGCGTTGCGCATCCTGCGCATATTTGCCGCTTTGGCGATAATCGCCTATCGTCGCGCCGCGCTGGTGCGCGCGGTCTTCCCTTAAGTTTTCATGGAGTCGAGAATGCATCCGGTCCCCGCGTTTTTTTTGGACAACGCAAAAGACATGATGCGGCTGGGGCTCACGTTCCCCTTCAGATATGTGAAGATGCTGTTATCGGATCCTTATTATGTGTCCGTGCGGGGCGCCGGTCCGATCTGTATTCGTAAAAAGTCAAACGACCTTTGGGTCACGAGGCAGGTCTTTCGCACCCGGCAATATGAGCTGGGGCATTTTCCGCAGGCCGATCGAATCAGCAAGCGGTACAGGCAAATTCTGGAGAGCGGGAAAATTCCATTGATCATCGATGCCGGTGCCAATAATGGCTGCTCGGCTCTGTGGTTTGCGAAAAAATTTCCGCAGTCCAAAGTTGTTGCGATTGAACCGGATCCGGAAAATTGCGAGATGGCCCGGATCAATACAAAGGCGAACCCAAGCATAACGGTGATCGAAGCTGCCGTCGGGGGTGCGCCCGGGTCGGTTACATTGGCCAATCCGTTTCAGGAAACCTGGGGGATCCAAACCAGACGCGGCGGAACCGGCAAGAAGGTGGAAATATGCACGATCAACGACATCATCGCGTCGTGCGGACCCGAATGCGAGCTATTCCTTGCCAAGATAGATATAGAAGGCTTCGAGACGGATGTGTTCAGCGCCAATACCGAATGGCTGTCAAAGGCCATGGTGGTTATTGTCGAGCTGCACGACTGGATGCTTCCCGGCCAATTTTCCAGTCTCGCTTTTCAGCGCGCGATTGCCCAGCATAAATTTGAAATCATGATCTCGATCGAAAATCTTATTTACATCGGCGATTTCGACCCCGCCTTGATAAATGCGCAGTTGCAGACCGCCGACGCCAAATAGTTGGGTTTGGCCCTTGCTATTCCGCCACGCCCTTCTGCTGGTAGCCATGCCGGTGGTTTAGTTCTTCGATCAGACGTGCCGCCGCCTGCGGGATCGCCGTTCCGGGCGGAAAAATTTCTGCCGCTCCAGCATCGCGCAGCGCCGCAAAATCCTGGGACGGGATGACCCCGCCGACGACGATCATGATATCGGGCCGGTTTTGCCGATCGAGCGCCGCACGCAATTGCGGCACGCAGGTCAAATGACCGGCAGCGAGCGACGAAACGCCGATGACGTGCACGTTGTTTTCGACCGCTTGCCGCGCGGCTTCCTCGGGCGTTGCAAACAGCGGCCCCACGATGACATCGAAACCAAAATCACCGAACGCGGATGCAACCACTTTCTGACCGCGATCGTGCCCATCCTGTCCGATCTTGGCGATGAGAATGCGAGGGCGCCGACCGTCATTTTCGGCAAACGCGTCGATGATGCTTTTGACGTGGGAGACGGCCGGCGATCTGGCTTCCGTCGCGTAGACGCCGGAAACCATCTTCACTTCGGCGCGATGGCGGCCGTAGATTTTTTCGAGCGCGAAGGATATTTCGCCGACAGTCGCCTTGGCCCGCGCAGCTTCGACGGCAAGCTCCAAGAGATTGGCAGTACCCGCGGCGCCCTCGGTCAAAGCATCCAGCGTGCGTTGCACGAGCGCCGGATCGCGCTCGGCCTTGAGGCGGTCGAGCTTGGCAATCTGCTGCGATCGAACGGCGGCCGTGTCGACCCGCAAAATCTCGACCTCCGGCTCGAACGCCTGTCTGAAGATATTCACTCCGATCACGGACTGGGTTCCGCTATCGATCCGGGCCTGGGTTCGTGTGGCGGCTTCCTCGATATGCAGTTTCGGAATGCCTGCCTCGATGGCTTTCACCATGCCGCCGGCCGCTTCGATTTCGTCGATGTGCGCCAGAACGCGGCGAGCCAGGTCGGCGGTGAGGCGCTCGACATAGTAAGAGCCGCCCCAAGGATCGATGATCCGGTTCGTGCCGCTTTCCTGTTGCAGGAAAAGCTGGGTGTTGCGGGCGATGCGGGCCGAGAAGTCGCTTGGCAAGGCCAGCGCTTCATCGAATGCATTCGTGTGCAAGGACTGGGTATGCCCTTGGGTCGCCGCCATCGCCTCGATCTCGGTGCGCAGGATATTGTTGAATACATCCTGCGCCGCGAGCGACCAGCCGGACGTCTGGGTGTGCATCCGCAGCACGGAGCTCTTTTCCGATTGGGGATTGAAAGCCCTCATGAGCTTTGCCCAAACAAGACGTGCGGCGCGAAGCTTTGCGACCTCCATGAAAAAATTCATTGATGTCGCGAAGAAGAACGAGAGCCGTGGTGCGAATTCGTCAACGCCAAGACCGGCCCGCAGACCGGCGCGGACATATTCCATGCCATCGGCCAGTGTATAGGCGAGTTCGAGATCGGCGGTCGCCCCTGCTTCCTGCATGTGATAGCCGGAGATGGAAATCGAATTGAACTTCGGCATGTGTCGCGCCGTATAGGCGAAAATGTCGGACACGATCCGCAAGGAAGGCTCGGGCGGGTAGATATAGGTATTGCGAACCATAAACTCTTTGAGAATATCGTTTTGGATCGTGCCGGTCAGTTTGGCGTGCGGTACGCCTTGCTCCTCCGCGGCGACGATGTAGAGAGCGAGCACCGGCAGAACCGCGCCGCTCATCGTCATCGACACCGACATTTGATCCAGCGGAATCCCAGAGAAAAGCGTCCGCATGTCGTAAATGGAATCGATGGCGACGCCAGCCATGCCGACATCGGCGGCGACCCGCGGGTGATCCGAATCATAGCCCCGATGGGTGGCGAGATCGAAAGCGACCGAGAGTCCCTTTTGCCCGGCGGCAAGATTGCGGCGGTAGAAGGCGTTCGACTCTTCGGCGCTCGAATAGCCGGCATATTGCCGGATCGTCCAGGGACGCTCGGCATACATGGTGGGATAGGGGCCGCGCAAATACGGCGCAAGGCCTGGAAATGTGTCGAGGCAGTCGAGCCCGGCAATATCGCTCGCATCGTAGTGCGATTTGAGCGTCATGCCCTCTGGCGTTGCCCAGGCGAGTGCGGAGACCCCATCGGACTTGTCCGCCGCCAAAGCGAAGGGCAGTTGCGCAAAATCGGGAATGCGGCTCACAGGCACCTCCCAGCCATGAATCGCCGCGGATGCGCCAGATTATAGTAAGTTGCGCCTTAACAAGCCATCATGATGCCAGGCTGCTTCTGCGGCGTGCCGCGTGTTCGGCACGCCCCGCCTAGCTTAGCTATGCCGACTGGCGTGCCAGGAACCTGCGCACTGCAGGGATGGCGATGACCAAGTGCCCGAGCCTGAGCCTTCGGCGAGCCGTCCGGTCACATGCGCGACTTTATCCATGCGCCGAAACGCCAGGGCCACGATGCCACGCCGGTTGATCTGCCCGCTGGCTTCCATCGGCGTATCGCCGGCCGAGGTGATGTGGCCGCCGGATATTGCGATCGACCAATGATAGGCTCTATCGCAATCGCCTTGCTGCGTGGTGATGTCGACAGCATAGACCCCGTCGTGCGAATGCGGTGTTTCGAAAGACCTGCGCTGCGCCTGGGCAGTATCGACCCATGACAACAGACTAGCGCCCATCAACGCAGCAGCGGAAACACGCGCAAAAGACTTCAATCTCATCCTCTTTCCCTTCTCATTTATTTTCTTCCTTCGTATTCCTAGCGGTCACGAACGGCTATGCTGACCGCATCCGACAGAATAGCCAGAGCATTGCTATCCGCACAAATCAATTTCACAGCCCAGGCTTCCAACAGAGCTGCATCTGCGGTCTTTGGTCCCGCAAGATAGATGCGCATGGCTCCTGCAGTGTGTAACGCCTGCGCAAAATTCGTCAGAGCCACATTCGTCATTGCCTGCGTGCAAATGCAGGCAATCTTGCAACCCGATTCGCGGAAAGCATCGCTCGCGTGTTGCGCCGTCTCAAAGCCGCCCTGGGGTTGAGCTTCGAGCCCTGCCACGGCGAAGAAGTTCGTGGCGAAGGTTGAGGCCGGCGTGAAGTCCGAAGCAACGCCAAGATTGGCGAGAAATATTTTCGGCCTTGTGCCGGTCCGCGAAAATTCTTCGTCGGAAACAGCGCGGAAAATTTCGTATGGCTCGGCGTCTCGGTGCGAAGGCAGGGGCGTGAAATTCGTCACCGCGGGCGCGCGATCGTCGATCACCGAAGACGTTCCTAGCACGCGAATTGTCGTTTCGCCAAATGCGGGAAACTCGCTCGTACCTGTAATCGCAAGTTTGCGATGCGCGATGGCGTCGTATCTTGCCGCCGCCGTCGCGGCGATCTCTCTTTGCGGTAATCCGGCTTGAAGACTCTTGGTCATGCCTCCCTGCGCCTCGAGGCTTTGGAACAGGCTCCAAGCCTGCTCGCAGAGCTTTGCGGTCAGGGCCTCAAAGCTCCCCGCTCCAGCCGCCGGGTCGGCGACCTTGGCGAGGCTAGCCTCATGAATCAAAACGAGTTGCGTGTTGCGCGCGATGCGGCGCGCAAATTCATCGGGCAGGCCAAGCGCGAGGGTGAACGGCAAAGCTGTGATTGTATCCGCGCCGCCGACACCAGCCGCAAAAACCCCCATCGTCGCGCGCAGAATATTCACGAACGGATCATGCCTCGTCATCATTCGGAAAGAGGTTTCCGCATGAAGACGAAGGGGTTGCGACACAAGATCGCAGGCACTTTCAACGCGGGCCCAAAGCCGCCGCAGCGCGCGAAATTTGGCGAGACTCAAAAATTCATCGGCATCGGCTGTGAGAAGAAAAGCGATTTCGTCACGCGCATCTTCAAGCGAAAGACCTTGCGCTTCGAGCAGCCTCAAATATTCGACGCCGGTGGCGATGACGCACGCTAACTCCTGGGCTTCGCCGGCACCGGCCTCATGATATGGCCGCCCATCGGCAAGCAAGAGATGTCCGGCAAATCCGGCATCTCGCAGCATTCCATGGGTCTTCGCCAAGTCCTGCGAAAGCGCCGGTCGTGCAATGCCAGAGCGTGCCGAGAGCCCCACCGGATCATAAGCGAAATCGACATCGAGCGCGGCCGAGGTCAGGCGCCGTTGTTGCGCAAGGAACGCGAAATTTGATGCGACGTCGAGCGCGCGCGCACCGGCGTCTAACCGAAGCGGCACCAGATCGAGGTCGATGTCGGCAAGCACGCGATCAAGAACATGTTCGTCATCAATCCGCACACCAAATCCCCGCGCGGCCGGCGTCGATGCAATCGTGAGGGTCAATGCATCGGCACCCCCTTCGAGATCGGCGCGGGCCATTTGGTTCGCTGTCTCGGGATCGGGATGATCGATGCGTTGCGAGATTTTCCACGCGCCGGGTTTTTGCCGCAGCGTGCGGGCGCTTTCAATAAGGGAGCGGTTGTAAAGCGGCTCGATCCTCAAGCCTTCGAAGGTCGTTGAGACGAGACTTTCAAACGACCGGCCGTCGAGGAAACGCTCGACCAGTCTTTTCCACTCCGCCTCGGTTGCGGGCGGAAAAATTTCAGGACTGTCAGTCATGCGCGCTCCGATTCCGGAAGCTCTTTTTTCGCATGGGGCGGGGTAGGAGGCTAGGGAGGAAGGAGTTAGCTTGGCCAATTGCGGTTAGAATTTCGCTATTTACTATTACCTTGTTACAAGGTACAAGGTACAAGGTACAAGGTACAAGGTACAAGGTACAAGGTACAAGGTACAAGGTAATAGTAAATGGTCAATCTAGGAGCATGCGATGATGCCGGTGATTCGAATTTCCCAAAATACCTGGGACCGATTGAAGACCCACGCGATCCCATTGGAGGATAGCCCCGATGACATCGTCAATCGGGCGCTAGATGCTTTGGACGTATCAATGGGGAGACATCGGATCCAAACTGAAATGGCAGCTCAAAAACCGGCGCTCAACGCGTCGGGTCGTGGAAAGAAGCTGCCACAAAGGGACTTTCGTCTCCCGTTGCTTGAAACGCTTTATGAATTGGGCGGCGGTGGCTCAACGCATGAAATTAGGGCGCTTATGGAAACCGAGATGAAGCCACACCTCAATCCCGCGGATTATGAACCCGTTTCAAGTGGTGATCCACGATGGTGGAACGCTGTTTGTTGGGAGCGGAACGGCTTGGTGAAGGACGGACTTTTGCGTGCCGATTCACAAAGGGGAGTTTGGGAGCTCAGCGACAAGGGGATAGATTTCATTGCTAAAGAAGTAGGTTACGTCGCAATCATGCCGTTCGAAATTAGGGTCGATGGTAAGAAGATTGCCTTCAAAAAGGGCCAGGACATACCCATGAGCCTTCTCGACAAGTCGGTTTCAGAGGGGTGGAACAAGAAATTGGTCAAAAAGCGATCGATTAGCTGCTGAAACCACGCCCGATCGACACCTCATTCATTAGCAATTCTCGAAAGCAATGCTTGCATAGCGAGCCCATTGCTGCACCTTGAGGAATTATATTTTCCGACGCAATCATACCAATTGTTTCGCCGCACAAATCACTCCACGACATCGAGGAAACAGCGGCCTTCGCGATCTTCCGTTTCGATGATCCAGACATCCGGGTCGAAGTGGATTTCGCGGGCGATACGCTCCTCGGTCTTGGCCGGATCGATCCAGGGGTCGCTATGGAGCCGCGCGAAAACACGCTCCCGGCCGTCCACGACCTCGCTTTGCGGCGCCGGCCCAAACAAGGCGGCGGCGCCGTCGAGCCGGTCGATCTTCACGAAAATGGCGCCGGCTTCCGCCGCGCCCCGCCGGCGCAGCACGGAATAGGCGCCTTCGATTGCGCAACGTCTCAGATAGGCCGAAACCCAGATATCGGCGCGTAATCGCATGACGTATTTTTCGCCGAACAGGGCCGGGGATTTTGGAGCCCCGACAAGGAATTGTTAGGACTCGGACGAGCTATGATCAAGCATGAGTGATGCGCCGATCCAAAATAAAGCCCAAGTCACAGCTGGCCTGCCCGATTTTTCACCAGCCGATGCCGGGCTTTCGGCGCAGGCCCAGGCCTGGATCTCGCATTTGGCGGGCGAGCGCCGCGTTTCAGCGCATACGCTCATGTCTTACGGGCGGGATCTCCGCCAATTCTTGAAATTTGCCGCGACCCATTTTGGCGAGGCGCCCTCGCTTTCGACCTTTGAAAGCCTGGTGGCGGCCGATCTGCGGGCGTTTCTCGGCGCTCGGCGTGGCGAAGGCGCCGGCAGCCGCTCTTTGTTGCGCCAGCTCGCGGGCCTGCGTTCCTTCGCGCGCTATTTGGAACGCAATGGCAAAGGCAAGGCACTGGCCTTTTCGGCGCTGCGACCGCCCAAAATTCAGCGCGGCTTGCCACACCCATTGAGCGTCGATGGGGCGCGTCGCGTGGTTCAGGCGGAGGCGCGGACCGGGGAGGAAAGACCGGCATGGGTCATCGCCCGCGACGCCGCCGTTTTAGGTCTGCTGTATGGCGCCGGACTGCGCATTTCGGAAGCCTTGGCGATTAAGCGGTCGCAGGCGCCGATTGGCCCGCTCGATGTCTTGACGGTGGTCGGCAAGGGTCAAAAAAGCCGTGCGGTGCCGGTGATCGCCCCAGTGCGGCAGGCGATCGAAACCTATCTCGGCCTTTGCCCCTATGCGCTGGCACCGGATGCGCCTTTGTTCGTGGGCGTCAAGGGCGGCCCGCTAAGTCCACGGATCATCCAGCTTGTCGTTGAGCGTTTGCGCGGCGCGCTGGGTCTTGCCGAAAGTGCGACACCGCATGCGCTGCGCCATTCCTTCGCAACCCATCTTCTGGGGCGCGGCGGCGATCTCCGCAGCATCCAGGAACTTTTGGGCCACGCCTCGCTTTCTACGACACAGATTTACACCGCCGTGGATAGTGCGCGCCTTCTCGAAGTCTATCGCTCCGCGCATCCACGCGGCCGTTAATCGGGTGAAGGGAAAATAAAGTTCCGGCGCCGCTGAGGCGGAGAACGCAAGTGATTACGCGACGCGGTGTGCTTGAAGCGGCAGGAGCCAGCTTGGCGGGAGCAGGGGGCTTGCCCACCTGGGCGCGTGGCGCTCAATCCCAACCAAGCGATGCGTTGTGGCTGTCGCCCTTATTACCCGCCGGAACCCGCGCCTATGCCGCTCTCGAAACCCTCCCTGGCAAGAAGCCGCTGATCCGGCTCACCTCCAAGCCGCCGAACTATGAATCGCCGCTCGGATATTTCCGCACGGCGATCACACCCAATGACGAATTCTTCGTGCGCTACCATCTCGCCGACATCCCGGAAATCGAGGCGAGCAGTTGGAAATTGGATGTTGGCGGAGAGGGCGCCAACGGCGCAGTGCAAATCAGCCTCGATGAATTGAAGAAACTGCCGTCGTTCGAAATCATTGCCGTTTGTCAGTGTTCGGGCAATCGGCGCGGCCTGGTCCAGCCGCATGTGGCTGGCGTCCAATGGGGATATGGCGGGATGGGCTGCGCACGTTGGAAGGGCGCACGGCTCAAGGATGTTCTGGATCTTGCGGGCCTCAAGAAGGACGCGTTGGAAGTGGTGTTCGATGCCGCCGATGGTCCTCTGATCGTTGAAACGCCGGACTTCGCGAAAAGCCTTCCCTTATCGAAAGCGGTCGAGGAAACGACGCTCATTGCCTATGAGATGAATGGCGAGCCGCTGCCGCATTGGAATGGTTTTCCGGCCCGGATTGTCGTGCCTGGCTGGACCGCGACCTATTGGGTGAAACATCTCACCAAGCTCACGGTGGTGACTAGGCCTTTCGAGGGATACTGGATGAAGACGGCCTATCGCATTCCGCTTGGGAAGTTTCCGCTGGTTGCGCGGTTCAAATCGCAGGGGACGGAAACTAACACGCCGATTACCGAAATGGTCGTGAACTCGCTGATCACGACTCCCTTCGACGGCACCCATTTGAAGGTCGGACTGGCTACTTCCGTCAGCGGGATCGCCTGGGATGGCGGCTATGGCATCAGCGAGGTCGATGTCTCCCTCGACGGGGGCAAAAGCTGGACTGAGACAAGGCTCGGGGAGGATCTCGGCCGATTTGCGTTTCGCAGTTGGAGTTATGAGTTCACGCCCCGGCGCCATGGCAAATTTGCGGTCATGGCTCGCGCCACCAACAAAATAGGCCAGACCCAAACCCAGGAGCTAATCCAAAATCCGGGCGGCTACCACCACAACGTCCCGCAAAGCGTGACGCTCGATGTCGTGTGAGGGAGGAAATAATGCGGTGGTTCGCACTTCTCGCCGGGCTGGCGTTCATCCCCTCTTTAGCGATTGCCGATGAGAAACCCGTTCAACTTAAAGCCGCGCCGGGGCTCGAAACGGTCGAGGCGAATTGCTCAGTCTGTCATAGTCTCGCTTATATCGAGATGAATTCGCCGTTCCTCGATGCTGCGCATTGGGAGGCCGAGGTGACCAAGATGACCAAGACTTATGGGGCTCCCATCAATCCGGCGGATGCCAAGATAATCTTGGATTATCTCACGCAGACTTACGGGGGGTGATCTGGTCCTGCAAAGGAAGCTTCTTCGCACGTTGGGGGGGAGTTTGCACTGATGGGTCGCGGAAGGGCTTCGTCTCCCGGGCAGCAGATCTGAGATTTAGGGGCGCGGACGCCGATGTTTCCCGAAATCGCTGGAGAAACGGCGAAAAGGCCTGCAACCCCAGTCCAGTGACGCAGCCAAGTTGGAAGCTGGTGATGACCCCGACAGTTTGGAAACCCCAACCGAGAAGGTTGGGCTCCAAATGCGAGGGGCTGATCAGGATGAGGACAATGGCGAGCCCAAATGCCGGCACCAGAACATAGAACCTGAAATACAGCGCCAGAATAGCCCCGAAATAGAAAAAGCTGCCGAGGACAAGGATGTCCATCTCGCCATTCTCCTCTTGGGAAGAAACCGGCTCACGAGGAGCTGATAGCTGAATATTATGATATGTGAATAAACGTCTGATCAAAAAAGGCTGTTAAAAACATACTATTACTTGACCAGAGCCTTTAGTGTTCATCCGAGTGAAGAACTCTGCAAGGCCCGTTTGGGTCAGAGGGTTTCCAACCTCGAACCCTGCGCAACGTAGCTCTCGGCAACCATCCCCGCTGTGCCGACCGACACGTTCGATAGAACCCCTGCGGGTTCGCCTTTCCTTCGCGGCGCGCGCCTGCTATCCCGGCTCGCATGACGATTCATGCTCTTGAAAACATCCGCAATTTTTCCATCGTTGCCCATATCGACCACGGCAAATCCACCCTCGCCGACCGGCTGATCCAATCGACCGGGACCGTGGCCGCGCGGGATATGGTGGAACAGGTGCTCGATTCGATGGACATCGAGCGAGAGCGCGGCATTACCATCAAGGCCCAGACGGTCCGGCTGGAATACAAGGCGAAGGACGGCAAAACCTATATTTTGAACTTGATGGACACGCCCGGCCACGTCGATTTCGCCTATGAAGTGTCCCGCTCGCTCGCGGCCTGCGAGGGCTCGTTGCTGGTGGTGGATGCGAGCCAAGGGGTCGAGGCGCAGACCCTCGCCAATGTCTACCACGCGCTCGATGCCGGCCATGAGATCGTGCCGGTCTTGAACAAGATCGATCTTCCCGCCGCCGAGCCCGAGCGGATCAAGCAGCAGATCGAGGATGTGATTGGTCTCGACGCGTCCCAAGCCGTGCTGATTTCGGCCAAGACCGGGCTCGGCATCGACCTTGTCCTGGAGGCCATCGTCACCCGGCTGCCGCCGCCAAAGGGCGATGAGACCGCTCCTTTGAAGGCGCTTCTCGTCGATTCCTGGTACGACGCCTATCTCGGTGTCGTCGTGCTTGTGCGGGTGATCGACGGGACGCTGAAGAAGCACCAGAAGATCAAAATGATGGGAACGGACGCCCATTATGAGGTCGATAAGATCGGCGTGTTTCGCCCCAAGATGCAGGATGTCGCCGAGCTGGGCCCGGGGGAAGTGGGTTTCATCACCGCGCAGATCAAGCAAGTCGCCGATACGCGCGTCGGCGATACTATCACCGACGAGCGGCGGCCTTGTACCGAAGCCCTGCCCGGATTCAAACCCGCGCAGCCGGTGGTTTTCTGCGGTTTGTTTCCAGTCGATGCCGCTGATTTTAGCGATCTCCGCGCGGCGATGGGAAGGCTCCGCCTCAATGACGCGAGCTTCTCCTATGAAATGGAAAGCTCGGCGGCGCTGGGGTTTGGTTTCCGCTGCGGGTTTTTGGGGCTTCTCCACCTAGAGATCATCCAGGAGCGGCTCGAGCGCGAATTCAACCTCGATCTCATCGCGACCGCGCCTTCGGTGGTCTATCGGATCGTGCAGCGGGGCGATGCGACCATTGAGCTGCACAATCCGGCCGACATGCCCGATCCGACCAAGATCGAAACGATTGAGGAACCCTGGATCCGCGCGACCATTCTGACGCCTGATGATTACCTCGGTGCCGTGCTGAAACTTTGCCAGGAGAGGCGCGGGATTCAGATCGATTTGAATTACGTCGGCAAGCGGGCGATGGCGACCTATGATCTGCCGCTCAATGAAGTCGTGTTCGATTTCTACGACCGGCTGAAATCGATCTCGAAAGGCTATGCGAGTTTCGATTACGCGATCACCGATTATCGCCCCGGCGATCTGGTCAAGATGTCGATTCTCGTCAATGCCGAACCGGTTGACGCGCTCTCCATGCTGGTGCACCGCGACCGTGCCGATCTTCGCGGCCGAGCCATGGTGGAAAAGTTGAAGGAACTCATCCCGCAGCACATGTTTCAGATCCCGATCCAGGCAGCGATCGGAGGAAAGATCATCGCTCGCGAGACCGTGCGGGCGCTGCGTAAGGATGTGACCGCCAAATGTTATGGCGGCGACGTGACGCGCAAGCGCAAGCTGTTGGAAAAGCAGAAAGCCGGCAAGAAAAAGATGCGGCAGTTCGGCAAGGTCGAGATTCCGCAGGAAGCCTTTATCGCCGCGCTGAAAATGGATAGTTGAACTGCTAATTGCGAGAACGCCACGCGTGCGGGGCCGGCGCGTGTTGGGGGGGCCGAGCCCGCGCGTTAATCCTAATTAAAGGTGAATGCCCCCACCCCCTGAATTGGCGCTATGATCCCCAAAATCATCGCTCCTTGCAGCCGGGTTTGTGCGGCTGTAGGGCGGTCAAGCTTTCGCCCTGGGGAAACGGCGCATCATGGTTCAATCCTTATTTCTAAAACAAGATAAAACGATATCCTTTGGCGAGAAGCTGGCCGCTTCCGAACAATTCGACATTCTTTTCCAGGAAGGCATGGATCTGGTCGGACGGGCCGCGGCCTATCTCGACGGCGATGGCCGGGAGGAGGCCAAGCGTCTGTCCCGGTCCGCGGCGATCGCCTATGCGGTCGAAAGCATGCGTTTGACCACACGGCTCATGCAGATTGCATCCTGGCTGCTGCTGCAGCGGGCCGTCAATGAAGGCGAATTGAGCCGGGCCGAAGCTTCGGCGGAAAAACGACGGATTCGTTTGAGCGAGCAAGACACCGTGTCGAACAAGGAAGCGCTTGCAAAACTGCCGCCGCGCTTGCGGGATTTCGTCGGCGTTTCATTGCGGCTTCAGGCCCGCATCATCCATCTCGATCTGCTGATCTACAAGCCGCGAGACCAGCGTGGCCGGGAGAGCTTGCCGCCAAGCCCGGTGGAGAGACAGATCGAACAGCTGCGCGCCGCGCTCGGGGCCGGCAGCGGGTAGCTTTTCAGATCGGCGGCGACCTGCGGATATTGCGCGGCGAGCGCTTCGGCGTCGCCTCATTCGACATCGACCGGCAAGACGCCCGGCCATTCCGTGCTGGCGCCCAGGAACCAGCGCCGGCTTCCGATCAAAATTGGGTATCACCGTCTCGGACGATTTCGCAACGCTCGACCGAGACGGCGTGGCTCCGCAAGATCTGTTCGCAATGGGACCGATGCTGCGTGGGCAGTATGGGGAGATCAATGCGATTCCTGAAATTGCGGTCCCGGCGGAGACGCTCGCCAAACGTCTCGGCAGTTCGCCTAAACCGCCTGTCGCCCCATGGCCGCCGTGGACCTCATTGCGATACGTTGCCGGGACCTTCCGGACGCTCCGGATCGGCGCCCAGGCCTCGTCTCCCGCGGGTTCCGGAATGATCGAAGCGATAGCGGTCCCAGCGGGAGGGAGCGACGCTGCGGTATTCGTAAAGCCCGTCCGGCCGATATGAAAAGACAGGGGGAGGGTAGGGCGGCTGTTGTGCCAAGACGATGTCTGTCGACCCCGACAGCATTACAACAGCGAGCGCAATCATCTGGGTTTTTGATTTGGTCATGTCGTCCTGCCTAGCGTTAGCTGTGACGCTCCGTTCTTTGAAGCTTCTGTGACACTAGGTAGACCCACGGAGCGGGCCGGAAATTCCCGCCGGCGAAATTTTTTTGATCGAATGCGATCAGCCAGGTTTTCCGGACATCCCCAGGCACCATAGCTGAAGCGCCAGCGAGATCGCGCTCGTGGGCTTGATCCGCTAGGCTTGTGTTCTGACCTAGGCTATGCGGGGACCAAGCTCTACCCGAACCGCTGCTAATGATCGGTGGCATCGCAAGTTGGCTCGTAGAGGCACCTTCAAAATCACTGCCGATCAAGCTGTTCCACCCCCGCTCAACGCGATAGCTAAATTGACTTAGTCTCGTGTTTTGCCATCATAGCGGACAGGCGAGGCGCATGGTTTCGACGATCCAGATTCTTGTATTGCTGCTCGCCGTGGTTGCGGCGGTTGCCGTTCTCTCGGCCCGACTCGAGATTCCGCCGGCCATTCTTTTGGTGCTGAGCGGGGTCGTCCTCGCGCTTGTCCCCGGCCTGCCGAGTTTGGAACTTGCTCCGGAGCTGGTGCTCCTTCTGGTGTTGCCACCCGTTATCTATGCGTCTGCGGTGGCAATGAGCTGGCGGGAGTTCCGTTTCAATTTGCGCCCCATTTCGCTGCTGGCCGTGGGTTGCGTCGTGTTCACGACGATCGCGGTTGCGGCAGCAACTCATTGGCTGTTGGGTTTAGCGTGGCCCGTTGGCTTCGTATTGGGCGCCATCGTTTCACCGCCGGACGCCATTGCGCCGCTCTCTATTGCTCGCAGAATGCAACTGCCCAGGCGGATCCTTGTCATCCTCGAAGGCGAAGGACTGGCGAATGATGCCACCGCACTCATCCTCTATCGATTCGCGGTCGCCGCCGTAAGCGCCGGCACATTTTCGCTCGACCAAGCCGCGGCAACATTCGCTGCCATCGTTGCCGGCGAAATTGTCTGGGGGATTGGCGTCGGTTGGCTGGTATTGCGCTTGCGGCGCTGGGTCCGTGATCCGCGAATCGAGATCACGCTCTCGATTTTAACGCCATTCCTGGCCTACTGGCCTCCGGAGCATCTGGGCGGTTCAGGCGTTCTCGCCACAGTGACTGCCGGGCTCTACATCAGCTGGAACGGCCTCCGGCTCATCAGCGCTGCGACCCGCCTTCAGGGCATATTCTTCTGGGATTTGTTCATCTACCTCATCGAAGGCATGGTATTCCTTATCACAGGTCTTCAGGCGCGGACCTTGATCGCCCGCGTCGGCGATCATTCGATCCCGGAGCTGCTCGTCTCCGCGGCAATCGTCTGCGCCGTGGTGATCGCGACGCGCTTCGTCTGGATGTATCCTGCAACTTACCTTCCGCGCTGGCTCTTTCCGCCAATCAGGCGCAAGGACCCGTCGCCGCCCTGGCAGTGGCCGTTTGTGCTGGCCTTCACCGGAGTTCGCGGTATTGTCTCGCTCGCGGCAGCGCTCGCGATTCCATTTGCAACCGCGAACGGCCAACCCTTCCCTGACCGCGACCTTATTCTCATCCTGACATTTTCCGTCATACTGGTGACGCTGGTGGGCCAGGGATTGATGCTCCCGACCGTCATTCGGAGGCTCGGCCTTGCCCATGCCGGGTGTCTGGAACGCCTCGCCGACACAATCGAAGAGCACAAGGCACGGCGGCGCGGGATCGAGGCGACGATCGAGCGGCTCGACCAGATCACGTCGGAACGCAATCTTTCTGAAGACATCGTTCAGCCGCTCCGCGCGCGTTACAGCGACAGGCTCAAGCACATCGAGCACAGGAGCGACGGCGATGACGGACATAAAGAGCTCACCAACCTTCACGATGAAATCGAACTCTTGCTGATCGACGCCGAACGGCAGCAGGTTAACGAGCTCTTTCGCAGCGGCATGCTGAAGGATGAGCAACGGCGCAAAATCGAGCGGGAGCTCGATCTGCGCGAGGCGGATCTCGCCAACCAACGAACCGAGGAATGAGCGTGAGGTGTGCTCGCCCCCCGTGCTTCAAACCGGGCCCGGCAAATGCAGCGGCGCCGAACGAAACGTGATGACCACGACATCGCGGCGCGCGACCCCTTGGGGGTCCAACGGACGGATGGCAGTCACCCCATGGAAGACCCGGCTGTCCTGCAGGAAGACGGCATCCATGGGATCGGTCAGCGTGAAGTCGCCCAAATGGGTGTGGTCCAGGCCGTAGATCGAAGTGACCCCGCGTTCGACATTGTTCCGGTTGACCAGCACGACGAGCACCCAGTCGACGCCGTCGCGATGCAGGCCCTCGGGCGTCGGCTGGCCGACTTGTCCGGCATCGGCTTCGATTCGGAACTGGTGCAACTCGACGTGCCAAGCCTCGGGCCTGTCCCGCGCAGGCGTCAATGCGTCAAATATTTTTCGGCCGGCATTAAGAAGTCCCAGGGTCACGGGATGAATGGCGATGGCCTCGGTCACCGGTTCGAACCAACGCTCGATCCCCCCATTGAGCAAATTATAGTCTCGGCTTTGATAGTGCGGCTGGTGCGCCTTGCGAACAATGCCTTCGGAAGAAACCGCGAAGGCCGCGAAGCGCCGGCGACGATAGCGACCCCCATCGGCCATGTAGGTGTCGACGCCGAGGTTCTCCCAGCTCTCTGCGAAGGATGGCCATTCGGCAAGCGCCGTAGGCTTCAGGAGCGCGCGGAACTGCCCCGCGGGCACGAAACTGAACCCGGCCCATCGCACCTGTTCGGCGATGATGGAAATATCGGTCATGGCGTGCCCAGGGCGCTGGACGGACAGGAACAAAGTGGCAGAATCCAACGCATAATCATTCCTCGGCGATTTTCCTCATTGCAGAAGTCGGTGCGGCAGCCGCGCAGGAGATAGACGCAGAGGAGCGCGCCATGTGGCAAGAGCGCCAAATCCGACTCGCGAATTGGTGCGCGCGAAGCCGCATCCTTCCCTTAGACGGCGCGGTTGCCGCACGCTCTAATCGGATTTCCTCTTACACCCGAACCCGGGCCAAAAACTTCGTGACCGTCACATATTTGCCATATCGCGGCGCAGATTTCGCCATTACAGTTAATGTAGTTCCCTCTCGATTTGGTCTCAAAATGTCGCATCTAACTCGCCGCATGATGGTCGCCGGTGTTTTGTCTTCGGCTGGAACTTGTCTCGCCGGTTGCGTCGGCACAAGCTCCAATCCCGCCGTAAATGCTGCGACGCCGCCTTGGCCGCAGCAACAACCCCAAGACGTTGCGGATGCGATTGAGCCGAACTACAGCGCGATCTATGCGGAGCTAAAGGACGAGTCCTTTACTGTCCCAGCCATCAATTCGTCGCAGATCAATTCCGCGTTTCTGCGCAAGAATGTCGCCTATGTCACCAAGGAAGCGCCGGGCACGATCGTGATCGATCATGGCAATCACTTTCTTTACCATGTGGAAAAGGGCGGCAGGGCGACACGCTATGGCGTCGGTGTCGGCCGAGAGGGTTTCGGCTGGGCGGGAGATGCGACGATCAACAGCAAGCAGGAATGGCCGGACTGGTATCCGCCCAAGGAGATGCTCGAGCGTCGGCCCGACCTGATGAATAAAATGGTCGAACTGCAAAGCGGGATCGGTATGCACGGCGGCCCGACCAACCCGCTCGGTGCCCGCGCCATGTATCTTTGGCACGGCAAACAGGACACTCTGTTTAGAATCCATGGCACGAACGAGCCTTGGACCGTCGGTCAGAACTTCTCCTCTGGCTGTATTCGCATGATCAATCAGGACGTGATGGATCTTTACCAGCGCACGCCCGTCGGCACGACAGTGGTGGTGCTTGGTTCCCCAAGCGCGCAGCCGGCCAAGGTCGCGCGTGCCTGAGACCTAGCGCTCACTACTGCGGCAAGATTTGTTTAAACGTTTAATTTAGACGAGCGACGACAACCAGACGTTTAATCTCGCCAGATTGATACGCCTGCAAAAATGCGTTGTAGTTCCTAAAGGATACGCATCCGTTGGAATCACCGTTCGGGCCGAGCATGTAAGTGTGCGCGAGGAGGCCTGTGCGTCCATAGATGTCGGCGCCGCCAACGGGGATGAGGCGCAACGCTTGTACACCGTGGAAGGGCTGCTCCCGCGGCTGAAGCTCATAGACATTCGGCGGTGTGGCCCCACGCATTTTTTCGTTTACGAAGCGGGGATCGTCTAACCTATTGCCGAGTCCCGAGTGCGCTTCCAATCTTGTTCCGTTGGGCAAGTAGACTGTATGTGCTGCGACATCGTAAATGGCAGTCCATCGATCGTAGCGGCTCGACGGACTGGTTGGGATATTCGGCGCGCTACGAAGGACGCCATCTTCCGGAGCCGCGTAGGCGAGGACGCCCGCGGGGGTCTGGGGCATGCCAAAGAACTTCTCGAAGAACGAGCGATTATCGGCGGTGGCGGTTGGGACGGCCGTTCTTCTGTTCTGCTGCGCTAACCGGCGGGCGGACATCGGGAAGTTATGGTTGGCCGGCATCCCTAACTCGGGGGGACGTGGTGTTGGCAAAGGTGCGGCTTCTCCGAGTTGGGAAACTGCTGATCTTGGCACCGGCGGGACGTTTTCCGCCTCTGCGATTGCGAACGCCGCCGAGGGAGCTAGCTCAAGACCGGAGTCCAACGGAAAGCTTTGCGCCAGCGAAACCGGTGCAGAGCCGGAGAAAAATCCAGGGTCGAACAGCGCGCCATAGGGGTTTTCGGCAACGGTTGCCGGACGTGCGACCGCCGGCGCTTCAACGACATTGGGGGCTGCAACCGGACGAATATATTGCATCCAGAGGCCAACCAACCCGATCGAGGCGAGGATGACGGCACCCGGAATGGACAGGGAAAAAATTTTCCGAGATAAACGACCGCGCTTCGATGGGATGAAATTATGCGGCGTATAGATCCCATGTGTCATTCGTCTCGCTTTCCTAATGATTTCATTTCGCGGCAATCCTCCGCGGCGCGAGTTCACGCGATCAGCCACAGAGCTGTGCAGGTGCGTCTCGCCGCTTCCTGAACATCCGCAAAAAAAGCTTCGCAGCCTTGCTGAAGCTACATTGGGGCGATTTTTAGATTGCTGCCGCTCAAGATGTCGTTTTTGATATGGCATCGGCGAAGCTGCGGCGGTCGAAAAGGGCCAGCATGAGCCGTAAAACACCGAACCAGATTTCAGTTGCCCACGCAAACTGAGCCAGATCTCGAGCCAAAGTACCGCAGGCAGACCGTTCGTTCCGGTGCAACTGCGTCATTCAGGTCGAAGCATGGCTGCTGGCAACGCCGGCATTGGATCTCCGAGACAAAATGACCCGGATCAAGCTCGCGGCCTTGGCAGGAGTTTTGCGACGCTACGCAATGATTTATGAGCCGGCTGGAGATTGCGACCATGCGAGATATCGAAGACCTATTAACCGCGCTTATGTTCGGCGGTGTTGTCATTTTCTGCTTACGCGCTTTCTTTTCATGGCTGGATAAGCGAGGCGGCTTTGCATAGGCAGACAGCGTTGTCGCAAATTGCACGCTGCTTGTGTCAGCCGATTAAGCGTGACCAACCCGCGCCACGTGAAAAATTGAGGGACGAGTCCGCGCATCATGCCGGGACAACTTCGGAGTCCTGATCGAGTCGAACGGCCCTCATGGAAAGCTTAAGATTGCCATAGATTGCCATCGGCGAACTTGGCATTGACGCGCAAAGCCCGCGGCAGGGAACTCCTGCCGCCTCGCCGGGTTTTCAGCAAGCCGTAAAAACAAATGGAGGACGCCATGCGACCTTTGCTTTTGACAACTGTTGCGGCGGCGGCTTTCGCCGCGCTGTCCTTGCAGGTGGGCGCACAAAATACCGACCTCAAGCGAGATCAAGGCATGACGGAACGAATGAGATCCGGCATGGACAAACAAGACATGAATATGAAGAAGGGCTCAGCCAAAGACATGTCCGGTCGCAGCTCTGCCACGGGACAAGCCGCAGCCGGCATGGGCCTCGACGCGATGGACCAGATGAGCGTCTCGCCCGGAATGACCGTACCGAAAGGTGTCCGCTTAAACCGGATCCCTAGGGACATGGCAAAGTTTACGCCAAACTACCTGGGCTATCGCTTTGCAATGACAAGCAACAATATCCTCATTGTCGACCCGCGCACGCGCCGCGTTGTCACCGTTTACCGCGGGGAAGGACGTTCCGCAGTCACCACGCCGCGGCACTGAAACCCTTTCAAATATCCTTCGAATAGTCGTTGGCCCGTGTAAATGTCCTGAGGCCAGCGCTTTCACGAAAGCTGCGGCTGAGAATTGCCTTAGCCGCAGTCTCTCAAACTTCAAATGCTTGCCTCCGCGAAATCGTCCCTTAAAATTGCGCTTGAAGTCGCCGTCCTCGACCACGACAGAGCATTGCCGTGCCGCTTGAGACCCGACGGCTGAGAATTTCGCGGCGTCGATGGGCGCCCGCGCGCGGTCCGCGGACAATGATCCAACGCATGGGCCACCGCACACAATCAGCTCTGCCGACCCAATTGTTTGTCCAATGCGACGTCCCATTGAGCGGACTTGTAGGCCACCGCCATGTGGCCTTCCCAGCGAAGCGGCACTCCAGACTTCTCACATTTATGTGTCGGGCGAGGCCGGAATAAATGCGTTGGACTGCCTGTCTTCTTCTGTAGCAGGGCGACATTTATAGGAGAAGTCAGCATGTCGATGGATACCGAAGGCAAAGGAAATTCTATCCGTTCAATGAGGCGGTTCGAAAGCACAATTAAGATGGTGTTTGTCGGGCTTTGCACCTTCCTCGTGGGCGCTTATCTCGTCAGTTATGCGACCGAAGGCGACATGCGAATTGAGATCGCCTCTTACGCTTCTCCGGAAGGCACCGGGCACGTCGGGGATACGGCCTCTTATGCAGCGCCGGAAGGCAATGGGCATATCGACGTTGCGTGATGTTGCTGCTGGTTTCGAGACCCCGCCGCTCAACAAGCGGGGTCTCGAGATCACGCTGAAGAATGTACGGAGTCTACATCATTGGCCGTGCGCCGCTTCAACTCCCTATCGCACAGTCTGGCTGACGCGGGTCTTCTCAGCGTCGAGAACCTGCCGCAGCTCGCGGTGATCGGTGGCCGGCATCCGGACTGAGGGGGCCGGCTTCGAGCGGCAGGAGATTATGCCTGCAGGCTTGGGCGAGAAGAGCAGTGTCATAGTCGGTATTTCCGTCCCGCCGTGGATCGCGCGACGTCCCGCGCTTCGCTCGCGCCGCGCGCGTACAGCGCTGCCGCCTCGGGCTGGAAGCCGGAGTTTGCCGCGTTCGATAGGGCTTGTCCTCTCCCGCGTTTCGAGACCGGAATGAGGTTCCGAACGTCGCGCCGGCGATGAGATCCCTCATCAGACATCCTTCGCCGTCTGCCTCCGAATTTCGTCTGCCAATGGGTGCAAAACCTCCGGAGCGGCGGCACCGACCAGGCTGTAGCCGATGCCGTCTCGCGCCCAGGCAAAGCCGGTGGCTCGCCCGTTCGCGTACTGAGACATCATAGTATTCTTCTCGATCTCCATTGGCCGAACCAGCATCACAAGACGAGTGCCGTGATCATCGTCGTACATGAGCAGGCCGGCCGGACCGTGCGCGGTCGCAACAAGCCGCCCCCCCATGAATCGATAACCTGAAGCTGTAAGGTCAGGCGCAGCTATGGGATGCTGAAGCCGTTGGGAGACCCAACGGACGAGTTCACCGCTGTCAGCCGCTTTGATCTCCACCGGACGGAAACGGTCAGGAGCGTAGACCTCGTAATTGGCTAACGCTTCTTGAGCCAGAGTGGCGATCCCTCTGTTCGCGTCCGGTGACATTCCATGGCCAAACCAGCCCGCTGCTCCGCCTGCCGCGAGGAGGACCGAAGCAGCGACCGCCGAGCGCCAGCTGCTGCGCCAAGCGTTGGCGGGCGGTCTGCGCTTTGCCTCGATCAAGCGGCGTAGACTGAGTTCCGGCGGCACGGGTTCCTGGCCGATGGGTAAGAAAGCGGACCGCAACATCTCGCGCTGGCTAATGAATCCTTGGACCCGTCGCGCGACATCTGGATGTTGCTCCAGATAGGCTTCGACCTCGGCATGGCGCCCCCGGTCGAGCAGCTTGTCGACATAGGCGTGCAGATTGTCCTCGGAGATCGGACGGCTGGCAATCATTTGACCCTCCGCAAGTATTGACTTGGTGTGGACGCGTCGGCTTTGTCGCCAACCAAGGCGTGCAGGAGCTTCTCCCGCGCACGCGATAGCCGAGACATTACCGTGCCGACTGGAATATCGAGAACCCGAGCGGCTTCGGCATAGGACAAATCCTCAACCGACACGAGAAGCAGGACACTGCGCTGATCCTCTGGCAGGGTATCGAGAGCCCGCAGAAGGTCCTGATGGTGCAGCCCCTCTTCTTGAGAAGGCGGACGCGACAGCGTTGCTTCCTCGACATCGTCGATCGCCATGTGCCAACCACGGCGCGTCTTCTGGCGTAATTGGTTGATGGCAAGATTGTGGAGAATCGTGAAGATCCAACTCCGGGGATCACCCTCGGCACGGCGCTGATGCCAATGGCTAATCGTCCGCTCAAGACAATCCTGGACCAGGTCATCGGCCGCGGAGCGATCGCGCACCAACGCGCGAGCGTAGCGGCGCAGGGCCGGGATCAGCGGCTCGACCAGAAGCATCATGTCTTCCATCGCCCTGATCTCCTTTCGGTGACCGCCGAAAGCCAAGAGGTCTCCACACGCCGCAGGAGTTATCGCACCTGAACCTGGACCGGCGGACCAAGCTCGGTCGGCGTACCTTTGACAAGTACTAGATAGCGCCGATCACTCCTGCCCTCGGCCTGCACGACTTGCCGAATCGGTCCGATTGAGCTGACAATCGCCGCTCCTGCCGGATTGCTCATGAAGGCCGACAGCGGCTCCAGCATACCAGCCCCGGCCTCGTCATGCGACAGTGCCAGAACATAGGGCTGCTTGGGCTCGAGTCCCGTTACGGACGCCTGCAAGACCTGCACAAGCCCCTGGTCGAACAGGGAGACACTGGTCGGCGCCGTCTCCATGGTGTCGGACGGCTTGCCGTCAGCGAGCGGCGCGAGCGCGAGATGAGCCGTCTGTCCAGCGATGCCGAGAGCTTGCAGGCCCTTTGTGCCATCGCCCTCCGGAACTGCATTCTGGACGTAGGCAATCGCTTGGGGAGCCTGACCGATAGGCACGGTCGCGATCACCTGGTTTGTGAGCGTGTCGATCGCGGCAAGCGCGTCGGCATTTTCGAGACCGACATAGATCCGGCTGCCGTCGCCGGAGGGCCAAATGCCGTGCGGCAGTTTGCCGACCGGTATGGTTGCGACCTGCGAGAAATCGTCGGCGCGGAACACCTTGACCTCGTTAAGGCCGCCGATCGTCACATAAGCGAAAGTGCCATTGGCATTGTGCGCGAAATTGACGTGATTGGTGATTGGGCCTGTGTCGATGGTCTTGAGGACGGAGAAGGGGGGCCGGGCTTCGAAGACCATCGTCTTACCGATATCCTTCAATGTGAACCAGACCTGCTTCCCATCTGGCGTCGCGGCGATGTTGGGGCAAAAGGGACTCTCCTGCTTTACGCGGCCGACGATTCGATGATCCGCGACCGAAATCGCCACGGTTTCCGGGTTGAACGACGAGCAGACATAGCCGTACTTCCCATCGGGCGAGAAGATCTGCATGCCGGGGCCGGCGGCAACCTTGATGCGGGTCTTCTCCTCGAAACTGTTGGCGTCGAGCACGGACACGTAATCCTCGCCGCGAACCGTGACCCACACCTCCTTGCCATCCGGCGTGAAGAACGCCTCATGCGGCGAACGTCCAACATAGGTCGTATGCTTCACGGCATTGGTGGCGGTATCGATGAAAGTGACGGAGTTCGACCCGATCGAAACCACGGCGATTGTTTTATGATCCGGCGAGAAGCCCAGGCCATGCACCAGAACCTGGCCCTTGTAGAGCGGGCTGAAATTGGCCGGCTGCGGATCGCCAAGGCGAATGACGCCGACCAACATGTTGTCGACGGGATCAGTCACCGACACCGTGTTCGAAAACTGCTCCGCCGCATAAATACGGTCGTGATGGCTTATGGGAATATCGGGATCATTGGCCGCGCTCGGGGCTTGACCGCTGATCGCAGGTCCTGTCCCGCATAGACCTGTCGTCGCGAGCAGCGCGATCGCAAGGATGATCCCCTTCATGGTTCAGCTCCTGTTTCGTTGCATCACATCAGGATACGCGAGTCCTGCCGGCTTGTGTTGATTACGGATCGGCTTTCGACGCTGGCACCGATTGCGTAGGGGAGGCCATCGAGGGCACCAGGGGCTCGCCGATTGCCAGCCGCATCACCGCAATCTCCTGCTGTTGCGTGACGATAATTTCCTGTGCGAGGCGCTTGAGCTGCTCATTCGTGCCATAGCGAAGAAGAGCCTGGGCCATGTCGATAGCGCCCTGATGGTGGGGCTCCATCATGGCCACGAAGTCGCGGTCGATGTCGCCGGTCGGCTTCACAGCCATGCCTTTCATCATGAGCGCCATGGCAGCTTCGTTCTCAGCAAGGTAAGCCGCTTCGCGCCGATGTCCCGCTTGCGCTGCCCGACCGTTCTCGGGGATCGGAGGCGTTGCATTCTCTGCCAAAACGAAGGAAACGAACCCAAAGCCCAGCACGGCCACGAAAGCGGTGGTGATCGTGCGAATCCCATGGCGGTGACGCATATCCAGCTGGCCTCAAGAGATAATTGATGGCTGTCTATTGGGTAGACATGCACGATCTCCATTTATTCCGCGGGCCACCAATATTTTTCTTTGGAAGGAATTAGCAGATGTAGGCGGCGTCAAAGCCCTGGCCAAACGCCGTTCCGCGCTGGAACGTCAAAGCCATTGCAAGACAATGCAACTGTGGGGCTCAAAGCGACATCTATGCTTCGCGCGGGTAAGTCTTCGCGAGGGGGCTGGACGCAACCTGTTGTGCTTTGGCCGTCCAACCGATCTGATCTCCTGAAACGTCGCAGGCGGGAAGGTTCGGATCCAGCGCGAACGCAGTTTTCCCTACTGCAGAGTTGCTTGGTCCTGATGAGTGACCACTGTGCCGGTCCTTAGGGCGTTCAGCCTGACTCGTTCTTTGGTCTTGCCTGAAACGCGCAGTCGATATAATATCTATTTGTCGATAATATTCGACATATCGATGTAAATGAAAATCCTCAATTTTCGCAAGGGGAAGTCATGGCCGATGGCAAGATCTACAACGTCCTTTTCCTCTGCACCGGCAATTCGGCGCGCTCGATCATGGCCGAGGCGATCCTGAATCGGCTCGGCGCGGACCGGTTCAAAGCCTATAGCGCCGGCTCTCATCCCAAGGGTGAGATCCATCCGCGTGCGGTCGCGATTCTGGAAAAATCGGGCTTCCTGACGGACGGGTTTCGCTCGAAGAGCTGGGATGAATTCGCTGGGCCCGGCGCCCCGCCGCTCGATTTCGTGTTCACTGTTTGCGATGACGCCGCGAAAGAACAATGTCCCTATTGGCCGGGCCAACCGATGACGGCCCATTGGGGCCAGCCGGATCCGGCCGCCGCCGAAGGAACCGAGGTCGAGAAACATCTGGCGTTCGCAGATGCGTTCAGGATGCTCTACAACCGCATTTCGATCTTCACTTCACTGCCGATGAAGAGCCTCGACAAGCTCTCGCTTCAGCGGCAGCTCGATGAGATCGGCAAGACGAACTCCGTCGAGGAGAAAGCTTGATGGCCCGGACCTCCAGACCGGTCGCGGGGTCGGGGCCCGAGCGCTTCGAAGGGGCCGATGCGCTACAAATTCTCGGCGCCTTGGCGCAATCGTCGCGTCTCGAAGTGTTCCGGCTTCTCATTCGCTATCTGCCCTATGGCCTCGCGGCCGGCGACATCGCCCGGCTTCTTCTTGTGCCGCACAATACCTTGTCGACACATCTTGCGGTGCTGGAGCAGGCAGGCCTCGTAATGGCTCGGCGCGAGGGCCGCTCTATCATCTACGCGGCGAACCGCGCTCGCGCCCTACGGCTCGGCGCCTTTCTCCTTGAGGATTGCTGCGGCGTGACTGAGAAGATCTGCGGCCCGTCGGATACGACCGATGCTGCGACTCTGTTTCCAGCCAAACGAGAGGGGCTCACGTCAGACAAGACATATAACGTTCTGATTGTTTGTACCGGCAATTCCGCCCGCTCGATACTTGCGGAAGCGATATTGAACAAGGAAGGAGCCGGTCGCGTGCGCGCCTTTTCGGCCGGCAGCCGGCCGAAGGACGAACCGAACCCTCATGCGCTCGCATTGCTGAAGGACCTCGGTTACGAGACGGCCGGATTTCGGTCCAAGAGCTGGAATGAGTTCGCGGGGCCGGATGCGCCGCACATGGACTTCATCATTACGGTCTGCGATTCGGCGGCGGGCGAGGCTTGCCCCCGTTGGCCTGGGCATCCGCTCGTCGCCCATTGGGGCATACCCGATCCGGCGGCCATCGAAGGCACGGAAGCCAAGAAGCGCGCCGCCTTCATGGACGCCTATCGCTGCCTTTCCGCGCGGGTCTCCGCCTTCGTCAATCTTGATTTTGAAAAGCTCGATCTTGCGACGCTGAAACAGAAGCTGTTGGACATCGGCGCCATGGACGGCGCAACGGAGAAAACGCTCCAGAGCAAGGCTGCGTAACGATGGAGACCGGCGCCGACGCCAGGCCCATTGCGGTCACGATCTACCACAACCCGTCCTGCGGGACCTCGCGTAACACGCTTGCCATGATCCGCAATGCCGGGATTGCGCCGACGATCATTGAATATCTCAAAACGCCGCCGACTCGTGAAATCCTCATCGATCTCATTGCAAGGATGGGGATCCCGGCGCGGGCGCTTCTTCGTGAAAAAGGTACGCCCTTTCACGAATTGAATCTCGACGATCCTTCACTGGGCGACGAACTCCTGCTCGATGCAATGATGGCCCATCCGATCCTCATCAATCGGCCTATCGTCGTGACGCCCAAGGGCGCGCGGCTGTGCCGTCCTTCCGAGTTGGTGCTCGATCTTCTGCCATCTCAGTTTGGCGAGTTCCGCAAGGAAGACGGCGAGCTTGTCATCGACGCCGCGGGTCAGCGGGTACTGAAAGTTTAGGGAGAAATCTGTATGTCCGGATTCGAGCGTTACCTGACCCTTTGGGTCGGTCTCTGTATCATCGTTGGTATCGTCCTGGGTCATTTTCTCCCTGGTGTCTTTCATCTGATTGGCGCCGCCGAAATTGCCAAGGTGAACCTACCGGTTGCGATTCTCATCTGGCTGATGATTATCCCGATGCTCGTCAAGATCGATTTCGCCGCGCTTCATCAGGTCAAAGAGCACTGGCGCGGCATCGGCGTGACCTTGTTTATCAATTGGGCGGTCAAACCCTTCTCGATGGCGGCGCTGGGCTGGCTGTTCATCGGCCATCTCTTTCGGCCCTATCTTCCAGCCGATCAGATCAATTCTTATATCGCCGGGCTCATTTTGCTCGCTGCCGCGCCCTGCACAGCCATGGTCTTCGTGTGGAGCAATTTGAGCAAGGGCGAACCACATTTCACTCTGTCGCAGGTCGCGCTGAACGATGCGATCATGGTCTTCGCCTTTGCGCCGATTGTCGGTCTGTTGCTGGGCCTTTCAGCGATCACCGTGCCATGGGATACGCTCGTTCTTTCGGTCGTTCTCTATATTGTCCTGCCGGTCATCGCCGCGCAATTGATCCGCCGCCGACTTCTAGATCACGATGATTTTGGATTGACTCAATCCAAAATCATGAACGTGATCGATTCCAAAAGTTTAGAGCGGGATGCGGGCGGAAAACCGGATTCCACTTTTCCTCATCCCGCTCTAGACGCTGGCGGAGAGGCGTCGCTCGGGCGCGTTCTCGGTTTCCTGCAGCCCCTGTCCCTGGTGTCGCTGCTGGCGACGCTCGTTCTCCTGTTCGGCTTTCAGGGCGAGCAAATACTGCGTCAACCGCTGGTGATCGCACTCCTCGCCGTGCCAATCCTCATTCAGGTCTATTTCAACTCTGGCCTCGCCTATCTCTTGAACCGTTTGGCAGGCGAACGACATTGTGTGGCGGGGCCTTCGGCATTGATCGGGGCGAGCAATTTCTTCGAGCTTGCGGTCGCCGCCGCGATTTCGTTGTTCGGCTTCGAGTCGGGTGCAGCTCTTGCAACCGTTGTCGGCGTGCTCATTGAAGTTCCCGTCATGCTGTCGGTGGTTGCAATCGTGAACCGCAGCAAGAACTGGTATGAGCGCGGCGTGGCCGCTCCTCTCGCTCCGGTAAAGCGATGACGGCGATAGTTGCCATTAACCGTGTGCTTTGCTTTATCGAGCATAGGAGCTGTCCAGATGTTGGGAGTGGTGGGCCGACCACAGAGCTTCATCAGATCAACCACAGCTCGACCTTTTCGCGGCTCGGCACGCCGCCTGCGTGGACAACCTTCCCATCGACTACAACGCCAGGCGTCGACATGACGCCGTAACTCATGATGTCGCGAAGATCTTCGATTTTCTGCAGGTTGATCGCAAGGCCCTTCTCCTGGGCGACGCGTTCGATAAGCGCCGTTGTGTTCTTGCAGTTGGCGCAACCGGGTCCGAGCACCTTAATGTCCTTCATGACGATTACCTTTCTTCAGGAAAAGAGCGCGTTGAACAGGAAGCCCACCGCGAGAATGCCCAGGCCGACCACGCCGATAAAGACGGCGATCAGCTTCACACTCAGTACCTTGCGCAGGATGATCATCTCAGGCAGCGAGAGCGCGATGACCGACATCATGAAGGCGAGCACCGTGCCGAGCGCAGCGCCTTTGCCCAGAAGCGCCTCGACCACAGGGATGATGCCTGCGGCGTTCGAGTACATCGGGATGCCGATCAGGACGGCGGCGGGCACCGACCACCAAGCGTCCTTTCCCATGATGGAGGCCAGCAAGTCGGATGGCACATAACCGTGGATGAACGCCCCGGCGGCAATGCCTGCGATGATCCAAACCCAGACTTTGCCGACGATGTCGCGCATCGCCTCGATGCCGGCTTTGATCCGATCGACCAGGCTCAGCCGGTCGGCCTGCAGGTCGACGGCGCCTGAGCGGGCGCTGCGGACCCATTCCTCCAGCCAGCCTTCGAGATGCAACCGGCCGATGACCCAGCCCGAAACAATCGCCACCGCGAGGCCGAAGGCCAGATAGGTGAGCGCGATTTTCCAGCCGAGGAGCGCAAACAACAGGCCCAGCGCCACCTCGTTGACCATCGGTGCTGCGATCAGGAATGAGAACGTCACGCCGAGCGGCACGCCGGCTGAGACGAAGCCGACGAAGAGCGGCACTGCCGAGCAAGAGCAGAATGGAGTGAAAATGCCGAGGCCGGCGGCCGCGACATTACCGAGTCCCTCGCGCCGTCCGGCTAGCAGGATTCGCGTGCGCTCGGGCGAAAAGAAGCTGCGCACCACGCCCATGGCGAACACCACGAGCGTCAGGAGCATCAACACTTTTGGCGTGTCGTAGACGAAGAACCTAATCGCCTCCTCAAGGTGGCTGCCGCGCTCGAGGGGCAGGAGCAACACGACCCATTCAGAGAGGGGGACGAGTTGGCCGTAGACGGTGAACCAAACTGACACGGCGATGGCCGTCCCAGCCAGCCAGACTACCGCGGACGGCTCGCGCGGTTGCTTGCGCAGGATCAATGACGTGTCGGAACTCATGCTGCTTTCCTCGTCCCGGCGTCGGGCAGACTTGCGAGTACGGCGTCGACGATCATGGCTAGATTATCTGGTAAATGCGGCGACAAGGGACGATAGATACGAGCTTTCAAGTGTGCTCCTCATTCGCGTGGGCTTCTCTTTTTCTCAGGCGTGCGTGATAGGACTGAGCCGATACCGACTGTCCGCAAATCATGAAAACGTGATGACGCCGGCGCGTCAATCGGCCCCCGCCGCCTTTGGAGCGCTACGATGAGGCCAAGCTACAGCGTGCAACGATCAGGCGCCCTGATTTAGGTCAATCATGATCCCCCAATCCGATCCTAACATAGGTTTGGTAGGAGGCCCCGCCAGACTTGGCTGGTAGAGCATATTGGCGCCTACAAACGTCAATTTACTCTTTCAATTCGCATTCCTCGACCTCGCCGTAATTTTTGCGAGGACAGGAAAAAGCAGCGGTTGGCCGCTTCTTCTCGATTTTGTTGCTAGGCCGGTGTCAGGGTTTCCTCTCCTTGTCCGTTACAATGTTAGAAGGGGATGTGTTCCCTTACTTAAGGTTCGATGATGGCAATTGACTTTGGTGATCTGAAAGTCGGTGAACGAGGCCGCGTCATAGGCTTCAAACCCGGGGGTATCGCCCAGCGGCAGAAATTACTGTCGATGGGGGTTACGCCCGGCGCTGAATTCACTGTCGTTCGGGTTGCTCCGCTTGGTGACCCGGTCGAGGTTCGCGTGCGCGACACCTCCCTCAGCATGCGCAAGAACGAAGTGTCGGCCTTGTTGATCGAGCGCGTCAGCGCTGCGCTCACGATCGCGATCATCGGCAACCCGAACTGTGGCAAGAGTACATTGTTCAACGGCCTGACAGGGGCGAGGCAGCGGGTAGGAAACTGGGCCGGCGTCACGGTAGAGAAGAAGGTGGGATTTTGCCGGTTCGGAGATCAAACCGTCAAGGTCGTCGATTTGCCGGGGATGTATTCCCTTGATGCGTATGACGAGGCTTCCTCTATCGATGAGCGGATCGCACGCGACTATATTCTCTCGGGCGAAGCCAACCTTATCATCGATCTCGTCGACGCTTCCCACTTGGAGCATAACCTTTATCTAACAACGCAATTATTGGAGATGAAGGCGCCGTTAGTTGTCATCCTCAACATCATGGAAGAGGCCAAGGGCCGGGACGCGGAGTTTGACCTCGAAGCTATCCAACATCGACTGACTTGCCCGGTCATGGCGGTGGTCGCCTCCAAGCGGAGAGAAGTCGAGGGACTCAAGGCAGAGCTTCAGCGGCTCGCCGAGAAGCAACCCCTACCCAGCCTCGCCATTGACTACCCGCCGTTGATTGAAGACGCGATCTCAGACCTGTCGCGATTGATTAGTGAAGGTTCGGGAACAACTCGCTTCGAAAGCCGCTGGCTGGCGGTCCGCTTGCTAGAAGGTGACGCATTTGCGACCCATGAGGTCGGCAATACGGTGAGAGAAGCGAAAGAGGCGCATGCTAGCCAAATTGCGCAAGAGACAGGCGACGAGTCCGATATCCTTATCGCGGACAGCCGTTACCGTTTCATCCATGCATTAGCTGGCGAGGCGCAGCCCAAGCGCGCCGCGGCGGGTCCTAGTATCTCGGCCCGGATCGACCGCGTGGTGCTGAATCGGCTCCTCGGTATCCCCATCTTCCTCGGGGTTATGTATTGCCTGTTCTTATTTACGATTCAGCTTGGTCGAGCTTTCAAGCCATTTTTCAATCAGCTTTCCAATATCTTCTTTATCGAAGGTTTCGGGCAAATCCTCGCGCAGCTCAACGCTCCCACATGGCTTAACGTCCTGCTCGCCGGCGGTGTCGGCAATGGTCTTCTTCAGGTGGTGAACTTCATTCCTATCATCGGGTTTCTTTACCTTTTCATTTCAATGCTCGAAGAGTCGGGCTACATGGCCCGGGCCAGTTTCGTCATGGATCGTCTCATGCGTTCCCTGGGTCTTCCGGGAAATGTGTTCGTGCCCATGGTGGTTGGCTTCGGTTGCAATGTGCCCGCCATCATGGCGACGCGCACGTTGGATCGCCCCCGAGATCGAATCGTGGCCGTGCTGATGGCCCCGTTCATGTCCTGCGGCGGTCGTCTGGCGGTGTACACGATATTTGCCGCAGCCTTTTTCCCAGCCGAAGGCCACCTCGTGATCTTCGGCATGTATCTCCTCGGAATCGTTTTCGCGATGATCACCGCGCTCTTGATGAAGCAAAGCTTGCTCACTGAAGAACGCGCGGTGCACGTCCTGGAGTTGCCATCCTATCATCTGCCCAAGCTGAGAAATGTGTTGATCAGTACCTGGACGCGCGTGAAGGCTTTCGTATTTCGTGTGGGCCAGTTCATCATCCCGATGGTGCTTATCCTGAAGCTGCTAAGCGTGTGGGGAACCGACGGGTCATTCAACCAGCAGCCGATTGATCGCTCTCTTTTGGCCGCGGGCGGGCGGGCGATCACGCCGGCCTTGGCCCCGATGGGCGTCCAGGAAGATCAATGGCCCGCCACGGTCGCGCTCCTGACCGGCGTTCTGCATAAGGTCGTGATCGTGAGCACCCTGGAGTCGATCTATTTGGACGCCCAGAAGGCGCCGCCGGCTGCTGCGGAGGGAGGTTTCAACCTGGTGGAAAAGATCGAGCGGGCGGCGATGACCATTCCGCAAAATCTGAAAGCCCTCATCGGGCTTAGCCCAGCGGCGAGCGCGCAGGGAGCTCACAGCGGTCTCGCGCCCGCGTTGGCGAGCCGGTTCGACGGCAAGGTCGGGGCGCTTGCCTACCTCATATTACTCCTATGTTACCCATGTATCGCGACCACGGCGGCGACCGCGCGCGAGACTAACCGACGGTGGACGGCGTTGATGGTGTTTTGGACGGTTAGCCTTGGCTATGGTGCGGCTATTTTATTCTACCAGATCGGCACGTTTGTCTCTCATCCATCCTCATCGACCGCATGGATATTGAGCGTGCTGACGTATTTCGTCGTCCTCGGCGTGGCGAGCGCCTATTTCGGGATGAGAAACAGGCGTGTGTCGGCAAGCAAATTGGTCGCCAAAGCCTGATGCTGACCGAGATCAAAGAGTACCTGATAACGCACAAGCGGGTATTTGTTCCCGATGTTGCTACGCATTTTAATATTCCGCCGGAGGTGGCGCGTGCGGTGCTCGATCATTGGGTCCGAAAGGGCAAGGTCTCGCGGCTCGATGTCGAGGGTCAATGTCAAGCGGGTTGTGGCAAACCCTGTAGTGGGCCGCTGGACGTTTATGAGTGGATCGACCGGGCGATACCGAGTGCTTGATGGCGGGCAGCCCTGTGTTCAGGCAGTTTTTGTCGGCAGAAACTGGATCATTGGCGAAGGAGCAAGCGCGCCAGAAGCGATGGTTGCCACGGGGCGCGCATGCTGGACCGCGAGGCCGCGTCACGGCGTGCATCGTGGACGAGCCGAGTGATCCCATTATAGCTGAGGTTTAAAATGACCCGTGTTAAGGGCCTTCTTCTGGGTTCAGCCGCGGCCTTGACGTGGGTCATTGGGACATCAGGTGCCCGTGCCGCCGATCTTCCGGTGCGGGAAGCCGCGCCGATCGAATATGTCCGTATCTGCGACGCCTATGGGGCCGGCTTTTTCTACATTCCAGGCACAGAGACGTGTCTCAGGGTCGGCGGCTTGGTGCTAACCGAGTTGCGTGGTTTCGATCCGTCCTACAGTATCTTGGGGCCGAGCTTCTACGCTAATGGCACGCCACGACCGATCATGGGCTACGTTCCATCACCAAGCCAGTACAGCAATGCGCGATCGCGTGATGCGACCCACTTCAATGCATTGGGCCGCGTTGAACTCGATGCCAGGACAAAGTCACCTTGGGGTGCCTTGCGGGCCTTCGCGCGGGTCGATGCCTATTATGGCTCCGGCGGCAATTCCGCGAGGGGGAGCCTTGCATACCTGTCACCAAATGTGTTCAACACATCGGCTGGATCGACGGCGCAGCGCGAGACAACAATCGTCAACAAGGCCTTCATTCAATTCGCCGGCCTGACCGCGGGCCGCGCCCAATCGATGTTCGATTTCTACGCCGATGCCTACAATTACGCTCCCTTGCGCGGTTCCAATGCTACTGTCGCGTTGCTCGCCTACACGGCGACGTTCGACGGCGGTTTCTCGGCGTCGATCTCCTTCGAAGATCAGCCATCGCGGCGCGTCGCGATTGGCAGCACGATTGCGAGCACCGCCGCGGCGGCGATCAATGTCGGCGGCATAACGGGTACCTCGTTCCAGGCCCAGCCTGCGGGCGCGCGCATGCCGGAAATCGTCGGCAATCTCCGCCTGGACCAGCCCTGGGGCGCGGTGCAAGTGTCGGCGGCGGCGCATCAGGTCCGGGCCAGCCTCTTCGGGGCTACCGCTCTTGCCACGCCGCCGACGGCCTATGCATTCCCGGCCATGGTCAACAATTCCTATGGCTTCGCGGTTCAAGGCGGTATTCAGTTAAAGGCCGATTTCATCTCGCCCGGCGACAAGTTCTGGCTGCAGGCGGCTTATGAAAAAGGCGCTTTCGGCTATGTCGCCGGCACCAATCTTGGGTTTAACTATGGCGCGGTCAATGCAAATCGCTACGCGGGCGACGGGTTTGTGCCAATGGACTACGGCTATGGCTGGAATCCGCAAAGCAATTCGGACTGCATCTTCACCGGCAGCCGCTCCTGCGAACAGCAAGCGGGCTGGGACGTCACGGCCGCCTACAAGCACTATTGGATCCCGACCCTGAGTTCGGCGATCTTTGGCTCGTATCTGCAGGTGGATTATTCGCAAAACGCGCTCAACGGCTTCGGCGGCGCGGTCGGCGTATCCAACCTGAAGGAATCACGTGTCGGTACCAACCTCGTCTGGACGCCGCTCAAGGGCTTCGATATCGGCACCGAGTTGACGTATATTCACTTGAACCAGACGCGGCCAGTTGGCCTTGCTCCGGATTTCGGTCCAGGGAGCCTTACCGCCGCTGGACTGCCGAAATTCAAAGCCAACGCTAGCGAGTACGAAGGACGCCTTCGTGTTCAACGCGCATTCTGATCGCTTGGCTCTCAGCGACGGCGAAAGTGTTGGCCTCTGCGCTGGCCTTTGTCAGCGCAGCAGTCTTCTTGCCCAAAGTCCGATGCGGACTTGCTTGTAAATAACCGGACCTGATCTATTGCTTTAAGCAGGACAGCCACAACCTCACTTCCCTCCCCCCGACTGTTCTGCCTCGCGCACCACGGCGATGGTGCGCACCAGGCTCGAGGGATTGACACTGATCGAGTCGATGCCGAGGCCGGTGAGAAATTGAGCGATCTCCGGGTAGTTCGCCGGAGCCTCGCCGCAAATGCCGACGTGCCGGCCATTCCGCTTCGCCCCTGTAACGGCCAGCCGCAGCATTTCCAACATGCCCGGATCGCGCTCGTCGAAATCGAACGCTACGATTTCGGAATCGCGGTCCACGCCGAGCGTGAGCTGCGTCAGGTCGTTAGAGCCAATCGAGAACCCGTCGAATATGGCAGCGAACGCATCCACCTGGATGACATTGTTCGGGATCTCGCACATCACATAGATCTCCAGACCGTTGCGACCGCGTTCGAGACCATGCTGCGCCATCACCTGTAGCACGCGCTCGGCTTCGGTCACGCGGCGGCAGAAGGGCACCATGACCCGGAGATTAGTCAGCCCCATCTCTTCGCGGACACGGCGCAGCGAGGCACACTCCAGGGCGAAGCCATCGGCATAGGCGGGATGAGCATAGCGTGACGCGCCGCGGAAGCCGAGCATCGGATTGGCCTCCCGCGGTTCGAATGCAGCACCGCCGATCAACTGCGCGTATTCGTTGGTCTTGAAGTCCGAAAGCCGAATGATCACCGGCTTGGGGTAGAATGCGGCGGCGATCGTACCGACGCCCTCAGCCAACGTGCGGACAAAAAACTCGCGTGGCGAGTCGAAGTTACGGGTGACGGCGCGGATCCGCTCCATATCCGGCCCCGCGACTTTCTCGGGATGCACCAGCGCCATCGGGTGGATACCGATATGCTCACTAATGATGAATTCCATGCGGGCCAGGCCAACGCCGGCGTTTGGCATCATGGCGTTGCGAAACGCAAGATCTGGATTGCCCAAGTTTATCATGATCTCAGTTTTCGGCAGCGCCAAGGCGCTAGCAGGCAGACGTGCGACCTCGAACGATATCTCGCCTTCATAGACCGCGCCCACCTCGCCACCCGCGCAGGAGACGGTGACGCGTTCGCCATTGTGTAACGCGCGTGTGGCAGTCTTCGCTCCCACCACGGCGGGCACGCCGAGTTCGCGCGCGACAATCGCCGCGTGGCAGGTGCGTCCGCCGTGATCAGTGATGATCGCGCCGGCCGTCTTCATCACGGGTTCCCAGTCGGGACTTGTCGAGCTCGCAACCAGAACCTCTCCAGGCTGGAAGCTGTGTAGGTCCGCGGTCCCATTAACGACGCGCACGATACCGGTACCAATCTTCTCGCCGATGGCGCTGCCGGACAGAAGTAACCTACCGCTGCCTGTCAGCGTGTAAGTCTCAAACACGCTTGTCGAGCGCTGGGAGGCCACGGTCTCCGGGCGCGCCTGCACGATGTAGAGTCCGCCGTCGTCGGCGTCCTTCGCCCATTCAATATCCATCGGCTCGGCATGGCCCGCGCGGTGCGAGTAGTGCTCCTCGACGCGGATAGCATAGTCGGCGAGCTTCAGCACCTCACCATCCTCGATGCAGAAGCAGGCCCGCTCGGCCTCGGTAGTGGAAACATTGCGGGTGGTCGATCCGGTATGGCCTTCCGCATATATGAGGCGCAGCTGCTTTTGTCCGAGCGAGCGGCGCAGCACGGCGCGATATCCCTGCTGGAAGGTCGGCTTGTGCACGTGGAACTCGTCCGGCTCCACCTTGCCCTGTACGAGGTTCTCTCCGAGCCCATAGATGCCCGTGATGAACACCACATCGCGGAAGCCGGACTCCGTATCGAGCGTGAAGATCACGCCACTACTCGCGCGATCCGAGCGCACCATTTTCATCACGCCGACCGAGAGCCCGACCTTGAAATGGTCAAACCCATTGTTCGCGCGGTAGACGATGGCGCGGTCGGTGAACACCGAGGCGAAGCAGAGGCGACAGGCCTCGAAAAGATCATCCGCGCCGCGAATGTTGAGATAACTTTCATGCTGTCCGGCAAAGCTCGCAGTCGGCAGATCCTCGGCGGTAGCCGAGCTGCGCACAGCCACTGCAACGCCGGTACCATATTGCGTCTCGAGCCGGCGATAGGCCGCCTCCATGTTCGCACGAAGTTTGGCGTTGCCGGTGGCGTCGTAGACAATCTTGCGCGCTTGCGCGGCTCGCTCCGCCAGCAAGTCGACGTCAGCAATGTCGAGATCGTCCAGCAGCGTATGCAGGCCAGCCCATGCCTTTGCCGATGACAATGCGTCGGCATAGGCTGCGACCGTTAGGGCGAAGCCATTCGGCACCTTGACACCCGCCTCACCCAACTCACGGTAAAGCTCACCCAGAGAGGCATTCTTGCCGCCGACCAGGGGAACATCTTCAAGCCGGAGCGTTTCAAACCAGCAGACATGGGGAGAAGACAATACCATTGGAGTTACCCCTTCGTGAGGTGTTGAAGTCGTTTGGATGATCACGACTTGGCTTGCACAGCGCGGCAGCCACTCCGAATGCGCGGAGCGCCATCACTGCTCAGCCACGATCGAAGCGCCAGTTGGGCCGCTTGGTCTTGATGATCATCATCTCAGCAAGGTTCTGACGCGTGAGGAGACCGACGAGGATCCCTTTGGAATCGGTGACGGCCAAAGCGGCTTGCGATCCGTGGAGCCGGTCGAGCACCTCTTCAAGTGGGGATGCGCTCCCCACAGTCTCGACTGGCGCGCGCATAAAAGCAGTGATTGCCGCCTCACGGTCGTGGTCCTTCAGCGCCGAGAGTATGTCTTCGCGCACGAGGAGGCCGACCGGCTTTCCGAAAGCGTCCACCACTGGAAATTCATGCTGCGCGGTCGCGAGCAGCATTTCGATCGCCGTGGCCAAGTTCGCTTCGACCGGGATCGCGTTGAAACGCGTCTCCATTGCGTCGCCCACGGAAAGCCCGCGTGCCGCCTCGTTGAAGGCGGTCATCTGCGCTTCTCCCGCTGCGGCGATATAAACGAAGATCGCAATGAAGACGAGGAGCGGATTACCGAAGAGGCCAAGAAAGCCAAGCACAAATGCGAAGGCCTGCCCAATGAAGGCGGCGAGACGTGTTGCTCTGGCTCCCCCGAGTTTCATGGCGAGGAGCGCGCGTAGGACACGGCCGCCGTCCATCGGGAAAGCGGGAATCATGTTGAAGAGAACCAGAAAGACGTTGGCGGCGGCGAGCCGCGCGAGAAAGGAGACGCGTGGATCATCAATCCGCGTCAAATCATCGGGTTGAATCGTTCCGAGGACGAGGAAGAGAAGAAAGGCGATAACGATGTTCACCATCGGTCCCGCGATCGCAACCGCGAGTTCCTGCGAAGGCTTCTGCGGCATGCGTGGCATGAGCGCCACTCCCCCGATCGGCAGCAAGATCACCTCCGGCGTCTCGATCCCGAAACGCCGCGCCATGAGGATGTGGCCGAATTCGTGGAGGACGACACAGGAAAAGAGGAGCGCAATGAAGAGCACGCTATCGCGCGCCGCCGGAAGGCCTCCCTTCTGCCAGGCGCTGACGCCGATCCAAGCAAGGAGGAGAAAAAAGGTGAGATGAACCCGCACGGTCGTTGCACCAAAGCGGCCGATCGTCAGGGACCAGGACATGAGCCATCCTCCAGCTCGATTTCGTATTGGAAATTACGCCTTGAGGGACGCGAGCACCAGACCGGCACCAAAATTCATCACCTGTCCGGCTACGGCTTCCGATGATCACTTTGGTTGAAGCCGGTAAAAAGTGGGGTCAGAAGCAAGCGGCCTCACGAAACTCATGGCGTTGGCGAGCATCCATCCGACCGACGCCGGCACACCGCAGTAGCGCTCGAGACGTCCGCTACCGCCTACACGACTGATATGAGATTGAAACCGAATTTACTTATCACCCTTTGATGCAAATGAGAGGCTTGAGGCGCGCCACTCTTCGGGCGAGGCCTGCCTGTTCGGCGGCGGCCACGACTGCAGTGACATCTTTGTAGGCACCAGGCGCTTCTTCCGCAACGCCGCGGGTCGACGGACTCCGTATCAGAATGCCGTTCGCAGCAAGATCATCGACGATCTTGCGGCCGCTCCAACGTCTAAGCGCCTCGTGCCGGGAGAGGGCACGCCCAGCGCCATGGCAGGCGGATGAAAATGCCTTCGCTTCGCTCGTCGCCTCGCCCACCAGGATATATGAACTCGTCCCCATGCTGCCGCCAATGAGCACGGGCTGACCAATCGATCGCAGAGCCTTTGGAAGGCTTTCATGGCCGGGGCCAAAGGCCCGGGTCGCACCTTTGCGATGAACAAAGAGTTCGCGCCGCTTTCCGTCTACGACATGCATCTCGACCTTGCACGTATTGTGCGAGACGTCGAAAAGCAGGCGCAAGGCGCAATCCGGGAAGAAATGTCCGAACACGCGCCTCGCATTGTGGCCGAGGATTTCGCGGTTGGCAAGCGCGCAATTAATCGCCGCGCGCATGGCACCGAGATAGCGCTGCCCAACTTCCGAATGGATCGGTGCGCAGGCGAGTTCGCGATCTGGAAGCTCAATGCCTGACTCTTTCGCGGTCATCACCATTTCTTTCAGGAACTCAGTGCCGATCTGGTGCCCGAGCCCGCGCGAGCCGCAATGGATCGTGACGACGACCTGGTCTTTCAGGAGGCCGAAGGCATCAGCGACGGAGGCGTCAAGGATCTCGGCGACAGCTTGGACTTCAAGGTAATGGTTGCCCGAGCCGAGCGTGCCCATCTCCCGACGCTGCCTTTCCTTGGCGCGTTCGGAGACCATTTCGGGCTTGGCGCCGGCCATTGTGCCTCTTTCCTCGATCCGCTCGAGGTCGCGCCATTCTCCCCAGCCCCGTTCGACCGCCCAGCGCGCGCCACCAGCCAGCATCAGATCCATCTCGATCAGGTCGAGGCGGATGGCGCTCTTGCTCCCAACGCCTGCTGGAATGTTTTGAAACAGCGAGTCGGCAAGCGACTTCTGCACATTCATGATGTCCGATACGGAAAGGCCGGTCAGCATGGTGCGCACGCCACAGGAGATATCGAATCCGACCCCTCCTGCCGAAACAATGCCGCCCTGCGCCGGATCGAATGCCGCTACACCGCCGATCGGAAAGCCATACCCCCAGTGCGCATCGGGCATGGCATAGGAGGCACCGATAATGCCGGGAAGCATTGCGACATTTGTGGCCTGCGCAAAGACTTTGTCGTCCATGCCACGAATGAGGTCCTCATCCGCATAGATGATCGCAGGCACGCGCATCCGGCCGGTTGGCTCAACCCGCCATGTCGTCGGATCGACACGAGTAAAAAGAGCAGGATCCATCGCTATCTCGGCTAAAGCAGGTCCCGCTTCGAGCGGGATCATGTGCGGTCATTAAGTCGTGGACGTGCCTATGTGGACGTGCCTATGAAGAATGCTCCACTCAAATTGGTAATCCTGTTCTAGACGTCGACGATGCAGGCTGCGGACCATATGCCGTTGGGCGATTTGGCGACCTTCAGCGCCGTATAGGTTGCCCCTTTGGGTTCGCAAGCGGGAGCGTGCCGCCGGACATCGATCGGCTCGCCCTGAAGCTTGCCTTCGAGCCGTTCGCCCTCGATATGAACAGCAAAACTGTCAAACAGCATGTGCCTGACCGCCATTTCGTAAATGATCGCATTGAGCCATTCGACGAATAGAAGTTCGATGTCCGGTGCTTCGCAACGCACTTCGACCGAGGTACGGGGTATGACAGCTGCATCGGTTATTGCCGCCGTCAGCGCGTGCCCGGCTTGTTCGAACGCTTCCGCTACGGTCGCGCCCCAGCCGCACAGGCCGAGGTCGGCATCATGCGGAAAATGTTCCCATCCTGGCACGCTCACGAGCGCTTTGGGGCATGGGTCGCGGCGATCCTCTTTGTGTCGCATGCGGACGCGCCTGCTCCCTCTTCTTTCACGCTCATCACCGTGACCATTTCCGATTGAAACGTGCTGCCATTGCCGTGCTGAAACATATAGGGGACTGAAAGCATATTATGGTCTTCATATACCTCAATCTGCATGTGGAGATTGACCCGTGTCAAACTATTCAAACGACGGAAGTGCAGAATGCTTACAATGCGATGTGATGGAGGCTGCTTTGCAGCTCAGCTCGAGCGCCTTTTTTAATGGCGGGACAATTCCCTCTCGCTACACCTGTGACGGAGAGGATCTATCCCCGCCGTTTCAATGGGGCGGGGCGCCAACAGAGACCCGCAGCTTCGTGCTTCTCTGCGATGATCCCGATGCTCCGTCGGGCACTTTTCATCATTGGGCTCTTTACGACATTCCGGCCAACCGAATGGGTCTCGCGCAAGGGTTCGATCGAAACTGCGAAAAGGAGGGGCTCAAGCAGGCAATCAATGATTTCAATCGGTTAGGTTATGGCGGTCCGTGCCAGCCACACCGTCACGGGCCTCACCACTATCAATTTCAGCTGCTTGCGCTCTCGCTGGATCATTTGCCGCTGCGCAAAGAACCATCCTGCCGCGAGGTCGAACGCGAGGCGCGCAAATATGTGCTCGCCGAGGCAGGCATTGTTGGAATTTACGAGAGATGAGAATTCACAGGTAGATCCAAAAACCGGGGTTACACCCCGCGTATATCACCGGAGTTTCGTCTTAAGGTAGCTGACGGCTCCGTCGAGGGTCATGAGCTTTGGATAATCGATCTCCGGAATGCTTACCCCCAGACGTTGGTGGATGGCGGTAATAAAGTTTAGGAAGTCCATGGAATCGATGTCGAGTGCTTCGCGCAGGTCCGCCGACGGATCGACCGAATTCATATCGATTTCCGGCGCAATGTTTCCGAGCTCCTCCCGCAGCACCGCGCCAATGTCGAGATCGCTCATAATTGATCCGGCTCCTGCAGAAGCTTGCCGATTTCGGCCAAGAACAATGCGCCAGCATGGCCATCGCTGACCCTGTGATCGCCCGAAAGCGTTATGGTCACGATGGAACGTGGGACGATTGCATCATCGACGATCCAAGGCCGTGCCACAACCTTGCCGACCCCGACGATTGCCACTTGGGGCGGATAAATGATGCCGTAGAGCGCCTCGACTCCGCGTTCGCCGAGACTTGAGACGGTGATGGTCGCATCAGCGATCTCGGAGCTGCGGATGCGGCCGGACCGCATGCGTGCCACCAGATCGCGCATCGACGCCATGAGGGCATCGCACGAAAGCCGGTTCGCATCGTGAATCGCGGGCGCAGCCAAACCTCCGCCGCGAATGGCGATCGCCATGCCTACATGGACGGCGGAAGATGGTTCGAACTTCTCGTCAAGATAAAATCCATTAAAGGCGGGGAAGCGATGGGCCGCCAAAGCAACGGCCTTCATCGCAACTGCGCCCATGAGCAGCCGGCTTTCCGGCGGACGCGTGGCATTCGTCCGCGCAAGCCAGGCCTCGCAAGGCGTCACGTCGACCTGGTGCTCGAGATAATAATGGGGAATTTCACGCTTCGAACGTGCCATGGCGGCTGCGATCGCTCCGCGCATCGCATCGAGGTCGAGGCCTAGGGCGCGCTTCTTTTCGATGGGGCGCACAACGGCGGCATGCTTGCGCTCCACATCCTCTCTGACAATGGCCCCGGCAGGACCGGTACCTGTGATCGAGGCGAGATCGACGTCATGTATTTGCGCAAACTGTCGCGCCGCAGGCGAGGCCTGTACGCGGCCGGCGGAAAGTGGCAACGGGACTGGCGCGGCGGGCGGAACCGCCCCAGGAGGAGCAGTGATAGGGACCGATGCTGCAACCTCGAGGGCCTCTCGTGCCGGCCTCGCGACCATCCCGGCTTTCACCTCTTCTTTGTCCGTTCGAATTTCCGCTAGCGGCGTGCCGACAGGCACTTTGGCGCCGAGATCGACCAGAATTTGTTCAATCTCGCCGGTCTCGAAGATTTCAATTTCGATCGCCCCTTTCTGTGTTTCCACCACGGCGACGACGTCGCCGCGCTTGACCCGATCGCCCGGCTTGACCAACCACTCGACGAGTGTTCCAGCTTCCATATCGGCGCCAAGCGAGGGCATGCGAAACTCTACCACGGGGGTCACCTGTCGCGCCCGAGCGCTGATTTCACCGCCGCAACGATTTTCGATGGCTGGGGAAGCGCGGCTTGCTCAAGGTGATGCGGGTAGGGGATCGGCACCTCTTCGCTGCATACGCGCCCGAGCGGCGCGTCGAGTTCCCAAAAAGCCTGTTCGACGATACGCGTGCAAATTTCCGCCGAAATGCTGCCGCTGCGCCATCCTTCATCAACAATGACGGCGCGCCGGGTCTTGCTCACCGACGCCACGATCGTCGCATCGTCGAGCGGCCGCAGGCTGCGTAGATCGATGACCTCCGCCTCGATATTTTCCTTGGCGAGCTGGCTTGCCGCTTCGAGTGTTTTCCACAGCGAACCGCCATAGGTGATGAGAGAAATATCCCGCCCGTGGCGGCGCACCGCGGCCTTTTCGATTTCGACCGGCCCAGCGTCGGCCGCAAGCTTTCCGGTCATGTTGTAGAGCATGATATTTTCGAAGATCAGCACCGGGTCCGGGTCTTGAAGAGCCGTCCACAGCATCCCCCGCGCGTCCTCGAGCGTCGCCGGGGCGAGCACCTTGATCCCGGGAACATGAGCGTACCACCCTTCGAGACTATGCGAGTGCTGAGCGGCCAACTGACGGCCGGCGCCGGTCGCCATCCTGATCACCACCGGCACACCGAATTGGCCGCCCGACATGTGACGAATGCTGGCCGCGGTGTTGAGAATCTGGTCGAGCGCGAGCAGACTGAAATTCACCGTCATCAATTCGACGATCGGGCGCATGCCTGCTATGGCGGCGCCAATGCCGGCGCCTGTGAAACCCGATTCCGACAGCGGTGTGTCTCGGATCCTTTCTGGTCCGAACTCCGCCTGCAGCCCCTTGCTCACCGCGTAGCAACCGCCGTAGCGGCCAACGTCCTCACCCATGAGGAAGACACGCTGATCGCGGATAAGCGCGTCCCGGATCGCCGCGCGCACAGCTTCCCGGTAGCTAAGTTCCAAGGGTTCCGCTTGGCCCGCATTGTTCGGCATGATGCCCATTGCCCGCCTGTTAGGCTGCCCTTTCCGCATAGGTGAAGCGGGTGAGGCGCTCGACCGGTTCCCATGTTCCTGCCTCGGCGAAAGCAACGGCTTCGGAGATTTCGGCGGCGACCTCGGCTTCGATGCGCGTCATGTCCTCCGGGTGAATCATCTTGTTTGCCTCGAGCCATCCGTGAAATCGCACGATAGGGCCTTTTCGCCGCCAAGCCTCGACCTCGGCTTTGTCCCGGTAGAGTTGCGCATCAAACATCGAGTGAGCGCGGAATCGATAGGTCCGACATTCGAGGAAATAGGGCTTGCCGGTTTCACGCACCGCCTGGACGGCCCGCCGCGCAGCGGCCTCGACCGCGATTACGTCCATACCGTCGACGGTCTCTGATGCGAGCCGATAGCTTGCCGCCTTGAGGTGAATGTCTGTCTCCGATTCGGAGAGGGCCAGCGCCGTCCCCATAGCATAAAGATTGTTCTCGCATATGAATAGGACCGGCAGTGCCCAAAGAGCCGCAAGATTGAGGCTTTCATGGAACTCACCCTCGGCGACGGCACCTTCGCCAAAGAAGCAAGCGGTGACGCAATTTTCGCCGCGCATGTGGTCGGCAAGCGCGAGGCCGACTGCCAGCGGAAGCCCGCCACCGACAATGGCGTTGCCGCCATAAAAATTACTCTCCCGGTCGAACAGGTGCATGGAGCCGCCACGGCCGCCGCTGCAGCCCTCCCGCTTGCCATACATTTCGGCAAGCGCGGTTTTCATCGGCACTCCGCGCACGAGCGCATGGCCATGCTCGCGATAGGTCGCAACGATTCGATCACGCTTCTCCAGCACGGGGATTACGCCGACGGCGACGGCCTCCTCGCCGTCGTAAAGATGAAGAAAGCCCCTGATCTTCTCCTGCGTATAAAGTTCGGCGCATTTATCCTCGAATTGACGGATGCGGATCATCTGCTTCAAGAGATCCAGTTCATGCGCCCGCGACAAATGGGGTTTGTCGCTCATTGCTCCTCGCTTTCGAGCGTTGAGAGATCGCCCAGCGGCAGGCCGAGTTCGCGTGCTTTCAAAAGCCGGCGCATGATTTTGCCGCTGCGCGTCTTTGGCAGGTTTTTACGAAAAGCGATATCCTTTGGGGCGATCGCCGGACCCAAGCGCTTGCGCGCGTGGCCCAGCAACTCCTTGCGCAATTGTTCCGTCGCTTCGATCCCATCCTTGAGGGCAATGAAGGCTTTCACCACCTCCCCAGCAATGTCATCCGGAAGACCGATCACCCCGGCCTCGGCGACTGCGTTGTGCTCCATGAGGGCGCTCTCCACCTCGAAGGGGCCGATGAGATGGCCGGCGCTCTTAATGACATCGTCAGCGCGGCCAACAAACCAATAATAGCCCTCTGTGTCCCGCATCGCGAGATCCCCGGTTAAATACCAGCCGCCGGCGAAGCATTTGCGGTAGCGTTCTTCCTCATTGAGATAGGCGCGCATCATCGACGGCCAGCCAGGGCGTAGCGCGAGTTCTCCCATGACCATCGGTTCTGTGATCTCATGGATTTCTCCGCTTCCGTTCCGCTCGACGACGGAAGCCGTTACTCCCGGCAGCGGTCTGCCCATCGACCCTGGCTTCACGTCCATCGATGGGTAGTTGGCGATCATGATGCCACCGGTCTCGGTCTGCCACCAATTGTCGTGAAACGGCATCCCGAACGCCTTAACGCCCCAGACGACAGCCTCCGGGTTGAGGGGCTCGCCGACACTGGCCATGAAACGCAGGCTCGACAGATCGAACCCCTTCGCGATGTCGGCGCCAAGCTTCATCAGCATGCGGATTGCAGTTGGGGCAGTGTACCAGACGTTGATCCTCTGGTCCTGGAGGATTCGATACCACCGTTCGGCATCGAATTCGGCTTGGTCTACGACGAGCGTTGCACCATTCGTGAACGGAGAAATGATGCCGTAGGAGGTGCCCGTCACCCAACCAGGGTCGGCGGTGCACCAGAAGATGTCATCTTGATGAAGGTCGAGAGCGAGCCGACCTGTGACGTGATGGGCAACGACTGCTTCATGCACATGGACCGCCCCCTTCGGCTTTCCGGTCGTTCCGCTGGTGAAATGCAGAAGGGCCATGTCCTCTGGGCCCGTCCATACGGTTTCAAAAGAGTCCGATGCTGCCGCTATGGCAGCCGTAAGATTGGTTGTGCCCGCGGGCGGATTATCTGAGCAATCGGTCAAAAAGACATGCTCAAGGCACATAAGTTCGTGGCGCCAGGGCTCGATCTTGCGCCGGTAAAGCGCCTCTGAGGTAATGAGGGCCTTAGCGTCACCGATCGTCATGCGCGCCATGATTGGTTCAGGACCGAATGCCGAGAACAGCGGTGAGAAGACGCTCCCATTCTTGAGCGTACCAAGGGCAGCGATATAGAGCTCGGGTGTCCTGCCGAGCAGCGAGAAGACCCGCTGACCTTTTCCAACGCCGCGCTGCGCCAGGACATTGGCGAATCGATTAGTCGCGGCCAGGAGGTTCGCGTAGGAGAAGTCCTGGATGCGATTGTCACGGCCGATCCAGCGCAGTGCGAGCTTGCCGCCGCGGCCGGCCAATACGTGCCGGTCGACAGCCTCATGCGCGATATTAAGGCCGCCTCGTGGCAATCCATCGAGCAGCGCCCGCGCCTCGGTCCATGAGAACGCCTTGGTATATTTGTCGTAATTCTGAAGATTAGCGTCGACATAATCCTCAGGATATTTTCGGATTTGCTCATATTCCATATTAGGCTTGTCTCAGCACTATTTCTAACACTCAAAAATGATCGATGGGCAAACGTAGGTATTGACGTGTATCAATAAGCGGACCGATGGACTCGATATTTTGCTTTGGCCTGCCACGCGGTGATTTGTAGCGGCCAGGCTTGGGCCAAGTGTGGGCATGCCAATTTGATCATTTTGCGCATGAAAGAGTGCGCGAAGGTCATGCTTCCAGTGAGACGCTCGTAATTGACATTGCAGTCGCGGAGCTAGATCCAAGGGGAGTGACCATGTACGAGCACACCGTCAGGGCTTTCGATGCCGATTTGCAGGAACTCGCCCAGAAGATCGCTGCCATGGGGCTTCTTGCAAAGAGGCAGATGGCTGACGCAATCGACGCTCTGGCCAACTGCAATATTACTCTAGCCAAGAGTGTCGTCACAGTCGACGATCAAATTGATGCGCTCCAGCGTGAAATCGAAGAAAAAGCGGTGGTCACCCTTGCACGCCGGCAGCCGATGGCGGTCGATTTGCGGGAGATCATCGGGGACCTACGCATCTCCAATGATCTCGAGCGGATTGGCGATCTCGCCGAGAACATCGCGATCGAGGCAGCGACGCTCGCCGATGAGTTTCGTCCGAACGCGGTCATGCTCCAGCTGGACCGGATGATGAAGCTGGTTATCGACCAGCTGAGTCGCGTGCTCGACAGCTATGCACAGCGTGATGCCGCCGAAGCGCTCGCCGTATGGCGCAGGGACGTCGAAGTCAATGCCATGAACAGCTCGCTGTTTCGGGAGCTTCTGACCTATATGTTGGAGAATCCACGCAATATCGCCTTCTGCCTGCACATGTCGTTTTGCGCCAAAAATATTGAGCGCATGGGCGATCACGCGGCTAATATTGCAGAGACCGTGTATTTTATCGCGGAAGGGCGGGCGCTCCCGGATGAGCGTCCGAAAGCCGGCATCGGTCCGGGCAATTTGCCATCGCCTGCCTGATCCAACATGGGACTGTTATCGCGGACCATTGCGACCTCACAGAGGTCTCGAACAACGCCTTGAATGCCGCGAGTTCAATACCGCGCCTTCAGCCAAGCGAAAATTTCAGGCCAAATGCGAGCATGCGTCTGATGGCCGGCAAGCATGGCAAGATGTTGAAAGCCAACGCCAACTTCGCCGGGACATTGAATGATGCGCGTCTCTTTCGTTGGCATTTTGTCAAGAAATGGCTTGATGGAGTTGAGAGGCGCAATCTCATCAGCCGTGTTGACGATCGCCAGGGTAGGAACTTGAACGCTCGATGGTCTCAGGCCAGAACAGGGCCAGTCTCCCATCGGTCTTCAGCCCGATGCTGATGCGCGCGTCAAACTGCTCGCTCTCGCGGCTAAGTGTCCGCTGTATCCAATGAATATCTGCCGGGGATGCAGGGACGAGCTGAAAGCGCCGGATCTGAAGGGGCACCAATTCGAGATCGGTCAGGTGTCCAGTTAAGGAATGGAAACTGGCAAAATACATCAAGACGAGATCGCCACGAAATTCCTCGTAGCCCCTGATGCCTTCGTAGTCGTTCAAGAAGTCGCCGCACCCATAAAGGATGAGCCGGTTCTTATATATTTCGATGGCTTTCGCGTGATGCGAGGAATGGCCGTAGATGAGAGAAACATTGGCCCGATCGATGAGGGCATGCGCGAAGCGTTGTTGCTCCTCCGGAATCTCGTATCCCCAATTCCCTCCCCAATGGATGGACGCGATGATCACATCGCCTGGTTGTCGTACGTGCGCGACTTGGCCGGCGATCTCTGCGGCAGTGTCATCGCTGAGGTCCGGCAAGAGGTTCACGCCGGCAGCCCCTTGCATTGCCGCCCAACTGCGTGGGACGCCGCTTGTCGATGAAGCAAAGGAAAAGACGACCACTCGTCCTTTGCCTTCTATCTCCAGGACGGCGGGCGCCCGCGCTTGGGCCAGGTCGCGACCAGCTCCGGTGCTCTTGATCCGCAATTGCTCGAGAGTGGCCAAGGTCTCAAGCAGACCGGCGCGTTCCCAGTCGAGCACATGATTATTGCCGAGCACGCAGCAATCGATGCCGGCTGCGCGCAGGCATTCTGCGTTTTCGGGGCTCATTCTATAATTGATGCCCTTGGGAATGTAGGCGTCGCTGCGCGTAATGCTGGTTTCGAGGTTGATCACGCAGGCATCAGGCGGCGCTCGAGTCAATTGTTCCAGAGCCGCGCCCCAGATATAGGAAGGCGCCACACGCGTCGGAATCCTTCCATTTATCTGCTCAGCTAGCCGGACATAGCCGCTTGCCGATTGCATCCAACCCTCATGCAGACGGGGGTCGCACGGATGCGGCAAGATCTGATCAATGCCGCGCCCCGTCATCACGTCACCGCAGACAAAGACCCGGATGATCTGGCGCACATCCGGTTTTAACTGAGCAGAGGCGCTCATATTCTCAACCGATCTCCAGTGCTTTAGCTAGGCCAAAGTCCATGCAGTTCTTCTGGCGTGGCAGCTTTTGCATTCTCGAGCTCGGCTGGCGGCAAACGCGCCGCGAGAAGAGCCAACACGGCCTTGGCGACCTGCTCGGCGTCGATACCCGGTTCGCGATGCACGCCATCATGAATGCGCTCCAAGAATGCGCGGCGGCTTTTGGCCGTCACCTGTCCGGCCGCATGCCAGCCCTCGTAGTAGAGTCCACGCAGCAACGGCGGGAAACATGCCCCGATATAGATGGCCTCGTCGCGAGGCAGCCAATCGCGCAGCGCATGCAATGCGGCGATCAGAGCCGAATAGACTTTGTCGCGATCCTGCCAGCCAAGCCGTTGCATAAGATCGTCAATCCAATCCGTGGCCGCGCGCAACGCGCCATCGAGTTCGCGTATGGATCTCTTCGTCAAGTCTGGTCCCTCTCTTCTCACCGCAGCGCTGGCTCCCGCCTCTCGATTCTAAGGCTGATATTGAACTGCCGCCGGCGAAAAGGCCTTGCGGCAGATCAATCTTATCCATTGGTCCGAAGATGCTAAGAGGCTAATAAGAGTATGTTGCCAATCCTATCTTGAAAAACCCAGTATGAAGCATCCATCTGCCGCCGCGGTAAGGTTTCTCGATCCGGACGATATTGAGGAGAAGCTTGAGAAGCGCCTCGGCCGTCTGCATACCCGTCAGCGCCTCGGGATCGAAATGGATCATGAGGCGCAAGTATTTGGGCAGGGGCTGAACTTCTTTCATATCGAGAACCTGCTCTTTTCGCACGCACTCATTGAGCGAGTCCTTCGGCTGTCGGGACTTTACTGGCGGGGGCGGCGGAACGCCGCCAAGGTTCGGCTGAGGCGGAACGAAATTGTCTCGCACCGTCTTCCAAAGGCCTTCGATGGCTTTAGGATCTTACATCTGAGCGATCTGCATACGGATATGAGCCAGCCGGCGATGACCCGCCTCCTAGACCTCTTGCCGAGCCTGGAATACGAGCTCTGCGTCCTTACCGGCGACTATCGGGGGAAGACTTTTGGACCGTTCAATCTATCCCTTGCCGGGATGGCGCGACTGCGCGAGGCCCTGAAAGGGCCTGTGTACGGCGTTTTGGGCAACCACGATACGATCCGCATGGTCCCCGACTTGGAAGGAATGGGGATACGAATGCTGCTCAATGAATGTATTGTCATCGAACGCGGCGGCCAACGGATTCATCTGGCGGGAATCGACGATGCCCACTTTTTCAGAGTGGACAATATCGAGAAAGCCGCCGACGCGATTCCGCACGAAGAGTTCTCGATCCTTTTGTCCCACACGCCGGAAATTTACCGGCAGGCTGCGCATGCGGGATTCGATCTGCTGTTGAGCGGGCACACACACGGCGGGCAGATCTGCCTCCCCGGCGGTATCCCCATCACCCTCGATGCCGCCTTGCCGAGGTCTCTCGGTTCAGGCGCCTGGAAATATGGAGATATGGCCGGCTACACTTCGGTCGGCGCCGGCGCGTCCGTGGTGCCCGTCCGTTTTAATTGCCCGCCGGAGATCACGCTTCATTGTCTCCGTTCAGCTGGGCACGGCTCGACCTCAATAGGGCCGATCGCGGATTTTGAACGCATAGAGAGCGCGAGAAACGACAAGTTCGCCGACGAAGAAAAGGGCGGTCACTAAAACGACATCCAGCACCGTGATGGGCAAAACCCATCGACAAGCGATAGCTGGCAGAAGGGACTCCGGGATCTGATCCAGGCCCAGCGCCATGCTACCGGGGGCCATATTCATCCGGCGCTTGGTGAAGCTTGAAAATAGATCGCCCATCATCGCTGTTGCCGCGACGACGAGGCCAACGGTCCAGTCCAGTCCAATCCAGGGCGCGCACAAGGTGGTCACGACGATCGAGAGCACGCCGCCGCGAATGGTTTTGGAGTGGCCAAATAAAGGCTGTTCATCTGCCAGAGTCATCCCGCCATCGAGAGGATGCGCGAGAATGGTTCCGAGAATCTTTTTGGCGATGACCGGGGTCCCGTTAGCTAAGGCTAGGAGTACAAGAAGCTGTGCGACAATGAGCGGCTGGACGTGCGGCATTCCCCAGCATGCATCCTCCGGACCCGATTTGACAATGGCCCCATTTTTCAAATGGCTCTGAGGAATGACTGTTGACTTTCAAGATTTTACAATCAACTTGATCTCGTTGTGCAACCGGCGATCCTGCTTTGTCACAGCATCGAAAGTTGGGCGACGATTGCCAATCGCGGCCAATAAGCGGTCCCTTCGATGGAAAGGCAATGGCAGTCTAGATCAGATCGCAATGTCTCTTCAAACAGCCTAACAGTCCAGTATTCAATTACAGCGTTGCGACGGCGCCTTCCATGCCAACTGATCCGCATCAACGAATAATCGGCAAAATGATGCGTTTGCTTAAACCGACAAGCCGTCGGGCACCGGTTAGGTTGAGTTAAGAAGGGGAGGCAAATGTTCAGGAAGATCCTTGTTCCAATCGACACCGCCGAAACCACTGTGGCTGAGTTCGCCGTCTTTCTCGCTGCGCAATTCGCGGCATTGACCGATGGCGCGGTTAGAATGATTCATGTTCTTCCCGAAATTCCGCACAGCTTTCAAATATTCCTGCCGCCAAATATCAGCGCCGAACGAGAAAATGCCGCCGATTCGCAACTCCAAGAGATGGCCAAGAAAGCCAATGTTCCAACTGGGCGTTTCTCGCACACGACGCGGACCGGAGTAGTCTACCACGAGGTTCTTGCTGAAGCGGAGGATTGGGGAGCTGATCTCATTATCGTTGGCTCGCATAGTCCATCGATGGGCACTTACCTCGTCGGGTCCAACGCCCAGAAAATTGTACGGCACGCCAACTGCTCGGTATTCGTCGTGCGCCCCCAAAAAGACCAACATGGTAACTATTGGCTCTTTCCGCCCATCCCCTCCTAAGCTCGGCTGCCAGCATCCGACCACAAACGGTCCCTCGCAGCGCGATTCAAGGTGACCTAAGCCTGCGGCGCATTTCCCGATCGGATGGACAGAATCTGGTCGACAAAGATTTGCTCCAGATCGATTATGCTGGGGCGTGCCGGAACCGGAAAAGCCGACCAGATTTTTATGAGACATGCCTGCCGAGGCGAATGCAAGTCGTCAGGGGGTCGCATGAAGCGATCTGTCGATCTATTGTCGACATATCTTGTGTTTGCTCTGCTCGACGTCCGGCGCGACGATATACGCCACGCTGGCTCTCCCCCGAGGTTCTATTGTGACTGCCAAGATTTGGCTATCTGCGTATCAGCCGGGTATCCCTGCTGAAATCGATACCAACAAGTACGCGTCCTTGAACGAAATGCTCGAGCTCAATTGTTCGCGCTACTCGAATTTACCGGCATTATCTAATCTGGGGGGAACACTCACCTTCGCCGATCTTGAACGTGAGAGTCGGGATTTCGCCGCGTACTTGCAGAATGTGTTGCGGCTGCCGAAAGGCGCGCGCGTTGCTTTGATGCTACCGAATTTGCTGCAATATCCGGTGGCCTTCTTCGGCGTGCTCCGGGCGGGGCTTATCGTCGTCAACATCAATCCGCTCTACACGCCCCACGAACTTCAGCGTCAGATCAAGGATTCCGGCGCGCAGGCCGTCGTCGTGCTTGAGAGTTTTGCCTACAAACTCGCAGAATTCATAGGATCGACAGAACTGAAGGCCGTGATCACGACGGCGCCCGGCGATCTACTGCCCGCGCCGCGGCGGTGGCTCACTAATGTTGTCGCAAGGCACATCGGCCACAGAGTGAGGCCCTGCAGGTTTCACCATGCAATTGCGTTCCGACGAGCCCTTGTGGAGGGTGGTTCGAGTTCGCTGATCAAAGTGGACATCGTCCGAGATGATATCGCGTTGTTGCAGTATACCGGCGGTACGACGGGGATTCCAAAAGGCGCAATGCTCTCGCACGGAAATCTTGTCGCGAACGTCGTGCAGACCGCAACTTGGATCGGCAGGGAGCTCAAAGAGGGTGTTGAAATTGCCATTACTCCCTTGCCGCTTTTTCATATCTTCTCTTTGACGGCGAACCTTCTGACGTTCATCAGCATTGGTGGTCATAACCTGCTCATTACGGATCCACGCGATATTGCCGCTCTGGTCGCTTTCCTGCGGCGGACGAGGTTTACCGCGATGACGGGCGTGAACACGCTTTTTAACGCACTCATGAATCATCCCGATTTCGCAAAGGTGGATTTTTCCGATTTGAAACTGACGGTCGGTGGCGGTGCGGCTGTGCACGCGGCCGTCGCAAAGCGGTGGAAAGAGGTCACAGGCGTTCCAATTACCGAAGGCTATGGTCTGACGGAGGCGTCGCCGGTTGTCTGTGTCAATCCCCTCGATATCGAGGATTATACGGGGATGATTGGCGTGCCGATTCCGTCAACCGATGTGAGTATTCGAGACGATGGCGGGAACGAATTACCAATTGGCGAGATCGGGGAAATCTGCGTCCGCGGGCCACAGGTTATGAAGGGTTATTGGAATGCTCCAGACGAGACGGCCAAAGTCATCAGGGCGGGTGGATGGCTCTTTACCGGCGATGTGGGCTACATGCGTGAAGATGGCTTCATCAAATTTATTGACCGCAAAAAGGATGTTATTGTTGTGTCGGGCTTCAAGGTTTTTCCCAACGAGGTTGAGGATGCGGCGGTTATTCATCCTGGAGTTCTGGAAGCGGGGGCGAAGGGTGTCGCGGACGCACGCAGCGACGAGGCCGTCAAGCTGTTCGTGGTGAAACGCGATCCTCGTCTTACCGAACAGGAGCTGATGGCGCATTTGCGCCAGATGCTCACCGCCTACAAAGTGCCGAAAGTCATCGAATTTCGTGACCAGCTTCCAAAGAATGCAATTGGTAAAGTGATAAGGCACGAATTGCGGTAGCCGACAGTAAAGCTCTCGTTGTTGATCGGTTTGGGATCGGAACCGGGATCGACGTGTCATCGCAATGCATACTATGTATTGAAGGATTGCGCAGTGCACGAAGCAGGGTCCCGCGCTATGACGGCAATGCTCGAAAGCTTTGATCCGCATCAACGCTGTCTCCCTAGAAACGCTTAGCTTTGTCTCGTGGAAAAACAATTTAGCGCGGGCACTATCGTGGCGGATCACGGATCGCCAGAAGCCGATCTGATCGTAATTGTGCAGGAACTCGCCCGCGAGCTCCATCCAGGACGCAGTAGATTCGTCGATGTTTCATCTTCCAGTCAGCTCGAGCGGGATCTCGGCATCGACAGCCTCGGCCGTACCGAGCTGATTTTGCGGATCGAGCGCGCGTTCCGAGTGCGGCTGCCGATCCAGACCATTGGAGAGGTGGATACCATTGGCGATCTCCTTCATGCGCTGCAGGAGGCAGGCCCGTACCGAGATCTTGTCCATGGCGAAGCGGCCATCGCGCCGTCCTTGCCTCTGGTACCCGCCGCCGCCGAGGCGCGGACGCTAATCGAGGTTCTCGACTGGCATGCGGAGCGACATCCCGATCGCCTCCACCTGACCGTCCTTCAAGACGACTCCATGGTGATAGGTACAATGACCTACGGGGAATTGGCGAAAACGGCTCGCCTTGTCGCGGCAGGACTGATCCAACGTGACATCGCACCGGGGGATCGTGTCGCCTTGATGCTGCCGACGAGCCTCGACTTCTTTAGCGGGTTTTTCGGCATCCTCTATGCCGGTGCTGTGCCGGTACCGATCTACCCGCCGATGCGAATGTCGCAACTCGAGGATCACCTACGGCGCCAAGCTGGCATTTTGCGCAACGCGGGTGCCCGCATCCTCGTAACTATGCCCGAAGGGCTGCGGCTTGCCGGACTACTCCGAGGTCAAGTGGAAACCTTGAGCAAGGTGGAGAGCATTGCGAGCCTTGCCGCTGAACCGCCCGCTGTGCAACTGCCGCTGGTTACCGACGCGGGTTCGACCGCGCTCATCCAATATACGTCGGGCAGCACTGGGGATCCCAAGGGGGTGGTGCTAAGCCATGCCAACCTGCTTTCCAATATTCGGGCGATGGGGCAAGTCATGGCGGCGAGCTCTGCCGACGTCTTCGTCAGCTGGCTTCCGCTTTACCACGATATGGGGCTGATCGGCGCGTGGTTCGGATGTCTCCATTTCGCGGCCCCGCTCTATGCGATGTCTCCGCTAAGTTTTCTCGTTCGCCCCGAGAGTTGGCTCTGGGCGATCCATCGGTTTGGTGCGACCCTTTCCGCGTCACCTAACTTCGGATTTGAACTTTGCCTGAACAAGATCAATGACACCGATCTCAAGGGCCTCGACCTGAGCAGGCTCCGCATGATCGCGAACGGGGCGGAGCCCGTCAGCGTTCAGACGCTGCGGCGTTTCATAGAGAGGTTTGGACGTTATGGTTTCCGGCCTGGGGCGATGGCGCCAGTCTATGGCCTTGCCGAGAATGCCGTGGGACTAGCCTTTCCGCCGCTTGGCCGTCCCCCTATCATCGATCGGGTGGACCGCGAGGCCCTCAGCAGCCGCGGTGTGGCGGAGGCGGCAAGAGCCGATGACCTAAAACCTCTTGAGATCGTTGCCTGCGGCCAGCCTCTGCCGGGCCATGAAATTCGAATTGTCGACGAGGCCGACCACGAGGTCGGTGAGCGGCAAGAAGGGCGGCTCGAATTCCGTGGCCCCTCGGCGACCTCCGGCTATTTCCGCAACGAGACGAAAACGCGCGAAGTTTTTCGCAATGGCTGGCTTGACAGCGGCGATCGCGCCTACATGGCAGGTGGCGACGTCTACGTCACCGGCCGCATCAAGGACATCATCATTCGCGCCGGTCGTCACATCTATCCGCAAGAAATCGAGCAGGCCATCGCAGAGATTCCCGGCATCCGCAAGGGAGGCGTCGCGGTGTTTGGAGTTACCGATCGCACCTCCGGCACGGAGCGGGTCGTCGTCCTGGCCGAGACGCGCGAAACGGACGCGTCTGCTCGCGCGGCACTGCAAACCCGCGCGCACGAGGTCGTGACCGACATCGCCGGTGCGCCGCCCGACGAGATCGTCCTTGCCCCAGCGCGAACGGTGCCCAAGACTTCGAGTGGCAAGATTCGCCGAAGCGCAGCCAAGGAGCTCTATGAGCGAGGGCGCATTGGCGCGCCGCAACGCGCGTTTTGGTGGCAGATCCTGCGTCTGTCGCTGGCGGGATTTGGCCCGCAGCTCCGGCGCCTAAGCCGCCTTTCGGCGGAGTTTTTCTACGCCGCCTGGTGGTGGAGCGTGGTGGCCTTCGGCTTTCTGTTCGGATGGCTGGCCGTCATGACCCTGCCGCGGCTCGCCTGGCGCTGGGCCGCGTTGCGAGCGATCGCTCGAACTGCGCTCGCCGCCGTAGGGGCTCCCCTTTCAATCAGCGGCACCGATCGCATCCCGCCGCGCAACGCGATTCTCGTGTTCAACCATTCAAGCTACATGGACGCTCTTGTCCTCGCCGCGGCATTGCCAGGCGAGCCCGCTTTCGTCGCGAAGAAGGAACTGGCCGGACAGGTTTTCGCCGGTCCATTCTTGCGCCGGTTGGGAACCTTGTTTGTCGAGCGCTTTGATGTGGCTACCAGCCTTGCCGATGCCGAGACCGTAACCGCCGCCGCGCGTCAGGGGCGCATCCTGGTTTTTTTTCCTGAAGGCACGTTTACACGAAGGGCTGGCCTTTCCGCCTTCTATCTGGGAGCTTTCAAGGTGGCGGCCGAAGCAAACCTGCCAGTCCTGCCGGGTGTTATCCGCGGGACTCGGTCGATGCTCCGCAGCGAGCAATGGTTTCCGCGCTGGACCTCGATCAGTGTCGATATCGCCAGTCCCGTCACCCCATCCGACGTTGATTTCGCGTCTTTGCTGAGGTTGCGCGACAGTGTACGCAAAGCCATGTTGGCTCGCTGCGGCGAGCCGGATATCGGCGAGTTGGTCAAGCCGACGCCACCTCCAGCTGCAACCTGATGGGCAGGTTACAGGTCCCGACGAAGGTCACGGTAGGGACAGTCATTGCTGAACGCCCCTCACTGGCATCACAAATTCTCCGGCAGCAGACCCGCCGCAAAGATAGCGACGGTCTCTGTTCCGGTTGTGAACCCTTCCGTATGGCGCGCGTTCGAAATAGCCCCGATCTGTTCGCTAAAATGAAGGAGCCTGCGCCAAGCGTTCACGCAGATATACGGTGTATTGTCAACGAGTTAGACAGTGAAAAGGCTGGTGCCGGTTGCAGGAGTCGAACCCGCGACCTACTGATTACAAATCAGTTGCTCTACCAACTGAGCTAAACCGGCTTTTGAAAAAGGTGCACCCAGCTTTCGCTAGCAGCGTCCTCGCCAGCATGCAACCGTCCCGTTTCGCGGGCTCAACATCGCCTCCATCGGCTCCGTCTTGGCTGCGGCCGACCGCGATGGAAGGCGAGGCTGTAAACCCCGCTCGCCAGAAGCGTCACCCATCGTCAAACCCATTGGTCGATCCAATTCGAGAGATGGATCGAATCCCCGCGAAGGGCTTCTCGCGCCCGGTTCAAGCCTGGCGCTTGTCGATCGCGACATAGTCGCGTCTCGGGGCCCCGATGTAGAGCTGGCGCGGACGGCCAATTTTCTGGCTTGGATCCTCGATCATTTCCTTCCATTGCGCGATCCAGCCGGAAGTGCGCGCCACAGCGAACAGCACTGTGAACATGGAGACCGGGAAACCCATCGCCTTCAGCGTGATCCCGGAATAAAAATCGATATTCGGATAAAGCTTCTTCTCGACGAAATAACTGTCGCTGAGCGCGATTCTTTCAAGTTCCATAGCGACTTCAAGCAGCGGATCGTCCTTGATGCCGAGTTCGTTCAGGACATCATGACAGGTCTTTTGCATGATCTTGGCGCGAGGGTCGTAGTTTTTGTAAACGCGATGGCCAAAGCCCATGAGCCGGAACGGATCGTTCTTGTCCTTGGCGCGGGCAATGAACTTTGGGATATTTTCGACCTTACCGATTTCCATCAGCATTTTCAGCGCCGCTTCATTGGCGCCGCCATGCGCCGGTCCCCACAAGCAAGCGACCCCCGCAGCGATGCAGGCAAACGGATTTGCGCCGGAGGAACCGGCAAGCCTGACCGTCGATGTCGAGGCGTTCTGCTCATGATCGGCATGAAGAATGAAAATTCGGTCGAGCGCGCGGGCAAACACCGGATTGATCTTGTACTCCTCACACGGAATTGCAAAGCACATCCGCATGAAATTCTCGGAATACTCAAGCTCGTTCTTTGGGTAAACGAAGGGTTGGCCAAGCGCATATTTGTAAACCATGGCCGCGATCGTCGGCATCTTGCCGATCAGCCGCATCGACGCGATCATGCGCTGCCTCGGATCCGAAATATCGGTCGAATCATGATAGAATGCCGATAGAGCTCCGACGCATGCGACCATGACGGCCATCGGATGAGCGTCGCGGCGAAAGCCTTGAAAGAACCTCGCCATCTGCTCGTGTATCATCGTATGGCGCGTGACTCGGTAGTCGAAATCCTTTTTCTGGGTCACCGTCGGCAATTGCCCATAGAGCAACAGATAACAGGTTTCGAGAAAATCGCCGTGCTCGGCGAGCTGGTCGATCGGATAGCCGCGATAAAGCAAAATGCCTTTGTCACCGTCGATATAAGTGATTTCGGATTCGCAGCTCGCCGTCGAAGTGAAGCCGGGATCATAGGTAAACATCCCGGTCTCGGCATAAAGCTTACCGATATCGACAACCGACGGGCCGATCGATCCGGCCTTGATGGGCATTTTGACGGCGTTTTCACCGAAACTGAACGAAGCGGTTGTCGCGCTCATAGAGGCTGCCTTCCTTGACGATTTTTGAGTTGAGCCTCACGCGCCGAACCGCCAGGCTCTCTTGCAAACAAGAATGATGCGGTGCAAAAACACTAGCTTATGCGCGGCGCCCTTTCAAGCGCGGGAAAATCGGCTTTCCGCACGGCTTTGGAACACCATGATTGCGTCAACTCGATAGCGAGAATGCAAGAACATGACCATTGGGAACATTCTTCCGCCGTCCCGAAGGTAAACCGACGCGGCTTCATAAAATCTGATCTCGCAGACGGGCGAGGCTTTCCTCGCGGCCCAGCACTTCCAGTACATCGAAAATTCCGGGCGACGTCGAACGGCCCGTAAGCGCGGCGCGCAAAGGTTGCGCCGCCTGCCCAAGCTTGATCTCTGTCTCTCCGGCATAGTCGCGGACCACGGCTTCGAGGCCGGCGGCGGTCCAGTTCTGGAGCGCCGCAAAACGTGGGACCAATCCCGCAAGATGCGTCCGTCCGCCGGCTTCAAGGATTTCGGCAGCTTTGGCGTCGAGGACGATCGGGCGGTTGGCAAATAAATAATGGGCACCGTCCAGCAGTTCGACCAAAGTTCTGGCGCGCTCCTTGAGGCCTGGCATCGCAGCGGTTAGTTTTTCGCGCATCGAAGCATCGAATTTTTTGTATGCCTCGGCGCCATTCGGCAGATGGCCGAAATTGGCCGCTATGGCGGCAACGAGATCCTCATCGCGGCTGGCTCGGATGTAATGGGCGTTCATGCTTTCGAGCTTCGCGAAATCGAACCGCGCGGCCGAGCGACCGACGTGGGCGAGGTCGAACGCATCGATCATTTCCTGCGTCGAGAAAAACTCCTTGTCACCCTGGCTCCAGCCAAGCCGGACGAGGTAGTTGCGAAGCGCCTCGGGCAGATAGCCCATGGCGCGATAGGCATCGACGCCCAGCGCTCCATGTCGCTTCGACAATTTGGCTCCGTCGGCGCCATGGATGAGCGGAATATGGGCCATGATCGGAACCGGCCATCCGAGCGCCTGATAGATCTGCATCTGGCGCGCAGCATTGGTGAGATGGTCGTCGCCCCGAATGATGTGAGTGACGCCCATGTCGTGATCGTCGACGACCACCGCAAGCATATAGGTTGGCGTGCCGTCCGAGCGCAGAAGTACAAGATCGTCGAGATCTTTGTTGGCCCAGGCGACCCGGCCCTGGACCTGATCATTGAGAACGGTTTCTCCCTCCTGCGGTGCCTTGAGCCGGATGACGGGCTTCACGCCGGCCGGTGCTTCCGCGGCGGATCGCTCCCGCCAGCGCCCGTCATAGCGCGGTGGCCGCCCCTCGGCGCGGGCCTTCTCCCGCATCTCGTCGAGTTCCTGGGGTGTTGCGTAGCAATGATAGGCATTGCCGGACGCGAGCATGCTTTCCGCGATTTCGCGGTGGCGCGCGGCGTGTTGGAATTGATGAATGACATCGCCGTCCCAATTGAGGCCAAGCCAGGAAAGCCCATCCAGAATGGCGGCTATCGCCGCGGCGGTTGAGCGCTCGCGGTCAGTATCCTCGACGCGCAGCAGCATTTTGCCGCCGGCGTGGCGCGCATAGAGCCAATTGAAGAGTGCTGTGCGTGCGCCGCCGATATGCAGAAATCCGGTCGGGGAGGGTGCGAAACGGGTGATGACCGCGTCGGGCATGGGATGAGTCCTGCGGCTCGAAAGATTTATGGAAGTTCGGGCGGGGTGGGCGCAGACGGCCTGATCGCCGCGCCCGCTCGTTTAACACGAAAAATCCGAAACGAAACTGGCCTTTGCGCCTGGATTTAACTAGGGCGCCGCCTGAAAACCCGTCTCTGGCGGAATTTTAAGGCAGGAGGCCTCGCGACAGAGTGATAATTGAATGCTTTCGTAATTCCATAAATGCTGAAAGCGTCTTAAACTGGGCGTATGGCTGGCACCTCTCAGACGGCGATAGGCAATAGCAACTTTGCCAAGGTGGGCGGCTTTGGCAGCCGAGTTGGCGCGCATTTTTTCGGCATTCGGGCTCTGTTTATGCGTTCCTTCGAAACGGAAGCCGCGCTTCGGCGGCCGTTTCTCTGGCTGCCGGTTGCCGCCGGAACGGGCGTCGTCCTTTATCTTTGTGCCGACCGAGAACCATCCCTGTGGTTTATTGCGCCTTCGACCATTTTATTGGGAATATTGGCGTTCCTGGCGCGCGGAAACCGCGTCGCGTTTTTCGTGCTTTGCGGTTTCTGCGCGGTTTTTGCGGGCGAGCTGTCGGCCTCCTTGCGGGCCGCGCGGATTGCGGCCCCAGTTCTCGACAGGGTGAGAATTGCCACGCTCGAAGGCTTTATCGAGGAAATGAATTTTCGTCGCACCGGTGCGCGCTTCATCCTGAGGCTTCAATCCGCCGATGGGCTTTCCGCTGAACAGACCCCTTTTCGTGTGCGTCTTTCAACGCGCCGCGCGCCACCTTTGGAAGCCGGAGCCCATGTCAAACTCAAGGCGCGGCTGTTGCCTCCGGCGCGCCCCAGCCTCCCGGGAGGCTATGATTTCGCCAGGGATGCGTGGTTCGCGCGGATTGGCGCGGTCGGTAACGTGCTGGGGCGGATCGAAGTCGTGCCAGTTCTCCATCCCCCCGACCTCTTGGCCGCGGCAATGATGGCGATCGACCGCGGCCGCAATGCCCTTGCGCGCCGCATTGATGCGATCGTTGGTGGCGACTCCGGCGCAATCGCGGCGGCGATGGTGACCGGCAAGCGCGATCTCTTGTCGGACGAAGCCAAGGAGGTGATCCGCGAGGCTGGGATATTTCATATTATTACGATTTCCGGTGTCCAGATGACGCTGGTGGCCGGAATCTTCTTCATCGGTTTGCGTCGAGTCTTGGCCTTGAACCAAACTCTCGCCTTGCGTTACCCGATCAAGAAATGGGCCGCCGTGTTCGCGATCATTGGCGCGATCTTTTATGATATCGCGACCGGATCGCGTGTCGGCACCGAACGTGCTTTGTTTATGACCCTCATCATGCTGGGTTCGGTCCTGATGGACCGGCAAGCATTGACAATGCGCAATCTCGCGATGGCCGCGGCCTTGGTCATCTTGGTCGAGCCGGAAGCGATCATGGGGGCGAGCTTTCAGCTGTCGTTCGCCGCAGTGGCCGCCCTGATCGCGGTTTACGAAGCGCGCATGGCGGCCAACGAACGCCGCCGCGCGCCGCCCATGCGGCAGGCTTCGCGTCCCGTGGAGGGCGAGCGCAAGCGAATAGCCCTGGAATTTATACAGCAGCATTTGCACCACGGCCCGCTCGGCCTGCTATTTGCGACGTTTTGCGCGACGTCGGCCACAGCCTCCTTCATGGCTTATAATTTTCATGAACTCAGTCCCTATGTGCTGATTGGCAATCCGTTGACGCTCGCTTTGATCGAGATTTTTGCCGTGCCGGGTGCACTGATCGGTGCCGTGCTTTATCCTCTGGGTCTCGATGCCTGGATCTGGCGCTATGTCGGCCTTGGCATTGACGCTGTGATGTGGGCGGCGCGAACCGTCGGCAGCTGGCCCGGCGCGACGATCCATCTGCCGGCCTTTGCGCCTTGGGCAATTGTTTTTCTGAGCCTCGCCGTGCTGTCTTCGGTTCTGTGGCGGACTGCAATATTCCGCGCGACGGCAATTCCGCTGGCCCTGATCGGGCTGATTGGCGCGGCTGCTGGCCCGGCTTTCGATATTGCCGTTTCACCCAATGGAGACGCGGTGGCGTTTCGCGCGACAGACGGACGGCTTTCTGTGATGGGGCGCGGTCGCAATGCGTTTGCAACCGAACAATGGCTGCGTGCTGACGCCGATGGGCGCCCTGCCGGCGATGCCTTGACCAAATCGGCTTGCGATAAACTAGGCTGTGTGGGCCATCTTGCCGATGGGCGGGCGATCGCGCTTGTTATGGAGACGCCGGCCTTTGCCGAGGATTGCGCGCGCGCGGCGATTATCGTCACTCCGCTTTTCGCGCCCTCCGGCTGCGCCGCGGGTCTCATCATCGATCGCGATAAGCTAAGACAAACTGGCGCGGTCACCATCGACATTGGCGAGCATGGCATGCAGGTGCGGAGTGCCCGCGCGGCGGATGAAGACCGGCCTTGGTCGCCGGCGCCAAAACGTGGCTGGAGTCGAACCGGGGCGCCGACGTTTGCGCCTAAAGACCAAGGCCCGCGCGCGCTTGGTCAAGCGGCTGATCCTGACGATTCGATCGAGAGCCTTGGTGGGGATGCTTCGCCGTTGGAATAAGGATTTCTTGATCGCAATTGGATTTCGCCGACAGCGAAGGCTAATGCGTCGTCGCTTCAATATTTGCGCACGAGGTTCACAAGCTTGCCCTGAATGCGGACGCGATCGGGTCCGAAAATACGCGTCTCATAGGCGGGATTGGCGGCTTCGAGCGCAATCGAGGCGCCACGGCGACGCAGCCGTTTCAGGGTCGCTTCCTCGTCATCGATCAAAGCAACGACGATGTCCCCCGTTTCCGCCGTATCCTGCTTTCGAATGACGACCGTATCATTGTCGAATATGCCGGCCTCGATCATCGAATCGCCGCGGACTTCGAGCGCGTAATATTCCCCTGGGGGCAACATGTCCGGCGGCAAGCTGATGGTGTGGCTGCGGTTCTGCAAAGCTGTGATCGGCGTGCCGGCAGCAATACGGCCCATCACCGGAATCGAAACAGTGAAGCGCTCCAATTCTTCGTCCGCAGCATTCGATGCCAGGCTTCGCACACGGCCGAGATTGCCCTCGATGACGCTTGGGGCGAATCGCTTGCTTCGGCCACCTTCGGCAGGGGTCGAGGAATCCGGTAACCGAAGAACCTCAAGCGCGCGGGCGCGATTGGGCAGGCGACGGATGAAGCCGCGTTCCTCAAGCGCGATGATGAGGCGGTGGATGCCTGATTTGGATCGCAGATCCAACGCGTCCTTCATCTCGTCGAAGGACGGGGGAACTCCGGTTTCCTTCAAACGCTCGTGGATGAAGCGCAGCAATTCGCTCTGCTTTTTTGTCAACATTGGTTTGGCCCCTCAACCATGCGCAAAATTAATAGCTGACCTTGCACAAATAGTGAACGTACATTATCCGTTCCCGCTGCGTTCCGCAAGCCCGCGAGAAAAATTTTGTTGCTCTCTGATTTCAGAGGTAAACAAGTATTTGCTGAATTAATACTGGGCTTATTGTAGAGTATACGGTCCAGGGCGGCTATGGCGGACGGGGATCAAACCGTATTCCAAGCGGGACCTGCGCCGCGCGGCGCCAGTTTGGCGAAGCAGGCGCCATGTTCGGAATAGGTATTTGGTTTGTTCTAGCTATAGCCCCTCCCTTCAACTCCGAAACATATTCCATTATGATCAGTCGTTAGCCAATAGAAGTTTGTTGCATAAATATATACTTTTATTAAAACATAGATTGCTTTCATAAAGTCGTAAAAGCCTTGCGAGTTTTCCAGTAGAGATCAAGCTTGCGAATGGTCAGGCCAAAGCCTTGACCGCGGCAAGGACCGCCGCCGCATGTCCCGCGACCTTGACCTTGTTCCAAACCGCCGCGATTTTGCGATCCTTGCGAATAAGGAAGGTCGTGCGCTCCACGCCCATGTATTTTCGTCCATACATGCTTTTTTCCACCCAGACACCGTAGGCGCTGAGCATTTTCTTCATCTCGTCGGAGGCGAGCGCAATCTCAAGCTTGTGCTTCGTCTTGAACTTCACATGGCTCGCGACCGAATCTGGCGATACGCCAAGGATTGCCGCGCCGGCCTTTTTGAAGTCCGACCGCAACCCGTTAAGGTCGATCGCCTCCTGGGTACAACCGGAAGTATCGTCTTTCGGGTAAAAATAGAGAACGAGGTTCTTGTCGGCAAAGCTTGCGAGCGAGATCGTTCCCCCAGTATCGTCCGGCAGGTCGAAATCCGGCGCTTTATCGCCAGGAGACAATTTCTTGCCTAAGTTGTCGCCCAGTTTGGCAGCCTGATTTGTTGACGGGTTTTTAGGCATGGGGCTTTCCTTTCGTCAGATTGATTTGCAAACGGTAAAATCCAAGCTTTCGTCCCTTTGCACCGCGCGGCAATTCGACAAAGTTCGTATAGGCGTAGAAATCAAAAGTCTCCAGTTTTTAGCTTGCTCTTGAAAGGCCTCTGGCGGTTGGTCGGACATGTTCAAAAGACTCCGGCCCAGTTCAGCATGTGGCTGGGTAAGGTGGTCCGCTGGTTCAGGCAGGCGGTGAGCGTCGTGGCTGACATCAAGCAAATGGCGAGCCGACGCCGTGGCGCTACGAAGTTCGCTTGGAACACCTGCCGGGTCGCTTTCGGGTTGACGTTGGTGGCGGTCGTCATAGGCGGTATTCTCATCGCGCGCCTAGCCTTCGGACCCCTCACCATCAGCGGCCTCGGGCCGCAAATCGCCAAGGCTCTCGACGAGCGTTTCGGCCGTGGCTACGAATTCAGTCTGGGGGAGACGGCGATTGTCAGGAACGGTTATGCGCCGGCCCTGAGCATGGATAAATTATCGCTGAAGGAACGCACGGGCCGCACGATTCTGACGGCCCCTCGCGCCGAAGTCTCGATCGATCCTTTCGCGCTCTTCGTTGGCCGCGTGACGCCGCGGCGCCTCGAAATCTTTGATGTCGAACTGCACTTGGCTTTGTTGCCGGACGGTTCCCTGGCTTGGCCCGTCTCGCCCAATTTCAAGGAAGCGGTTCCCCTGACGCCGCCGCTAGCCGACGCGCTCGCCCAAAACGGCAGTGTGCTGCCCCCGGACACGTCTGGGACTTTGGCCTCGGGCGCCGCTGGCCTAAAGCCACGGGCCTTGTTGGTTAAGCAGATGGCTGGATCGATCCGGCTCGTCATCGATACGCTGACCAATCCCGAAAGTCCGGTCGCCGCAATTGATCGCGTCGGGATAACCCGAGGTCGGATCATCATCGACGACCAGACCACGGACCAAACCATGGTCTTCAATGGGGTCAACCTCGGTTTCGACAAAACATCCGGTGCCACCACATTCAAACTTTCCGTGGAGGGACCCAACGGCCGCTGGTCGGTTTCGGGGGTTGCCCATGGGGCTCCGGGGGCGGCGCGCGAGCTCAAGCTTTCGTTTGCCAATCTCTCTCTCGACGAAATCCTGCTGGCGACCGGAACGCGCGGGCTGGGTGCTGATTTCGACATGCCGCTCTCAGGCGGGTTCAACGTCGGCTTGCGTCCCGATGGCATGCTGTCGGAAGCGGTTGGCCAATTCGAGCTTGGGTCTGGCTATCTGCGGTTCGACGACATCAACGATGAACCCATGATGATCGACAAGATCGATGGCCGATTTCATTGGGATGCGTCGGCGCGGCGCATTGTGCTCGATCGATCGCGGCTGTTGGCGAACACGACCCATTTCGCGGTTTCAGGTTCGGTGGCGCTTCCCGAACGCGAAGGAGACCCTTGGTTGATCGGGCTTTCGACGGCGGAGCCCAATGTATCTGGCGCCGAGCGGCCGGGACAGAAGCCGGTTGTGATCGATCGCGGCGAGTTGGGCGCGCGGCTCTTTCTGACCGATAAAAAACTCGTCATCGACCGGCTTTCATTCAGTGGTCCTGAATGCGGCTTTGCCATGGCCGGCGGAGTTGATTGGATCAATGGGCCCCACATCAGGCTTGGAGCGTCGATTGCGCCGACGCCGGTCAAAGTCATCATGCGGCTCTGGCCGTCCTTTATCTCCGCGCCGGTCCGATCCTATCTCATGTCCCGCGCCAGCGAAGGAATTGTCGAATCAGGGACGATGCAGATTGATTTCGACGCCGTGGATCTGCAGGCGATGCGGGCGGAGCTTCCGGCGCCCGACGAAAAGGCTTTGGTTGATTTCACGATCGCCAATGCGAGCCTTGAGTTCTTGCCCGGCGTGCCCCCGCTGCGCGGCATCAACGGCGCCGGCCATATTACCGGCCGCACTGCGGTTTTCCAGGTCGCGAATGCCGAGATCGATGCCGGTCACGACCACATTCTGAACCTCACCGAGGGTAGTTTTCAGGTTCCAGATACCGCCTTGAAACCCGCACCGGCCGTGATGGCAGCGAAGGTGACGGGCAGCGTCGAGGCGATTGGCGAGCTTCTCTCCTATGATGCGCTGAAGCCCTTTGCCAGCCTGCCGCTCGATTCGTCGACCCTCTCGGGACAGACCGAAGGCAATCTTGAAATCGATGTGAAGCTCGGGCCAGATACGGGGCCGGCGGACACGGTCCTCAAGATCAATGCAGCGGTTACCAATTTTACCGCCGACAAGCTGATCGGAACCGAAAAGCTCGAGGACGCGACCCTCAACGTTAGCGTCGATCCTTCAGGCCTCAAGGCAAGCGGGCAAGGCCGTATATTCGACGCTCCGGCCGTGATCGAAATGACCAAACTTACCGGAAAGCCGGCCGAGGCTTCCATTAGTTTGACCTTGGACGATGCGATGCGGGCGAAACATGGTTTTGGCGCGGCCGGCATCACTGGGCCGATTGGCGCAAAACTGACCGCGCCCATTGGAGGCGATGAAAAGCCGAAAGCGCGGATTGAGCTCGATCTGAACAAAACAGCCATCGAGGTTGCCGGCCTCTCAAAACCAGCCGGGCGGCCCGGAAAGATCGGTCTGTCGCTTTCTGTCAATGATGACGGAACTCTGCTTGACCAAATCAATGTCGAGTCCGGCACGATTCAAGCCCATGGCAGTGTCGAGCTTGGAGCTGGCCTCGCTTTTAAAGCGGCGAAGTTTCCGCAGGTGAAATTTTCCCCTGGCGACGACATCAAGATCGAGGCGACAAGAGCTGGCGAAACGGTGAAAGTCGTCGTGCAGGGGACCACGATTGACGCGCGGCCATTCCTCAAATCGTTGATTTTCTCGCCTCCCCCGAGCAGTAGCGCCACGGCAAGCACCAACGTCGCGGCGAGCATCAGTGCGGCTGGAAGCACTAGTGACGATCGCAAGGACGTCGGTCCGGTCAGGGAGATCGAATATGATGTCAAAGCCGCCATTCTGAGCGGCTACAACAAGAAGATCATTTCCGGTACGGAATTGATCTTCGTAAAACGCGGCGATCAGATCAAGCAGTTCACCGTTTCGGGAACCTTCGGCCAGGCACCGATTTCGTGCAATCTGACCGAAGGCGGTGCGTCCCCGCAGCTTAATCTCGTTAGTGAGGACGCCGGTTCGCTGTTGTCTTTCCTCGACCTCTACAAGCATATGGAGCATGGACGGCTGACCGTCGGCATGCGACTTGGGTCTGATGTGCTCGCTGGCTTGCTCGTGATCGACAATTTTGTTTTACGCGACGAGCCTGCGTTGCGCCGGCTGGTCATGGAGGGCGCGCCGCCGCTGGATACCGCGGGCCGGGCGCAAAAGATCGACGCCGACGCCATGGCCTTCAATAAATTGCAGGTACGTTTCCATCGGGATGGAAGCCGTCTCGATCTGAGCGAAGGCACGATGCATGGGGAATCGATCGGGCTGACGGTCGAAGGTGCCCTGGATTTCGTGCACGACCGGGTCGACATGAAAGGGACGTTTGTGCCTGTCTATGCCTTTAATAATCTTTTTGCCAAAATACCGGTCTTCGGGCTTCTTCTTGCCGGCGGAACGGATGAAGGCTTGATCGGCGTCAACTACCGGATCACCGGTTTGGCCAGCGCCCCGACGCTCAGCATCAATCCCCTGTCCGCGATTGCGCCGGGAATTTTTCGACAGATTTTCGGGGTCGTCGACAGCAATCCGATGCGGCCGATGCGCTAAGAGGTTTTGGCGATCTTCAGCAGAACATGCCGCTTTTTGCCGAGCGAGAGTTTGACGACGTCTCCCGACAGGTCTCCCGGTCCGATCATGGCACGTTCGTCGGTGATGGGTTTATCGTTCACCTTAATGGCGCCGCCCTTGATCTGACGCCTTGCCTCGCCGGTCGATGTAACCAGCCCGGCTTTGACGAAAGCAGCCAGCACGCCAAGCCCCGCGTCGATCTCGTCGCGCGCGATTTCCACGGAAGGCAGGCTTTCCGCCAGCGTGCCTTCTTCAAAGGTCTGCCGCGCCGTCTCTGCCGCTTGCAGCGCCGCCCCGCGTCCATGCACCATGGCGGTTGCCTCGGTGGCTAATATTTTCTTGGCCTCGTTGATCTCGGCGCCGCCCAGAGCTTCGAGCCGGGCGATTTCGCTCAATGGCAACTCCGTGAAGAGTTTGAGAAACCGCCCAATATCCCCATCTTCGCAATTGCGCCAATATTGCCAATATTCGAACACCGGCAGAAGGCTTTCATCGAGCCAAACAGCGCCTTGTGCTGTCTTGCCCATTTTTACGCCGGACGCAGTCGTGAGCAGGGGCGAAGTCAGGGCATAGAGCTGGCCGGTGCCCATACGGCGTCCGAGATCGATCCCGGTGATGATGTTGCCCCATTGATCCGAGCCCCCCATCTGCAGGATGCATCCATGGCGCTTGTAGAGCTCGACGAAATCATAGGCCTGGAGGCACATATAGTTGAATTCGAGAAACGATAATTCCTGGTCGCGTTCGAGCCTGAGTTTGACCGAATCCATCGCCAGCATGCGATTGACCGAAAAATGCCGCCCCGCGTCGCGCAGGAAGTCTATGTAATTGAGAGATGCCAGCCACTCTTCATTGTCCGGCATGATCGCGTCATGCTTCGAATCGCCGAAGTCGAGAAATTTCGCAAAGACACGCTTGATCCCCTCCTTGTTGGCGGCGATGGTTTCGATCGGAAGGAGTTTTCGGCTTTCGTCCTTGCCGGAGGGATCGCCGACGCGCGTTGTGCCGCCGCCCATCAGCGCGATGGGCTTGCCGCCGGTCTTTTGCAGCCAGCGCAGGAGCATGATCTGGACCAGCGAGCCGGCGTGGAGCGAGGGTGCCGTGCAGTCAAATCCAATATAGCCGACAAGTTCGCCGCTCTTGGCTTTCTGATCGAGCCCGGCAAGGTCGGAGCACTGGTGCAAAAAACCACGCGCGATCAAGACGCTGAGAAAGTCTGACGTGGGGCAAAAATCGTCGGTCACAAGGAAACTTTCATGGGCAATAGGCTCTTGCCGTTACAGCGAAGAAGCGCTGCGGCGGCCAGGACTTACGGACCGCGAGATTTAGGGGCAAGCGTGCGCCAATGCAATGGCCGCGCCCGCGCCGCGCCCCACGGGCCCGTCCGAAGATCAAGACGCGGGAAATCTCCCTCGGCTGCACTGAAGCGAGACATTTCCTCCCGGCATCCCCATAATTGCAGGGACGAAACCGTGGTTCAAGTCAGCTCATCATTCGACTTTACCAATATGGCTGTAGGTGGAAATATCAGGTCCCTTGTTATTAATTTGCAGGGGAAACATTCAGAACCGGAATATAGACCGATTTCTCGTATTAAAAATACCTCCAACAACAAACATGCCGTCCGCCTCCAATTTGGCGCGCTACCCTATCGCGTCACGAAAGAAGGCGCGCTTGAGATCCTGCTTGTCACAACCCGTAGGACGAAGCGTTGGATGATTCCCAAAGGCTGGCCGATTAAAGGGTTGAAGCCCGCGAAGGCGGCTGCGCGCGAGGCGTATGAGGAAGCTGGCGTGCGGGGCTCTATCAAAGCGCGCGCCATTGGAGTTTTTTCATACGAAAAAAGCCAGGACGAAAACGGAATTATTATTCCATGCGAGGTAAAGGTCTTCCCCATGCTCGTGAGGCGACAGGATAAGACTTGGCCCGAATCCCACCAGCGAAAGACGAATTGGTTTACGCCGGAGGATGCTGTGGCCGCGATCAGGGAGGACAGCCTTAAAGCGCTTATGATCTCTTTTTTGTCTACCGTACGGCACCGCCGGATGACGAGCCGTACGGCCAATCGCTTACATTAATGCGCGAAACACAGCCACGCCATAAAGAACGATGCCAGTGAATCCCGCATCGATGCTTCTCATGATCTCTTGCGGTGTCCAACCGGGGAAAAGGCTGGCCAAAATATCGGGAACCGTCATAAGCGTATCCCTTTCTGAGCAGAGCTGATTATTTTGTCATCGCTCGAGTGCTCAGAAAGTTCCGTGCCCTGCGCCTAGAGCGGGATGAGGAAAAGTGGAAACCGGTTTTCCGCCCGCATCCCGCTCTAAACTTTTGGAATCGATCACGTTCATGATTTTGGATTGAGTCAATCCAAAATCATCGTGATCTAATGACCCTGGAGGCAGGAACGCCGCGCTTGCGCGGGGCGCCAATGCGGTGTTCCGTCGGCTCCAGATTACGCTTACGTAATTGCCACTTCTCAGCGACCCAAACGGTGCCAGCCGTTAAATGGTTCGAGCTGAGTGAAGAGATTTTTATTAAGCAGCGATCTTAAGCAAAAGCGGAAGCCCTGCCGAACGCGATTAAACTTGACGCCGGCAGCGGTGTTTTCTGGCTCAGCTGCGGTCAGCGGTTGATTGTGAATGGTTCATTATGCCGCTCATGCTAGAGTTGTCGCATGCGTTCAACCCGAATCAGTCGTCATATCAACGCGCCCCGCGCGGCCGTCTATCGTGCGCTGCTCGATCGGCATGCGGTCGGAACATGGAAGGTGCCGACCGGCATGACCAGCCATGTGCATGCGTTCGACGCCCGTGAAGGCGGCTCGCTGCGGATTTCGCTCACCTATGACGCGCCGACAGAGACGGGCAAGACGAGCGCGCACACCGACACCTATCACGGCCGCTTCGTGAAGCTGGTGCCGAACGAGCAGGTGGTCGAGGTGGACGAGTTCGAGACAACGGATCCCGCTTTGCGCGGCGAGATGACGATCACCATCACCCTCGTCGACGCAGATGGCGGCGGCACCGATCTCCTCGCCGTCCATGACGGATTACCTCCCGGCGTTTCGGCTGCCGATAACGAGCTTGGCTGGCGGCTGGCGCTTGCAAAACTCGCCGCGCTCGTCGAAAGAGAATGACGCCATTGTCAGCCGAGTCCTCGCGCAAGCTGGGGCTGGACTAAAGGGGACGCGCCTAAGACACGGGGGCCGGACGCGAAGGTTTTTCCTCTTCCAAGCGGCCGGAACTCCACCCCTCGATCTCGGCCAATTCGGCCTCCGGACGCTCCGCGATAATGTCCCGCTGTCCGAGAAAAATTTCTCCTGTCGTGCCTTCGAGAGAAATCCAATCGCCTTCGACGATCTTTTTGTCGCCGAGCGAAGCGTGGCGGAGGTCGGCGTCCACACAAAGCGTCTTGCAGCCGACGAGACAAATCTTCCCCATCTGCCGGGCGACGACCGCGGCATGAGCGGTCCGCCCTCCGGTGGCGGTCAGGATTCCCGCCGCGACGGCAAAACCCGCAATATCGTCGGTCGATACATCAGGCCGCACGAGAATGATCGGGTCACCGCGCTTTGCAAACTCTTTGGCCCGTTCGCTTTGAAACACGACGCGTCCGCTCGCCACGCCGGGCGAAGCGGAAATCGCCGTCGCGATTACCTGCGCATCGCCATTGAATCGAAGCTTGCCGATCCGGCTGAGATCAATCCCGGCGATTCGGGCCAAGGCTGTCTTGGGGTCGATCAAACCTTCCCGGACGAGATCGACGGCGATCCGGATCGCCGCAAGGGGGGAACGCTTCGCGGGACGGGTCTGCAAAAAATAGAGTTTGCCTTCCTCGACCGTGAATTCGATATCCTGGATGTCCTCCAAACCCTCTTCGAGTTTGCTCGTCGCCGCGGCCAGTTCCGTTGCGATGGCCGGCAAACGTGTCTTGAGGAGTTCCGCATCGCCTGGCGTCCGGCGCCCCGATACGACATCTTCGCCTTGCGCATCGAACAGAAAATCGACGTAAAGTTCTTTGGCGCCCGTGGAGGGATTGCGCGAAAAAGCAACGCCTGCGCCGGACTGGCCGCCGGCATTGCCAAACACCATGGCTTGAACCGTTACGGCGGTCCCCTTTAACCCTTCCAACGCGTTCAGCCGCCGGTAGTCTCGGGCTTTTGCGCTTTCCCAGGAAAGGTAGACGGCGCGGGTGGCGGCGGCCAATTGCGCGACCGGATCATGTGGGATGGCGTGGCCGCTTCCCCGCGCGGCCATTTCCTGAAAATCCTTGGTGAGGCGCTCCAACGCCTCACAATCGAGCTCCGCTTCGGTGGCTGCATCCTCCGCCCGCATCATTTCGAGGAGGCGCTCGTCCAATTCCGGCAGCACGATCTGCCCGACGACTTCCGAATAGCTCTGGATGAAACGCCGATAGCTGTCCCAGGCCAACCGAGGATTTCCGGAGAACCGGATCAGCCCGCGAACCGTTTCATCATTGAGCCCCACATCGAGAACCGTTTCGAGCATTCCCGGCATCGATCGTTCGGCACCGGACCGTACCGAAACGAGGAGAGGCCGACGGGAATCGCCGAAGCGACGGCCCGTGACCTCCTCTAGATAGGCAATTCCCTTTCGCAATCCCCGGTCGATGGCCTCAAGCGCGGATTTCGCGCCGCCGTTCGCCGGCGCACAGAGTGCCGTGGGCATGACGAAGGCCGGTGGCACTTCGAGGCCAAGCTGGTGCATGCGCCAAAGCATGGCGGCCTTCGAACCCGCGGCTCCCGCGGTGACCTCGACCCCGGTCCCGCCGGGACCAATGAAGAGAGGTTCGAAGTTGAGATGAATCATGCAGATAATTCCTCCAAAACGCGATCGCGGAGAGACAGTGCCGCATGGGCCAAATGATCTGTCGCGGTTTCAAGTGTTCGCGCGACTTCAAGCCCAAGCACGAGGCCCCGCGCGTCAAGGCAGGCCGCGCCGACGCAGGCCCGCATCGCGTCACGTTCGGCCGCATCGGCGCGATGCTCCGCGTCAAGAACGGCATCTATGGATTGCAAGGAATCCATGGCGTCGACGCGCCGCCCCAATGGCAATTGCACCGCGGCTTCCATGGCGCGCACCAGATGACTGACGGCTTCGAGCGTAAGCCGGGCGAGATTTGAAAGAGGCGGGGCAACCGCGTCTGCGCCTTCGGTTTCCGGTGCGAGGCTGATGAAGAAGGCGCATTCGTCCAACGTGTCCATGGTGTTTTCCACCGCGTCGATGAGACGAAGCAGGTTGCCGTTGTCGCTCAACCGGACCGCGATCTCGCGAGCGGAAAGGGTCAGGTGATCGGCCTTTTTCTCAAGTTTCGTCGCGCAGGCCGCAAGATGTTCGCGGTCCACGGCGCGAGCGATGCCGCCGTTCGACAATGTTTCATTGAGCCAGCCGGCCAGCATCCGGGAAAGACCGAGATGCCGCACGATCAGCATGAGAAGAGTGGCTTCGGCGGTCTCAAATCTTTGGGAAAGATCGGCCTGGATTTCATCGCGGATAAGACGGCCCGACCGGCCAGCCGCAAGGCCGACGCTGGTCTGCCGCAGCACGTTGCGAAGGAAATCTTGCGTCGCTTCGTGCCCAAGGACGTCATCGAGACGCGCGCCATAGGGAATTCGACCTTCCGCCACGCGCCGGATGGCTTCGAAGACAAGATCGGTACCCCCGAGTTCGAGGAAGGCCCGGTGGCCGAGATCGTTTACGGCGGCAAAAGTAAGCAGATCCACCGCTGCGTCTTTTCCGGTAAAGATCTGCAACGCTTTGCGGGCCTTGTTCCAGTCGATGAGAAATACAATCCGGGAGCCGAGAAATTTTAGGAATTCCGTCAGTGATGCCTCATCGCTGCCCGTAAAGCGCCCCGTCAGCAGATAAAACACATCGTCTGTACCGAGGCCTTGCGAATCATGCTCCGTCAGCGGTCCAAATTCGATGCCTTGGCCCGCGAAAAGAGCGATAAAAAATTTCGCCCGGGGTCGATGCACGTCGGTGTAGGTCACGGTCACGGTCTGGCCATCGACATGCGCGACGAGAACATGCGCATCGGTCGTCCCAATATCGTTTTGGATCGTGAGGGATGTGCCGGTGCGAACAGCCGTTGTTCCGAGACCTGGATGCCCGAATGCAAGCGCTTTGGTGCGATTGAGGCCTTGCATAAAGGCTTTGATGCGGGAGCGATCCTCCGCAGTGACGCAATGGGCCTTGGCACCATCGATGGTCTCGGGTGCTGTGGCGCCCGTGATCCGGTTGACGGCCTTATGCATGTCCATCACCAGCAGATGCAGGCTGTCGCCAGCTTCCCGGCGCGCCGAGGTTATCGCCCCGATCTCGGCAGCGCTGACCGTATCCCCATGGGCCACCGGCACCGCTTTGCTTAATGTGTTCAAGCGGCTTGAAAACAGCTTCGCATCATTGGGCTCGGCCGTCTCGATGGGTGCAAGCATGGCGGCAAGGTCGGTGCGTAAAGCTGCGAGCAGCGTGGCCGCTCCAGGAATCACGGCCTTGTTCGCGCCCGCCGCATGGGCGCCCGAAATGAGGGTGTCGAACTGCGGCTCGACGAGGCCTGCCTGTTGGCGTTCGGCCGCAAATGTGGAAGGATGTTCACGCGGGTTGCGTGCCTGAGCCATTGCTTCCTGCAGCATGCTGAAACGAAGTTTTATGCGATCGTTTGCTTGAAGGGCTTCGCTCAGCAGGGAGGGCAGAAGAACGCCGCGTTCGCCGAGCCTTTCGGCAATTCCGATTTTGCCAGTCATGTCCAAGATCTCTTTGGGGCGGGGATGATACCGAATTTTAGGCCAGTTTAGCCAACAATTTGCAGTGCGAATTGCGCTCGATCAGTCATGGAAATGACATGGAACTGTAAGAAAGCTCCATGGCGATTGTCTCATGGTCCACGCCGTCTGACACCTTAAAATGACGGAGTTATAACCATTTCACTTACCCGTGCGATAGGGCTTATGAGCGGCACGTCGATGGATGGCGTTGACGTTGCGTTGATTGAAACGGACGGGCAAGAGACAGTCCGGCTCGGGAGCACCGGTTTTTTCCCTTATGCCGAGGAAGATCGCGTTCTGTTGCGCCAAGCCATCGAAGCGGCAGCCTCACTTGACGACAGGCAGTCGAGACCCGGCGCCTTGGCACGCGCAGATGCCATGGTCACGGACCGCCATGTGCGTGCGGTGGAAAGCTTTCTCAGCGCCGAGAACCTCGACCGCGGGCAGATCGATCTGATCGGCTTTCATGGCCAAACGGTTTTGCACCGGCCGGAGCGGCGCCTCACCGTTCAGATCGGCGATGGCGCGGCGCTCGCCGAACGATTAGGCATCAAAGTTGTCCATGACTTTCGTGCCGCCGATGTCGCGCAAGGAGGGCAGGGAGCCCCGCTTGTGCCCATCTTCCACCGCGCGCTCGCGGCGATGGCCGGGTTTGCCGAACCGGTGGCGGTCATCAATATCGGCGGTGTCGCCAATCTCAGTTATATCGCGCCCGGCCAGCCGCCGATTGCGTGCGACACGGGTCCTGGAAATGCCTTGCTTGACGATCTTATGTTCAAGCGGTTCGGAGTGGCGCTCGATCGGGAAGGCGCCACCGCCGACAAAGGGAAGATCGACACTGCGATCTTGCGCGAACTTCTCGCCCATCGGTTTTTCGCCGTCCCGCCGCCAAAATCGCTCGACCGGAACGATTTCTCGGGCGTTCTCGTCGATGGGCTCTCAACCGAAGACGCGGCGGCAACGCTCACCGCTTTTACCGCCGCGAGCATTGCGGGCGTCCTGCCGCATTTGCCGGGGTCTCCTTCGCTTGCGATCGTTTGCGGCGGCGGTGCGCACAATAAGACATTGATGCGGGAATTGTCGGACCGTTTGCCATGCCCTGTCGTTTCGGCAACGGCCATAGGCTGGTCAAGCGACGCGATGGAAGCGCAAGCCTTCGCCTATCTGGCGGTGCGCAGTTTAAAGAAGCTGCCCCTTACCTTTCCGACGACCACCGGCGTCGAAAAGCCCTTACCCGGCGGTATTTGGTCTGGCGCGCCAAAGTCCGCAAACTTCGGCGTACTGTCGTAAGTCGTTTAGATCTGAGGGCGGTGGGACCGCTATCTGCTCGGATCGTCGGCGACGTCGGAGTAGGTCATTTCAAACGGGCCTTGTCCGTGGACCTGAATGACGGTCTGCTCCGTCGTCCAGGCGTAATGATTCATGCCGGCAGGAATTTCGACAAAACCGCCGGAGGCAACTTCTGTGCCTTTGCTCATATCGAGCTTGTTCCCCATGCCGATATGAAGGTTGCCCATCAGGACGGTGATAGATTCAGCTAAAGGATGGGAGTGCGCTGGAATCTTGTAATTGGCGGGGAATTGCAGGCGCACGACAAACAGCCCCTCCGTTTCCGGGTTTCCAGCCACCAGGGCAGCGTTCGCGCCCTTCGGAAACATGGCCGGCGCCTCGGACCAAACCAGCGTGGCGGCGCTCACGAAGCGCGCTTGTTCCTCGGACAAAGCCGGAGCGATCCCAGCCAAGAACACCGCGATCGAGAGCAGTATTTTTCGCATTGTTCCCCCCCCCACATCTTATTTTTATTTGGCGAAATCGAACCTATCGGCGTTCGGCCGGCTCGCTGCGGGTCGGCGTCGGGAGTTTTGGCGGATTTCCCAGGCGGCGGTCAAGATAAAGCCCGACTTCTTCGATCAGGGGTTCAACGCAATTTTCAAAAAAATGATTGGCGCCGGGTATGACTGCATGCTCGATCGAAATGCCTTTCTGCGTTTTAAGCTTCTCGATCAGTCCTGTGACTTCCTTTAACGGCGCAACGCGATCCTGATCGCCATGCACGAACAGGCCGGACGACGGGCAGGGCGCGAGAAACGAGAAATCGAACCGGTTGGCCGGCGGGGCAATGGCGACGAAGCCTTCGATTTCCGGCCGCCGCATCAACAGCTGCATGCCGATCCAGGACCCGAACGAAATTCCGGCTATCCAGCAGGCTCGCGCTTCCGGATTAATAGCCTGCGCCCAATCGAGCGCGGCCGCCGCGTCGGACAACTCGCCTTGGCCATGATCAAAATCGCCTTGCGAGCGGCCGACACCGCGAAAATTGAAGCGGAGCACGGAAAACCCTCGCTCCGCAAATGTGTAATAGAGATTATAAACGATCTGATTGTTCATCGTCCCGCCGAATTGCGGATGCGGGTGCAAGATGATCGCAATCGGCGCTCCGCGGATTGTGGAAGGGTGAAACCGTCCTTCAATGCGGCCGGAGGGACCGTTGAACATGACCTCGGGCATTCTTGCTCCATCGTTATTGCCGCATTTGCAGCGGCCTTAAATGATCCAGAAATGCGACAGACGGAGTTTTGGCGCGATCTGGGCCATAGTTTCCGGTTTGAAGCGTGGATTAGTCCTTGTATCTTGGCATTTTCCAATTGGCATACGCTGACCGGATTGGGGCCCGTTGCCTTGACTTGCGCGCTGATCGGCGCCTAAGAGAAGTTTAGCGTCCATGCGGCGGTTCGGATTGAGAGAAGCGGGCTCTTGTTGGCTCCGCGACATCCTGACGATCCTGATAAATCCATGGGACCTTCTAGCACGTATGCCCCCTTGGATTGCAAGAGCTTTTGGATTGCAATCCGTTTCCCGCGGGCGCGTCGGCCAGTCGCTTCGTTCCTTGAATTGGTGAGTTTCCGTTGTGCCGCGGACCCGTGTGTATCTCGACCACAACGCCACGACGCCCCTCCATCCGGCGGCGCGAGAGGCAATGTGCGCCGCGTTTGAGCGCTGTGGCAACGCTTCGTCCGTTCATGCCGAAGGCCGTGCCGCGCGCGCCTTGATCGAAACCGCTCGTGGCGAAATCGGGAGCTTCGTCGGTGTCGCCGCTGAAAATGTGGTGTTTACCTCGGGCGGCACCGAGGCGCTGAACCTGGTATTGACCCCGCATATCGGTGCTCCGGGCCAGGAGACCAGAGCGTTCGACCGCCTGTTCGCGGCGGCCGGCGAACATGCCGCGGTCCTGAGCGGACATCGGTTCCCGCCGGCTCAGCTGGAACTTGTCGGTTTGACGCCGCACGGCACACTCGACATCGAGGCCCTTGATTTTGCGCTCGCTCGCGCTCTCGCTGCCTCGCAGCATGTCATGCTCGCCCTTCAGGCCGCCAATAATGAGACGGGCGTTCTCCAGCCGGTGGCGGCTGCTGCGGAGAAAATCCACGCCGCCGGCGGCTACGTCGTTTGCGACGCGGTTCAGCTTGCCGGGAAGTCCGATTGTCGATTCGAGAGCTTTGGAGCCGACGCAATTGTGCTTTCGGCTCATAAATTTGGTGGGCCTCAAGGCGTTGGCGCCGTTTGCTTTGTCTCCGACTCCACCCACATAAGAGATGTGCTCCTACGGGGAGGCGGCCAGGAGCGCGGCCTCCGCGGGGGAACGGAAAACGTCTCCGGGATTGCGGGGATGGCGGCGGCCCTTCGCGCGGCGAAGGCGCGGGTAAAAGAGCAGGCTGTGGAACTGGCGGCCTTTCGGGACGGCCTGGAGGCGGAAATTTCAAGAATCGCAGCTGGCGCGGTTTTTTTTGGTGCTTGCACGGCGCGGTTGCCGAATACATCCTGCTTTGCCCTCCCGGGGATTGAGGCGCACCTCTTGCTTATGTCTTTGGATATGGAGGGTATTGCGGTATCATCGGGTTCTGCCTGTTCGTCCGGAAAGGTGAAGCGCTCTCACGTCTTGACCGCGATGGGGGTGGAGCCGGACCTGGCAAGAGGGGCAATCCGGGTTAGTCTTGGATGGGATTCGCAGCCTGAAGATTGCGCTTCGTTCGTAAAGGCGCTTGAAAGGACGGTGGGCACGATCAAGGCGAGGCGGAATCAATCCGCCGCATGAATCACCGGTTTTCCGGTTTCTTTTAAAGTGTCTGAACCAGCGGTCCTTGAAACCGCCAAGGTGAGGAGAATGGTATGGCTGCGGTCCAGGAGACCGTCGATCGCGTCAAGGCGATCGACGTCAGCGAATATAAGTATGGATTTTTTTCCGATATTGAATCCGACAAAGCCCCAAAGGGCCTCAATGAAGATATTGTCCGGTTCATTTCAGGCAAAAAGGACGAGCCGGACTGGCTGACCCAGTGGAGGCTTGAGGCCTATCGGCGTTGGCTGACCATGCGTGAGCCGCACTGGGCCCGGGTCGATTTCCCCAAGATCGATTACCAGGAGCTTTACTATTATTCGGCGCCCAAGACCGCGGCCGGCCCGAAGTCGCTCGATGAGGTCGATCCCGAACTTCTTAAGGTCTATGCCAAGCTCGGAATTCCGCTGCGCGAACAGGAGGCGCTAGCGGGCATTGCCCCAGAGCGCAGAGTGGCGGTCGACGCTGTCTTCGACTCCGTATCGGTTGTCACGACCTTCAAGGAAGAACTCGCCAAGGCCGGCGTAATTTTCTGTCCGATTTCGGAAGCCGTTCATACCCATCCCGAACTTGTCCGGAAATATCTAGGATCGGTCGTGCCCTCGACCGACAATTATTACGCGACGCTCAACAGTGCGGTGTTCTCGGACGGATCTTTCGTCTATGTGCCCCCGGGCGTTCGCTGCCCGATGGAACTGTCCACCTATTTTCGGATCAACGAACAAAATACCGGGCAGTTCGAGCGGACCCTGATCATTGCCGACAAAGGCAGCTATGTTTCCTATTTGGAGGGCTGCACGGCACCCAAGCGGGACGAAAATCAGCTGCATGCGGCGGTCGTCGAGCTGATCACCCTTGATGATGCAGAGATCAAATATTCGACGGTGCAGAACTGGTATCCGGGCGACGCGGACGGCAAGGGTGGGATCTATAATTTCGTCACCAAGCGCGGCGATTGCCGCGGCGTGAACTCCAAGATCTCCTGGACCCAGGTCGAGACCGGTTCCGCGATCACCTGGAAATATCCTTCCTGCATCCTTCGCGGCGACAGGTCGCGCGGCGAGTTCTATTCGATCGCCATTTCGAATGGCCGCCAGCAGGTCGATTCCGGCACCAAGATGATCCATTTGGGCAAGAACACGACGAGCCGTGTCATTTCCAAGGGGATCTCCGCCGGAAGGTCGCAAAACACCTATCGCGGTTTGATTTCGGCGCATCGCAAGGCGGTGGGTGCGCGGAATTTCACCAATTGCGATTCACTTCTCATCGGCAATTCCTGCGGCGCTCATACGGTGCCCTATATCGAGTCGAAAAATCCAAGCGCACAATTCGAGCATGAGGCGACGACCTCGAAAATTTCCGAGGATCAGCTGTTCTATTGTATGCAGCGCGGGATATCGGCCGAGGCGGCGACGGCCTTGATCGTCAATGGCTTTGTTCGCGACGTGCTGCAGCAGCTGCCCATGGAGTTCGCGGTGGAAGCGCAGAAATTGATTGCGATTTCGCTGGAAGGCAGCGTTGGCTGAGTCCCATCCGAGGCGACGAATTCGGTTGAGCCGCTGCGGCTCATGATCGGCGCGCCAAGAAAAACTAATCGAGGATCGAAATCGTGCTTGAAGTGAAGAACCTCAATGTCTCCATCGGCGGGCGCAAGCTCCTCGATGATCTAAATCTCACTGTGAGAGACGGCGAGGTTGCAGCGCTGATGGGGCCAAATGGCAGCGGCAAGTCGACGCTGTCCTATGTCATCGCCGGGCGCAAGGACTACGACGTGGAGAGCGGAGAGGTATTGCTGAACGGCGAGAATATTCTAGGCCTCGAGCCCGATGTCCGCGCCGCGAAGGGACTTTTCCTGGCCTTCCAATATCCGATCGAAATTCCTGGCGTCGCAACCCTGACCTTTCTGAAGGCTGCTTTGAATGCGCAGCGTGCCCTGCGCGGGCAGGAGGAGCTTTCAACTCCAGACTTCATGAAGAAGGTCAAGGCTGCGGCCGATAAGCTCGACATCAAGCCGGATATGCTCAAGCGTGGGCTCAATGTCGGTTTTTCCGGCGGCGAGAAAAAACGCATGGATATCCTGCAAATGGCGCTTCTGGAACCTTCCTTCGGCATTCTTGACGAGACGGACTCAGGACTCGACATCGACGCACTGCGCGTGGTTGCTGATGGCGTGAATGCGCTGCGCTCGCCGAAGCGCGGGTTCCTGGTCATTACCCATTATCAACGGCTGCTCGATTATGTGGTGCCCGATACGGTGCACGTCATGGCGCAGGGCAGCATCGTACGAAGTGGCGGCAAGGAGCTGGCGCTCGAACTCGAAAAAAGCGGCTACCGCGATTATGTCACCGAACCTACGGCCGCCTAGGGCGAAGTTGAAATGAGCATCGAAATCATCTCCACGCGCACGCCCGCCGAAGCCTTCTTGGCGGATGTGTTTGGCGCGACCAAAGCCCTGCTTCCCGGGAACGCCGACGTTGCCACATGGCGAGAGAAAGCCTTTGAGACATTTCGGGCATCGGGGCTGCCCCACCGCCGCGTGGAGGCTTGGCATTACACCGATCTGCGGGCGTTCATGCGCCAGGCCTTGCCGATCGCAGCGCCCCCGGACGCGGCATCTATCAAGGCCTTGCGAAACGACCTCACCAAGGCCGGCGCGCCCGCACCCCGGCTCGTTCTGGTCGATGGCTTTTTCATTCCGGAACTGTCCGAAGGCTTGCCAAGCGGACTAAGAGTCCACTCGCTCGCGTCCGTCTTGTCCGAAGGACGGTCCCATCTGATTGCGCTGTTATCCGCGCAAGATCTCGGTACGTTCGATCCGGTCGTGTCCCTGAACGCAGCTTTGATGCAGGATGGCGTCGTCATCGAGGTCGCGCCAGGGGCGGTCGTTTCCGAACCGATCAACCTCATTCATGCGGCGACCTCGCGTGCTCCCTCGGCCCATTTCTCGCGCTCGGCCCTGATCATCGGAGCCGGCGCTTCGATCCGTCTCGCCGAATGGTGCCATCCTCACGGCCATGTCGAAAGCTGGCCAGCGAGCCAAGCCAATGACTGCCTGATCATCTCGCTTGGCGATGAAGCTAAACTTGCCCGTACCGAGATGGTGACGGGCGCGGCTCCGGGCAGCGTGCGGCTTGAAAGCTGCATGGTGCGGATGGGCGCGAAGGCCACATTTGAAAACTTCGCGCTGGTGTTGGGGGAGGGCCTTCTTCGGCGCCAGATGTTCCTGCGCTTCGAGGGGGCGGGATCGCAAGGATTGCTCAGCGGCGTGTCGCTTCTGGCCGGCCGGGAACATGCCGATACGACCTTGCTGGTCGAGCATGTGGGCCAAGGCTGCGTCAGCCGCGAGACGTTCAAATATATTCTCGACGAGGAAGCGACCGGCGTATTTCAAGGCAAAATCCATGTCGGTCGGGACGCCCAAAAAACCGATGGCAGAATGCTTTGCAAGGCGCTGCTTCTCTCCGATACGGCCGCGATGAACAGCAAGCCGGAGCTGGAGATTTTCGCCGACGATGTTGTTTGCGGCCATGGCGCGACCTGCGTCGGCCTTAATCTCGAGCAATTGTTCTATCTTCAAACCAGGGGCTTGCCCTTCGCCCAGGCCGAGGCGCTTCTTTTGGAGGCTTTCGCTGGCGAAGTGATCGATGAAATAGGACATGAAGGGCTGATCGAAATATTCCGTCGCCAAGTGGTCGCTTGGCTTTCGGCGCGGCGCCTGCCGAAGCCGGTAGCTTCAATCGCCGACGACACCGAGGAGCTAGTCGCAGCCTCGCCTGAAAGAGGAGTTTAGGCCGATGCAGTTCGCGCGCCGTACCAAAATTGTGGCCCTCGTGACGCCTCGTCAGCTGGGGAGCAACGCATGAACAAGCATGTGGCCGCTGACGCCCCTTTCGATGTCGCCGCGCTGCGCGCGGATTTTCCGATCCTTTCGACGACGGTCTATGGGAAGCCGCTGGTCTATCTCGACAATGCCGCTTCGGCGCAAAAACCGAAACAGGTCGTCGACCGGATGGTCCAGGCGACCTATCACGAATATGCGAATGTGCATCGCGGTCTGCATTATCTCGCCAATGCGGCCACCGACGCCTACGAAGCGGCGCGCGAAAATGTCCGCGCTTTTCTCAACGCCGGATCCGTCGAGGAAATCATCTTCACGAAATCGGCGACTGAAGCGATCAACCTCGTCGCCGCGTCATTCGGCGAGGCCTTTATCCAGGAAGGCGACGAGATCGTCCTCTCGATCATGGAGCACCACGCCAATATCGTGCCCTGGCATTTTCTGCGCAAGCGCAAGGGCGCCGTCTTGAAATGGGTGGACGTCGACGACGAGGGAAACTTCTCCCTCGACGCGTTCGAGAAGGCATTGACGCCAAAGACGAAAATTGTCGCCCTAACTCATATGTCGAACGTGCTCGGCACGGTGACTCCGGTTAAGGAGATCGTCAGAATAGCGCACGAGCGCGGCATCCCCGTATTGATCGACGGTTCGCAAGCCGCGGTGCATCTCGACGTGGATGTGATCGATCTTGACGTCGATTTCTACGCGGTCACCGGTCATAAGCTCTATGGGCCGACCGGCGTCGGCGCGCTCTTCGGCAAGAAGGCGTGGCTCGAGAAGATGCCGCCCTTTCTCGGCGGCGGCGAGATGATCAATGAAGTGACCACCGATAACGTTACCTATAACGAGCCGCCGCATCGCTTCGAGGCGGGAACCCCGCCCATCATCCAGGCCGTCGGCCTTGGCGCCGCCATGAATTATATGCGAGCGATCGGCCGCGATCGCATTCATGCACATGAAATGGCCCTGAGCGACTACGCGCACCGCCGTTTGTCGGCAATCAACTCGTTGCACATCTACGGCCGCGCGAAGGGCAAGGGTGCGATCATCTCTTTCAACATGCACAATGCCCACGCCCATGACGTTGCGACCGTTCTCGACCGTTCCGGGGTCGCGGTGCGGGCCGGAACGCATTGTGCCCAACCGCTTCTCGCGCGTTTCGGCGTTACGGCGACCTGCCGAGCCTCGTTCGCGCTTTATAACACGCTTGAGGAAATCGATGTTTTCGCCGAGGCGTTGGTAAAGGCGGAGCGCTTGTTCGCGTGAGCGCAGGTGAAAATGACTTGATGAAGGAATGGGAGCCAAGTATGGCCGAAACGCAAATCGCCGATGGCCAGGAAGTTGCGGAGGCGCAGGACGTGCTGCCGAACGAGCCGCGATGGCTTTTCGACGGATCGATTCCTGAGCCGGAGCGCACGCGTCTGAGGGACGATGTCGTTTCGGCCTTGAAAACCGTGTTCGATCCTGAGATCCCGTGTGATATTTATGAACTCGGACTGATCTACAAAGTGGATGTCGGGGAAGATCGCCAGATCAAGATCGACATGACGCTCACCGCGCCGGGCTGCCCCGTGGCCGGCGAACTCACGCGATCGATCGAAACTTCGGTGGGTGGGGTTCCAGGCGTACTCGGCGTCGATGTCGCAGTCGTATTTGATCCGCCGTGGGATCAGGGGCGCATGTCGGATGAAGCGCGCGTGTCGCTCGACATGTTTTGATGTTTCGTGCCGCCGGGAGCGGCCGATGGATCAGCCTTTCAGTAGCGGATCCAGCAGTTTCGCAAGCCCGTCTGGCGGTATCTCCCCATTTTCCTTCTTGCCATTGATGAAGAAGGTTGGCGTCGCGTTCACTCCGAATTTTTCGGCGGCCAAATCATGGACCTTGGTGATCTTGTCGTAAAGATCCTGGTCCTTGAGGCAGGCCTCGAAGCTGGCTTGGCTCATTCCGGTTTGCTTGAGAAGGCTGGTCAGGGCTTCGAGCGGTTTTTCGGAAAAAGCCCAGTTCTTCTGTTGGGTGAAGAGGAGATCGACAATCGCATTGCGCTTGTCGTCCCCGGCGCAGCGGGCGAGCATAAAACCGGCCGTTGCCAATGGATCAAGCGGAAACTCGCGCAAGATGAAGCGGACCTTGCCGGTGTCGATATATTTGCTTTTCAGTTCGGGAAAAGTGGCCGTATGGAACGCCGCGCAATGCCCGCATGTCATGGAGGCATATTCGACGATGGTGACGGGCGCGTCGCTTTTGCCCAAAGCGACGTCGGGCAAAGCCTGAACGGCCATCAGCTGATCCATCGGAAGGGCGGCGCTTTCGGCCCTCACCGGGGCCGGGAGATCGCCAAGCACACCGAAAAATCCCGCGATGGTCAGACCGGCCGCAGCCATGACCTCAAGAACACCGCGATGGCTTCTCAAGCCGGACTGGCCGGTTTTTGGCGAATGCATGAATAAGTGCTCCATCGACAGTGGGGCGCAGATTTGCCTGATTACCTAGCACGAAGGCAAGTCAATTTTTGCGGAGAGCTTTTTTCCAATCGGCGTCATTAACCCATTCTAAAAGACCTTAGCGCGGGCCGAGGACGCGAGCCCCTAGTCGCGACAAGGCGCTCCGCAAGGGTTCGTCCGTAACATCGCCGACGAGTTTTTCCGCGACCGCCATCGCCGCCTCATCGGGGGGGGATTTGATCCGTGTGGACACCGCGCGCGCCGCGACCGGTCCCTGTTTGAGGGTAAGACGGGAAACGCAGCGCCAGCCGAAATGGGCATTGACGCGTTCGATGACGATGGGCGCCAAATGTTGCAGTTCCAGCGCAAATCCCGACTCGACGCGCACGACCAGGACCGCCGAATCGGCGCCGTCTTGTCCGGCGCGCCCGTGGTCGCGGGGCGGCCACAGCAGTTTTAGGGGCTGCGACATTGTGGCCAGTCTTTCACCGACAATATCGTCCCAAAATAAAATCAGATCCGACTGACCGAAGCCTTGCCGTGTCAGAAGCGGATTAATCGCGGGCCCGACGAGATCGGCGAGCGGTCGGGACCAAGGGATTTTGCGGCCAGGAAATCTTGCCATTTGTCTGTGTCATCTCGCGATGAAAGTTCATCGCGGCTCGATCCTAACACGCCTTGTCCCCCGTGTTGAACCCCGCCCTCAGGCTGCGCTCACGCCAAACAATTGTTCGGCGCGCTTCTTCAGTTCCTGAGGCGAAATGTCCTCCACGTGGGTCGCGATCCACCACCGATGCCCGTAAGGGTCCTCGAATTTGCCGCCGCGGTCCCCGTAAAACTGGTCCATGACCGGGCGAAGAACCTTGAGGCCCGCCCCAACCGCACGGCTTGTGAAGGCATCGACGTCCTCGACATAGAGGTGGATCATGACGGGGGTCCCGCCGATCGTTTGCGGGCTCAACGCGTCGTGATCAGGAAACTCGTCGCAGAGCATGATCCGGGCCTCGCCGATTTCAAGTTCCGCGTGTCCGACCTTACCCTCATGCGCAATGCAGAGCGTTTCGGTTGCGCCGAAGGCTCTCTTGTAGAAAGTGATCGCTTCACTGGCGTTGCCCACGCTAAGATAGGGTATTGCGCCGTGATGCCCTTCGGGTATCGGCTTAACCGTCCCACTCATTTTGGTCCCCTCGCTCTGCCCCTTGTTCATAGGTCGGTAAAAAGATCGACAAAACGAGGCACATCTATGGCCTTCCCGATACGCCTCGACGCAGAGGCGGCCGCTCCTGCCGCCGCGGTCCTTGCTTGGTACGATGCCCATCGCCGCGATTTGCCTTGGCGGGCACGACCGGGAGAGCCTGTTGATCCCTATCGGGTTTGGCTTTCGGAAATCATGCTGCAACAGACGACGGTCACGGCCGTGAAACCCTATTTTGCAGCCTTTTTGGCGCGCTGGCCGGATGTCGACCTTTTGGCCGAGGCCCCCCTCGACGCGGTCATGCAGCAATGGGCCGGGCTCGGATATTATTCGCGCGCGCGCAATCTTCATACCTGCGCACAAATTGTCTCCGAGCGGTTGGGTGGCAAGTTCCCGGACACGGAAATGCAATTGCGGGAGTTACCCGGAATTGGGCCTTACACGGCGGCGGCCATTGCGGCGATCGCTTTTGGGCGCCCGGCGGTCGTCGTCGATGGCAATGTCGAGCGAGTCGTTGCCCGGCTGTTTGCGATTGAAACTCCGCTCCCGGCGGCAAAGCCCGCGATCAGGGCCATGACCGGCGAGATGACGCCGCTGGAACGGGCCGGTGACTTTGCCCAGGCAATGATGGATATTGGCGCCACGATCTGCACCCCTAAGCGTCCATCCTGCTCCCTATGTCCATTGCAGAAGCTTTGTCGCGCCCACGCGTCGGAACAGCCGGAACGTCTGCCACTCAAGGCGCCCCGGGCGGAGCGGCCCCTGCGCCTCGGCGCCGCGTTTTTTGTGCAGCGCGAGGATGGATCGGTTCTTGTCCGCACACGGCCGCCGAAGGGGTTGCTCGGCGGTATGAGCGAACTGCCGGGGACCGTTTGGGAAACCGGTTTCGACCCGGCGTTGGCGGTGGCGCAGGCGCCGATGGCCGGCGCGTATCGGAAGCTTGATCGTAGGATCACCCACGTCTTCACCCATTTTGCGCTTGAGCTCGATATTTACGTGGCTGAGGTCGGCCGCGCCGAGCGCCCGCCCGCGGGCTACCGCTTCGTGTCAGGTCCTGGCCTGGATAGGGAGGCTTTTCCCAGTGTGATGCGCAAAGTGATCGCCGAGGTACGTCAAAATGCCGCGCATCATATAATGGCACCGGAGCTGGCACTGGCGCCCGACGCAAAAATAAGGCAAAACAAAAGCATAGAGCCGTAACTCTGGACCGGAACGGCAATCGGGACGAGAGTCGTTGCGCTTCGATCAGCTCAAGGCGCTCAAATTCTCGCCTCTCGCCAAGCATGTCCTTGCGAAACCACCTGCTCAACATGGCCAAGGGGCGCGACCCGGAACCGAAGATTACGCTGACCGAGGGATCGGTGCGCGTTCGGCGTGGCGAAAAAATTTTAACGCTGCTGCCGCTTCCCAATTTCCCCAACGCAGAGGATCCACCCGATTTCATTGTCGATCTGGATGGCATTCTTTGTTGGGACGCGCCGCACCAGGCGATCGAAATTGAAATCGAGGAGCTCGGCTACATTGTGCATGCGATCGAGGAGGAGTTCGAGCGGCTAGGGCTGAAGGTCGAGTTCGAATAACGCACGCACCAAAAAAGGCGCAGAGTTTTTGATTGGACCCTGCGTTGAACCATATCGAGGGCACGCTATGACACAAAGAAAGCTTGCCCACCTGTGGCCCGGCGTTCCCTTGGCGTTGGGTTCGGCAGTTCTGTTTGGCGCCTCAACGCCTCTGTCAAAACTTCTCCTTGGATCGCTCAGCCCGCAACTGCTCGCCGGCGTGCTTTACCTCGGGGCCGGAGTTGGTCTCGCCGCGGTTCACTTCGGCCGCGCGGCGCTGGGCATCCCGTCCGCAGATGCTCCCTTGCGGCGTGGCGATCTCCCTTGGCTTTGTGTGGTGATCGTCTTCGGGGGGCTCGCCGGTCCGCTTTTGCTGATGCTCGGGCTTGCCCGCACGGACGCAGCATCGGGCGCGCTGTTGCTTAACCTTGAATCCCTTGCAACGATGGCAATCGCGTGGCTGGCATTCCGGGAAAATGTCGACCGGCGCCTCTTGCTCGGCGCCTTCTCAATTCTCGCGGGCGCGGTCGTGCTTTCCTGGGGCGGGGAGGCGATCAGCCTGAACAGCGGCGCGGTGTTGATCGCGGCGGCATGTCTGGCTTGGGGCATCGACAACAATCTCACCCGCAAGCTCTCCAGCGCCGATCCCGTGCTGATTGCCATGATCAAGGGACTGACGGCGGGGGCGGTGAACACGGCCCTCGCTATTGGGTTGGGCGCCACTTGGCCATCGCCCGGGATGCTGGCGGCTTCGGCTGGCGTCGGCTTTCTTGGTATCGGCGTCAGTCTTGTCGCCTTCGTGTTGGCTCTGCGCCATCTCGGTGCGGCGCGAACGGGGGCTTACTTCTCGCTGGCGCCGTTCATCGGAGCGATGATCGCGATTGTGCTGCTTGGCGATCCGGTAACCGCGAAGCTGCTCGTCGCGGGCGGCTTGATGGGATTAGGCCTCTGGCTGCATGTTGTCGAATGGCACAAACACGAACATGACCACGGCGGGCTCGAACATGAACATATCCATGTGCACGATGCACATCATCGGCATGCTCACGAGGGGCTGGTGAGCGAGCCGCACTCCCATTGGCATCGCCATGAGCCGCTGCGTCACTCGCATCCGCACTACCCGGACCTGCATCACCGGCATGATCACGGATAGGAAAAAGCGCAGCCGCCGGCGGCCCTATTCTGCTGCCTGAAGGCTCGCGCGCACCATGGAGCGCAGGACATCGATCGGCTCGAACTTCCCCTTGCGTTCGAACCGCCAAAACATCCAGCCGTTGCAGGCGGGCAAGCCCTGCGTCAGCGCGCCGATCTTATGAATCGAGCCGGTGACCGTGCCGATCGAAACGGTTCCATCGGCGCGCACGACCGCCGAATGGCGTTTTTTCTCATCGACCAGAAATTCACCCGGTTGGAGCAATCCGGCTTCGACGATGGCGGAAAAAGCGACGCGCGGCTCCGAACGTTTGTTGGGGACCGCCGCGATGGCGTCCGATGGCAGCGTTTCCACGCCGGCGATCCGGGCTCTGGCCGCCTGCGCGTAGCCCGCATCGCGTTCGATACCGATGAAGCGTCGGCCAAGTTTTTTGGCGGCGGCGCCGGTCGTTCCTGAACCAAAGAAGGGATCGAGAACCACGTCGCCCTCATTCGAGGCGGCGAGCAGGACGCGCGAGAGCAAGGCCTCCGGCTTCTGCGTCGGATGACATTTTCGGCCGGCAGAATCTTTCAGGCGTTCCCCGCCGGTACAGATCGGCAGAAACCAATCGGAGCGGACCTGGCAATCCTCGTTGCCGGCCTTCAGCAATTCATAGTTGAAGCTGTAGCTTTTGGCGCCCGCGCTTTTGGCTGCCCAGATCAACGTCTCATGTGCATTGGTAAAGCGCCGCCCCCGAAAATTCGGCATGGGGTTGGCCTTGCGCCAGATGATATCGTTCAAGATCCAAAATCCCTGATCCTGCAAGATCGAGCCGACCCGGAAAATATTATGATAGGAGCCGATGACGAAAATCGTTGCGTCCTTCTTCATGACGCGGCGCACGGCAGCAAGCCAAGATCGTGTAAAATTGTCGTAGTCCGAGAAGCTTGAGAACTTGTCCCAATCATCGTTGACCGCATCGACGAGACTTTGGTCCGGACGCGATAGCGCGGATTCGAGCTGCAGATTATAGGGCGGATCGGCAAACACGAGATCAACGGACTCCGGCGGAAGCCTGGCCAGCTCATCCATGCAGTCGCCGACAATGATTTTATTCAGCGGGAGTGCATCCGCCCTATGCTCAGGGCGGGGCGTGGCGGAGCGCGCCGCCGAAATCCCAGTACGCATGACCTTGATCTGAGATTTCGGGCCGGCCGCCCCGGCACGTTCGCTACGCATGAACTCGAAACCGATACGCTATGGAGGCGACGGGTCGCGCAACGCGGCCGTGGGCTCCTCAGACTTTCGTCTCGTCGAGACGAAAAGCAGCAATGGGCCAACGTTTATTTCCCGATGATGTCGTTGGACCGAAATGAGCTTGCGTCGCGTTCGGTAAAGACGACGTTAAGTGGCGATTTCCGGCCTGTCTCTTTTTCGCACGTCTCGCGAGGAGGCGAGCAACGGCCGACCATGCTCACAAAGCTGTCGGGATGCCGGTTAGGTTTCAGCGAAGGGCCGGAAACTGCGGCGATGGAAAGGGCAGGGCCCATGCTCGGCGATCGCCGCCAGATGTTTTTGCGTGGCGTATCCGTAATGCTCGCTGAACCGATAGGCGGGATAATGACCGCAGAGGCGGCGCATCAACCGGTCACGCGAGACTTTGGCGACGATGGAGGCGGCGGCGATCGACAATACGGCGGCGTCACCCTTGATGATCGCCTCGCTCGGGCAGCAAAGATCGGTCGGCAAATCGTTCCCGTCGATCAGGACATGGCGGGGCGTGACCGAAAGCGCCGCAAGCGCCCGCCGCATAGCTGAGAATGTTGCTTGCCGGATGTTGATCCGGTCGATCTCGGCGGCAGTCGCGAACGCGACCGTCACCGCGACCGCGCGCAACATGATTTCTTCATAAAGTCGTTCGCGTTCTTCAGGGTCAAGCTGCTTGGAGTCATTCACGCCACGCGGCAGCTTGCGCGGATCGAGCACGACCGCAGCGGCCGCAACCGGTCCCGCCAGCGGCCCACGGCCGGCTTCATCGATCCCCGCCACCGGCCAAATATCGCGTTTCAACAGTTTTCTTTCGACGCGAAAGTCAGGCTCCCCCATGCGACAAATATCCTCAGGTCCGCTTGCCCTTGCCCGATTGACGGCCTCATCTCCCTAGTACCGCAAATCGATCGAATTGCGTAGGGTGGCCGGCAAGTGAGAAATCTCACCGGGCATGATTGATAAAACCGGTCAAATCTTAGAAACAGGCGACATTTCCGGCACAACCGTTTATTGTTGGGCAATGCATTGGATCAGGCCCGATCTCGGATCCTGGTGACCCGCCGATGTGGTCGATCGTCTCTGCGAGGAGCAAAAAAGCGTGAAAATCCTTCCGGTCATCATGTGCGGCGGTTCGGGAACGCGGGTTTGGCCGGAATCTCGGGAAAGCCTGCCGAAGCAGTTCATCTCTCTGGTCGGCACTCTCTCGACGTTTCAAATGGTGGCTCAAATCCTCGACAATGAGATCTTTGAGACGCCAGTCGTGATTTCCAACCATGATTATCGTTTTCTCGTTGCCGAGCAATTGCAGAAAATCAAGCGCGAGGCTCGCATCGTTCTTGAGCCGATCCGCCGGGATTCCGGCCCGGCTGTCGCGGTTGCCGCTGAACTTGCCGCGCAGGCTGGCCCCGACACGATCGTCGCAGTCCTCGCCGCCGACCACGTGGTGCGCGATCAGGAGGGTTTTGTCGCGCTCTGCAAAAAGGCAGCCCAAGCGGCGGCGCAGGGCTATATCGTGACCCTCGGCGTCAAGCCGAGCGAGCCGGCCACGGGCTATGGCTATATCAAGCCTGGAAAGACGGTGGATGCGGATGGCGGCGTCTTCAAGGTGGCGGGATTCGTCGAAAAGCCCGATGCCCCCACCGCGGAAAAATATGTGGCGGAAAATTATTACTGGAACTCCGGCAATTTCATTTTTCGCGCCGATGTGATGCAGGATGAGCTGCGCAAATTCGAGCCGGTCATGGCAGAGGCGGCGGCCGCCGCCGTGGCGAAGGCAAAACAGGATTTGAATTTCCTGATTCTCGATGCGGAGGCCTTCGCTCAAGCGCCGAAAAAGTCGATCGATTATGCCGTCATGGAGCGCACAAGCAAGGCGGCGGTCGTCCCCGCCGACATAGGCTGGTCGGATGTCGGCAATTGGCAGGCAGTTTGGCAATTGTCGGATCGTGATGATAAAGGCAATTCGATCCGGGGGCGGGGCGTCGTCATGAACGCGTCAAACGTTCACGTCCGCTCCGACGATCATCTGACCACCGTCGTCGGCGTCGACGATGTCATCGTCGTCACCACCCAGGATGCCGTGCTGGTGCTCAATCAAGCGTATGGGAACGATGTCAAGCAACTGGTCGATCTTTTGAAATCCGAGAACCATCCCGAAGCGCTGGAACATAAGCGTTCCTATCGGCCGTGGGGCTATTACCAATCGGTGGATTCAGGCGCGCGGTACCAAGTCAAGCGGATTGTCGTGAAACCGGGCGAGCGGCTATCCTTGCAGAAACATTTCCATCGCGCCGAGCATTGGATTGTCGTCAAAGGGACCGCGGAGGTCACCCGCGACAACGAGATCCATCTGGTGCATGAAAACGAGTCGATCTATCTGCCGATCGGGTGCGTGCACAGGATGGCAAATCCTGGCCGGATCGATCTGGAGCTGATCGAGGTTCAAACTGGCTCTTACCTTGGCGAAGATGATATTATTCGGCTGCAGGACGTCTACAATCGCGGCTGAGATCACCGCAAGGGGCTAATCGGGGAGAGTCCTTTTTCCATGATGCAACCAAAAATTCTGCGCGCGCTTTCGGCTGCGCTTCCAGGGGCCTTGTTCGCGGCGATTCTGGCCGGGGCAGTGGGGTCCTTTTCCCCTCCGGCGATTGGACGCCCGCTCGTTCCGGCCGAGCGGCGGTATAGTCCCTACAATGGCATTTTGCCTCCCTGCAACGATCTCAATGTCTTCGAGCGGATCCAATCGCGCTTCCATGCTCGCGAGGCCGAGTTTTGGAACACCGGGCTTGAGATTCTCGGCTTCGAGCGGATCCAGGAGATCGGTTACCGCACCAACGGGCTCGATTATATTCCCCGCCGCTACTGCGTGGCGCTCGCCGATATGAACGACGGAAAAATTCGCGAGATTTCCTATTCGATCGACCAGGATCTCGGAATCATCGGATGGTTCGGCTTTGGCGTCGAATGGTGTGTCGGCGGACTCGACCGAAACGACGCCTATGCTCCCAATTGCAAAATGGCCCGGCCATGAGCAGGTTCGGCTTGCAGATGCTTTCCGCTCCACGCCCCGCGGCCTCTGCCGGCTGCTTGGTGGCCGTCATCGTTGCGGCGTTTCTTTTGTGGCTCTCTCCCGCGCGGGCCGAGTCGAACACACCGGGCGAATTCGATTTTTACGTCCTCTCCCTTTCCTGGTCTTCGAGCTTTTGCGAGACGGCCGCGGCCGTGCGCGCGCATGGCCAGTGCGATGCCGGCGCCAATCAGGGGTTTGTCGTCCATGGACTCTGGCCGCAATATGAACACGGATTTCCGTCGGAGTGCAGTCCCGCCGCCCGGTTTCCCTCGCGTATAGCGCTGCAAAGCGCGCAGGGTCTTTATCCCGACGAAGGTCTCGCTCGCCATGAATGGCTGAAGCACGGCACATGCTCGGGGAAAAGTCCCACCGATTATTTTGCCGATGTACGCCGCGCGCGTGACTCTCTAATCATTCCGCCCCCGTTTGTCGCCGCCAAGGAAAAGCAGCTTTGGACGCCCATCGACATCACGCGGGCGTTTATCGCGGCCAATCCCCGGCTGCGTCCGGGGATGCTGGGCGTTGCCTGCAAGAACGGCGTCCTGCAGGAGGTTAGAATCTGCTTTGGCAAGGATCTGCGCGAATTCCGGTCGTGCCCGGACATCAGCCATCAAGGCTGTCACACGCGCGAAGTGTCCGTCCCGCCGATTTTGTGACCATCGTCGCAAAACCTCCACCGGCACGCGCGACGCCGATGGAGGGAGGTTGGGCCTACATTGCCGATTTTGGCGAATTGATCAGTTACAGACACGGACCCGCTGCACGATATAGGCATAGCCATTCCACACTTGCTGTGGCTCCCACCAGCAGCGCGGCGGGGGCGGGGCATAAACGGGCGCGTAATAGACCGGCGGCGGAGGCGGGGGCGGAGCGGAACCTGCGATCGCGGCTCCAGCGAGGGCGCCGAGGGCGACGCCTCCGATCACACCGGCGGCAATCGCGCCGCCATCACCGGCTTGGGCCGGAACAGAGACCGACGCCAAAGCTGCAATTGTGACGCTTGCAGCGACGCTTATCCTAATGGATTTACCCAAGGTCTTCCGCATAAAACTTCTCCACGGCTGGGATTAAAACAGCTGTTACGTCTATTCGAGGCAATAAAAGGTCTGTGACCGATGATCACTCGTCTGTAGCAATCTGATCGCCAACTGAACTGCATCCATCTCCTGCAGCCAAAGCATTTTCTTAGCATTGCGGCGAAGATGTGCCGAACTTGCCGCAATGCTCTCACGGCAAACTAAGCAGTTTTGCCGCGAAGGAGCAGCAAAGCTTTCAATGAACAGTTTAATCAGACGTTAATGAACGCGCAGACGCGATAGGTTGCCTGAATGAATTACCGTCACGATTTTCATGCTGGCAATTTCGCCGATGTTTTCAAGCATATTTTTCTCACGCGTATTTTGTTTCACCTGGAAATGAAGCCGACCGCTTTTCGATACATCGAAACTCATGCGGGGAGCGCGCTTTACGATCTTTTGAGTCCGGAAGCCGGAAGGACGACCGAATGGCGCGGCGGTATCGGTAAACTCGTCGCGGCCAAACTCTCCCCTGAGGTGCAATCGCTCGTCGAACCCTATTTGCGAATCGCGACGCCTCTTCTTCGTTCGGACTCTCTTCGCTATTCGGGGTCGCCTTGGATCGCCAAGGCCATGCTGCGACGTCAGGACCGGATGATTTTCTGCGAACTGCATCCGCGGGCCTTCGCCAGATTAAGCGCCAATCTCCACGGAGATGCGAGAGCTAAGCTTTTCAATATGGACGGATATAAAGGACTTTCCGCCTTCATTCCGCCGATCGAACGGCGAGGGCTTGTTTTGATCGATCCTCCATTCGAGGACATGCATGAACTCACAAAGGCCTTGGATGCAATCACCGCGGCTTGGCGGAAATGGGCGACCGGCATTTTTATGCTTTGGTATCCGGTCAAGGACATCGAGACGGTCGCCTCAATGACGCAAACCCTGGTCCTACGGGGGGTCAAGCGCGTCTTGCGCCTGGAGTTCCAAATTGACGAGCCTAAGCCGCTGGAATCCTTGGTCCGGTCAGGGCTCATCATCGTCAATCCGCCGTTTCGCCTTGACATCGAAGCAGACGTCATTTTGCCTTGGCTGGCCGACTGCCTCGGCGTGGGGCTCGCGGCCTATTCGATCGATTGGTTAAGCGGCGAATAGCGAGCTTGCCAAAGCTCGCGGCAGCCCCAGTTTGTGGGGGGCGAGTTCGTTTTTTGCGAGCCCGATTGGCGTGGCGTTAAGACCGCGGCTCCTTGATTGAAAGAAAATTGATTGGAAGGAATACGTCCTATGTCGCAGCAGGGAACCATCAAATTTTTTAACGCGGAGAAGGGCTACGGCTTTATAAAGCCCGATGATGGCGGGCGCGATATTTTCGTTCATATCAGCGCGGTCGAGAGTGCGGGATTGCAATCGCTGAACGAAGGGCAGCGCCTCGCGTATGAGATCGAGGCCGACAAGAAGGGCAAAGGACCGAAAGCGGTCGATTTGCGATTATTGTAGCAGCTCTAATTTGTTAGGCTGCCTCACCCGACAGTGGACGTTCGCGGCTTGCGAGGGACGGGGACAAACGCGCTCGAGGCCTTTTGCGCCGTCGCGGAACTGTACCTCCAACCTGCCGGCGCGCATCGATTCGACGTCTTTGTTGCTTGTTAATATTTGAAGTTGAACGGCGGCATTAGTTCGAAGCAAAGCAAGTTAAGAAAGTTAATCGTAAGAAAGTCTTTAATTCATATCTCATTGACCGCAACATATAAACGCGAGATTCAGTTTGTTGCTTAAACTGGTTTTCATTTGTGTCGCATAATTTTCGATGCATGGACGGCGATAGTCGCCGCATTGCAAAGATGAGGTTGGACATGATCAATGCTCAAAAGAGCGATGTTTCGCAGGCTCGCGCCGCCCGGATCGCCGAGGTTCGCCCGGCCTATCTCGCGGCCTTGACGTTGGTGGAACGGCTGCACCGACGGCTTCTCGACGTGATCAAAGATGAATTCGACCGGCGCGGTCGTAGCGACGTAAACGCGGTGCAGGCCCTCCTGCTTTATAATATCAGCGATAAGGAAATGACGGCGGGGGAACTGCGCACGCGCGGGTTCTATTTGGGCTCGAATGTGTCTTACAACGTCAAGAAACTGGTCGATGAGGGGTATCTGCATCATGCGCGCTCACGCATCGACCGCCGCGCGGTTCGGATCAGTTTGACCGACAAAGGCCGTGAGGTTCACGATATTGTTTCCGGTCTCTACAGCAAACATGTGACCACGGTCGAACAGATCGGCGGCATCAGCTGCGATGAATTCGCGAATCTCAACCAGTCTTTGGCGCGTCTCGAGCGATTCTGGACCGATCAGATAAGGTTCAGGCTGTAGCGGCGCCAAGGTGAAGATAGAGCTTGTGGCTGCCTAATGTTGCAGAAGGAGACAATTCGCCTCAAACGCCACAAAATTGCCGCCCTGTTTGTGCCTTTTTAACCATTATCGCGCCAGTTCAAAGGTGAGGTCATCACGACGCTTTCTGTGAGGCGCTGAGATTGGTCTTTCTAGGTGCATTCCTGAACGCCGCCACCGGCCCTGCGCTCCGGTCGCGCTTTATTCATCGTATCGAATTGCACGTGCTGTATCGCGGGCACCCGGTCGGATGAGCCGAAGGCATGGGAGGTCGAGGCATTGAGGTTCAAGACTGAAAAAGTTTCACTGCACTTCTGTCATATTACTCCTTTCACGCGCGCCGCCGCCCTTGTGGGTCTCATCAGCGGGTTCGCTTTGTGTGAAACGCAGGGCGGCGCTGCCGCCAGCGACGCGCTGTTCAGCGAACAGGCCGAATGGGCGCAGCGCTACGATGCAGATCCCCACCTCGCGGTCAGTCGGTCGAACACGCCTGTTCTTTCTGTGCAAACCTTTACCGCCACCGAACAGGCGATCGAAACCTATCGTCAGATCGTCGCCAATGGCGGCTGGGCAACGGTTCCGTCCGGGCAACCCCTCAAGCTCGGTTCCAACGGCCCTGCGGTGGTCGCACTCCGCAAGCGTCTCGCAGCCTCCAACGATCTCGATCCTTCGGCCGGAACGTCGCCGATCTTCGATTCCTATGTCGATGCCGCGGTCAAGCATTTCCAAGCCCGCCACGGTCTGCTTCAAAGCGGTGTGGTTTCGAAGGAAACGTTTGCCGCGCTGAATGTCCCGGCCGATGTGCGCCTGCACCAGCTTGAGGTGAATCTGGTGCGCCTGCGCTCTTATTCCGGCAATCTCGGTGATCGGTTCGTCATGGCCAATATTCCGGCGATGGCCGTCGAGACCGTCGATAATGGTGTCGTGGCCACCCATCACGCCGCGGGCGTTGGCAAGATCGACCGCCAATCGCCGGTCATGATGACGAGGGCGATCGACATTAATTTCAATCCTTATTGGACGGTGCCCGCTTCAATCATCCGCAAGGATTTGATTCCGCGCATGCAAAAGGATGCGAACTATCTAAGCGACCACAAGATCCGCATTTTCAACAAAGACGGTCAGGAACTTTCACCTGGCCAAATCAACTGGAATTCTCTCGACGCGGTCAATTACAAGTTCCGTCAGGATCCGGGCGGCGATCTCAATTCGCTTGGCGTAGTACGAATCAACATCAACAATCCCTATGGCGTCTACATGCACGACACGCCGGAAAAGGGAATTTTCGGCGATGACGACCGATTCGTGTCGTCAGGCTGTATCCGCGTCCAGAATGTCCGCGACTATGTTGCCTGGCTTCTCAAGGATACCCCCGGTTGGGACCGTGAACATATCGATGAAGCGATCCGGTCCGGTCAGCGAATCGATGCCAAGATCGCCAGCCCAATTCCGGTTTATTGGGTCTATATAACCGCCTGGGCCACGCCCGACGGTCTCGCGGAATTCCGCGAGGACATCTATCAGCGGGACGGGTTCAGTCCGGCTGTCACGGAAGCTTCGTCGAGCCCGCTCCCTCAGATCCAGCGGCAGCCGGAAGCTCGCGCGGTGAGCGCGCGCAGTCCGACCCTTGAACCGATGAACGAGGACGAATAGGCGGCGATCGGAGAAAGTCATCGATCAGTGACTTTCGCATTGGTCCCTATGGCTGAAGGATCCGGAATTCGACGCGCCTTTGATTGCGGAGGCGGTTGCTGCGCCCTTCCAGGGTGCCAGCGTTATCAGCCATGGAGTTGGCGCTGCCATAGCCCTTGGCGCTCAGCATGGCGGGATCGACCCCCTCACGCACAAGTGCTCGGCGAACGGCATCGGCACGTTCTTGGGAGAGCTGCATATTGACGGTGAGATTGGCTGCGCCATTCGTAAAGCCGCCGATCTCAACCACCGTGCCAGCCGGCAATTTTTTGATCAGACCGGCGACCTGCCGCACAACCGGTGTACCGCGCCTTGGCAGCTCGGTGGCATTGGGCGGGAAATAGATGGTCGGGAAGTTTACGGCCGGCTGATTGGGGAGGGTTGGCTGGTTGGGAAGGCTGACATCGCTCGGACCGGGTCTTGGCGTCACAGCCGCCGTTTTGATCGAGCCTCCTTCTATGGCCGCTACAGTGAATTGCATCCCAAGGTCTGATTTTAAGGAAGCCAAAATTCTGTCGCGGTCCGCAGAAGGAATGGCTCCCCCGACGCGAACCGCACTGCCTTCGAACAGAGCGAGCGATCCGGGCGCCTTGAAATTTTCGAGCGTGGTCCTGAGCGTTCTAGCCCATTCAGCAGGGGCCGCTTGGGGGTCGACGGTGATTTCTCCGCTGAGCCGATTGGGTTCGAAAACGGTTTTGAGGGCGTCCAAAACCGCGGTACGGGCGGCGTTGTCTTCCACCCGACCCGAATAGAAAATATGGCCGTCCTGGTTTCTGAGCGACAGGCGGGCCGGCATCGTCGGCGTGCGTGGGGACGTTGTCAGTGCCGGCGTATTTTGAACGACGACCGGCGTCGACTCGACCGGCAGCGCGGGACCGTTGGTCTTGCCCGATGCAATGAAAAATCCGAGGAGTCCCAGGGTTACCAGAAGAGCAGCTCCGGGAATCAGCATCCAGTCGAGCCGCGGTGGTTCCCGACCCTCCATCCTCCGTGACGGGATGCGATCGGCTCTTTCGTGCGCGGTATCGTCGCGGGGAAGGGCGGCAACCAGAAATCTCGATACGGAAGGAGGCAGCGTGGACGGGATTACGCCGCTCGGTGCCAAAAAGCCGATGATCCTAGGAATAGTGTAGCCCAAAACCGTTCCAGTAAAGCTTTGGCTCATCCCGACCTTATGGGCGATCTCATAGACGACGTTGGATCCCAGCGAGAGCTCCACCTGGCGTGCGGAAAGCGGGATGGCACCCGACTCACTGGACCAGGACGCAACCTCGGACCCGAAGCCTGCTACCTTGAAATTATTGAGAAAATTGCTGATTCCGCCGGGTTCATCGGCGATCAGACGCAACGCCTCGTGCATCAACGGGCGGGCCTTGGGGCCGAGATGATATCGTGCGCCGATTTCTTGAATGAGTTGGTCGAAGCTGGCCATTTCCGGTTCCTTTTGGGAAAAGCCCATCCGCACAGCTGCCGATTACGCTCTTTTCTCCAATCTCTAATAATCCCTGGCGCTGGCTAGAGTTGCGTCGAAAGCGTCGCCGGACAGCATTTTTGTTTAGTTAAAAAGAAGTTAAAGATATTTCTGTAAAGAGCTGTTTTTCAAGCGGCTTGTGGATTTTCAATCAGCGACAACTTGGGACTCGTCAGCCAAACTCGGAGCAAATGGCGGAATTTGTCTCGTGTTACCCGTGTGCGGTCAGCGCAAAATTGCGCGACAAACCATCGCCGCGAAACCTGCGCCTCGCGCCTTCACGCGGGCGGCGCGCCATGCTATCCGAATAAATTCCTTTGTCCCTGTGTCGGGTTTCAGCTTCCGCGCCCTTCCTTGCGTGTGCACCCGACCTTTATTGTAGGAGCTCGCAGCATGAGCCAATCCCTTGCCGACCGCACCATGCCAAATTCCTTTTTTGCGGCCGGGCTTGCCGAATCCGATCCCGAGATCGCCAAGGCGATCGAGCTGGAGCTCGGACGCCAACGGCACGAGATTGAACTCATCGCGTCCGAGAACATCGTTTCAAAAGCCGTGCTTGAAGCTCAGGGTTCAGTGCTCACCAACAAATATGCCGAAGGCTATCCGGGCCGGCGCTATTATGGCGGCTGCCAATTTGTCGATATCGCTGAGAACCTCGCCATCGAACGCGTCACGCGTTTGTTCGACTGCAAATTTGCGAATGTTCAACCGAATTCGGGTAGTCAAGCGAACCAGGCTGTGTTTCTCGCTTTGCTCCAGCCAGGTGACACCTTCCTCGGACTTGATCTCGCCGCGGGCGGTCATCTGACCCATGGCTCCCCGGTGAATCTGTCCGGACGATGGTTCAAGCCCGTTCCTTATGGCGTCCGCCGGGACGATCACAGAATCGACATGGAAGCCGTCGCCCAGCTTGCCCAGGAGCATAAGCCGAAGCTGATCATCGCCGGCGGTTCCGGCTATCCCCGGCATTGGGATTTTGCTCAGTTCCGCGCGATTGCCGATAGCGTCGGCGCCTATTTCTTCGTCGACATGGCACATTTCGCCGGTCTCGTTGCTGGCGGGGTGCATCCATCGCCATTCCCTCACGCCCATGTCGTCACATCGACGACGCATAAGACCTTGCGCGGTCCGCGCGGCGGATTGGTCCTCACCAATGACGAGGCGATCGCCAAGAAGATCAACTCCGCAGTGTTCCCGGGTCTGCAGGGTGGACCCTTGATGCATGTCATCGCCGGCAAAGCGGTTGCCTTTGGCGAAGCCTTGCGGCCGGAATTCAAGATTTATGCGCGCCAGGTTGCCGACAACGCCAAGGCGCTTGCGGCGACCCTGGTCGAGCGCGGCTTTGCGCTCGCCTCGGGCGGCACGGACAATCATCTGATGCTGGTCGACCTGCGTCCGAAGCAACTGACCGGCAAGGCGGCGGAAGCGGCGTTGGGACGCGCTTCGATTACCTGCAACAAGAATGGCGTTCCCTTCGATACCGCAAGCCCGATGGTCACCTCGGGCATTCGCCTCGGCACACCGGCTGCCACCTCGCGCGGCTTCGGCGTTGCCGAGTTCAAACGCGTGGGGGATCTTATCGCGGACACCTTGGACGGGCTCGCCAAGAACGGCGATGCGAATAACGCGAGCGTCGAAGCCAAGGTCAAGGAAAGCGTTACCGAACTGACCAGCCGCTTCCCCGTGTATTGAACGGTTGAACGCGGACTCAATATCTTGAAGAGCATGGTCCGAGAGACCGACATCGGATCATGCTCTTGAATATCCGATTGGCGCGATGGCCATTCGCGAAACCGAATTTTGATTTCGCTCACCAGGCTCTAAGGCAAGTCCGCCATGCGGTGCCCTTACTGCGGCAGTCTCGAAACTCAGGTCAAGGACTCCCGCCCGACGGACGATGCCGCGGCCATTCGCCGTCGCCGCGTCTGTCCTGATTGTGGCGGCCGTTTCACGACATTCGAGCGCGTTCAATTGCGCGACTTGATGGTCCTGAAGAAATCTGGCCGGCGGGTTCCCTTCGAGCGCGAAAAGCTGATGCGCTCTCTCGAAATCGCCCTGCGAAAACGCCCCGTGGATCCCGAACGTGTCGAGCGGATGGTGAACGGGATCGTTCGCCAACTCGAAAGTCAGGGCGAGAACGAAATTCCGAGCGAACGAATTGGCGAACTTGTCATGGAAGGTCTGCGGGCACTCGACAGTGTCGCTTACGTGCGGTTCGCATCGGTCTATCGCAATTTTCGCGAGGCGCGCGACTTCAACGCGCTGATCGACGAGCTCTCTGGCGTCGCGGAGGCTGCCAAAGAAGACGAGCCATCCGCGTCTCCTCCGCCGAAAGCACATTCGCCGAGCCGGGCATGAATGAGTCCTCAGACGACGCGCGTTTCATGGCGGCTGCGCTGGCGCTCGGCCGGCGCGGGCTCGGGCTTTGCGCGCCAAACCCCGCAGTCGGCGCCCTCCTTGTCAAGGAGGGACTCATTTTGGCGCGTGGGACCACCAAGCCGGGCGGGCGCCCCCATGCGGAAACCGAAGCCCTGCGTGAAGCGGGAGAACGCGCGGCCGGCGCAACGCTCTATGTGACATTGGAACCTTGCAGTCATCATGGAGCGACGCCGCCATGCACCGACGCGATCATCGCTGCTGGCGTGGCGCGCGTCGTCTACACGACGGATGATCCCGATCCCCGCGCCAGCGGACGCGGCGCGCAGGTTTTGGCTGACGCAGGCATAGAAGTTACGAAGGGCGTGCTCGTGGAAGAGGCGCGTCATGCCCATCTCGGGCATATTATGCGCGTGAGCCAGAACCGGCCCGCCGTCACCTTGAAGCTTGCTTTGACCGCGGACGGCTATGCTGCGGGGTCGGCGCATGATCGCCGCCTCGTCATTACCGGCGTTCCGGCCAATGGTCTCATCCATATGATGCGGGCCATGCATGATGCGATCATGGTGGGCGTCGGGACGATCGTGGCGGACGACTCCCTTCTGAGCGTGCGCCTCCCGGGCCTTGCAAGCCGAACGCCCTTGCGCATCGTCCTCGATAGCGATCTGCGTCTGCCGCCTTCGACGCGGCTTGCCGCGACAGCGGCCAAAATTCCGACGCTGATCATCGCCGGCGAGGGGGCGAGCGAAGAGCGTGCCGCAAGCCTGCGCATGTTACAGATCGAGGTCGCGCATGTGCGCCGAGATGGCGCGGGTCATGTCAGCCTCGAGGCGGCCCTGGAGCTGCTTGCGAAGCGAGGCTTGACGCGGGTTTTCAGCGAGGGGGGGCCTCGCGTGGCGGCGGGCTTGATCGGCCAGGGGCTCGCCGACGAAGTGCTGATTTTCAAAGCGCCGAAACCACTCGGTCTGCAAGGCGTGTTGGGGCTCGACGAGAAGACGGCGGATCGACTTGCCGATCCCGCGCATTATCGCTTGGCGGAAGCAAGACTGATCGGGGCCGACCGGCTGACCCGCTACGAAAAGGCAGTTTGATGTTTACGGGACTCGTAAGCGATGTCGGCGAGGTTGTGGCGATCGATGTGGGAGCCAAATTGAATCGTCTGCGCATTGCCTGTTCCTATCCGGCGGAGACGATCGCGCTCGGCGCCTCGATTGCCTGCGGCGGCCCTTGTCTGACCGTGGTCGCGAGCGGTGCAAAAAACGATCGCAGCTGGTTCGAGGTGGATGTCGCAGCCGAGACACTTGCGCGGACGACAGCTCGCCAGTGGAAGGCCGGCACCCGGTTGAACCTGGAACGCTCGCTCAGAGTCGGCGACGAACTCGGCGGGCATATCGTCACTGGTCATATCGATGCGGTTGCAAAGATCCTTGCCATTGAGGATTTCAACGGCATGCGGCAGATCGAGATCGAGGTGCCGCACGAGCTTGCGAGATTCATCGCCGAAAAAGGCTCGGTCGCGCTCGATGGCACATCGCTCACGGTCAATCGCGTCGCGGGCGATGTTTTTTCAGTCCTGCTGATTCCGCACACTCTGAAGGTCACGACATGGGACGAGCGATCAGTCGGAGATGAGATCAACCTCGAAGTCGATCTGATGGCCCGCTACGCCGCGCGGCTTTTGGAGGTGAGGTGACCGAAGATGAGATGATTGAGTTACAATCCGCAGATTTTAGGGATGATCTGCGCAAGCAAGTTAAATTTTGAACGCATATGACCACAAGCCTACGAGGCGCTCGCGAATTGCTCGAGCAGCGCGTCGCGCGCCTCCGCGATGCGACGGTATTGTTCGTTGCTGCCGCCTGCGTCGGGATGGGCGGTCTTGGCCAGCCGCCGGAAGGCGGCATTGATCTCCGACGGCTTGAGCGCGCCCTCCATCGGCAGGTTCAGGACCTCGCGGTGTTCCTGATCGTCGTCGTCGAAATCCGGCTGAAACAGGAAGGCCCGGCGTTTTTCGCGCGCCTCGAGGCGCAGATCGACCTGATCCTCCTGCCATCTCTGGCGCGACATGACAAGACATTCGCCAAAGGCGATCCGGCCTCGCGTTTCAAGTTCATCAAGACTGAACGGCCCCACGACGCCATAGGGCGGTGCCAGAAAGGCGCTCCTGCCGCCCTCGCCATCCTCGATATGGCCGATCGTCGCCATATCGAGGATTCCCATCGAGCCGTTCCAGACGACCCATTCCTCTTTGTCCGTCATGCCACGCGCTTTCATGCATGAGCCGGCGCCGCGACCCCATCTTTTTGTACGAAAGGGTTCGCGACAGCTGGACCGTCCGTGCGTCCATGCATGTTCAGAGCCAAAGGCGCGCGCCCCGCGGGCGGCAGGCCAAGAAAGCGGCGGCGGACGAGAGCCACGAGCGCCACAAATCGCACCGTCTGCCGGCACGGCAAATTGAAGCATAGGCCCTACGGATATGGTTCGGGCTTTTTGCGGCCGGCCACCAGATCGCATGATTTTGATGTTACCCTCTAAGTAACATCTGCCCAAAAATCTACGCTATTCCGCCGCGCTCTTCGCGCTGCCGAACCTGCGCTCGATATAATCCTCGACGAGTTGCTTGAATTCGGCGGCGATGGCGTCGCCACGCAGCGTCATCGCCTTTTGGCCATCGATGAACACGGGCGCCGCCGGCGTCTCGCCGGTGCCGGGTAGGGAGATCCCGATATCGGCGTGTTTCGATTCGCCGGGCCCGTTGACGATGCAGCCCATGACCGCGACATTGAGCGCCTCGACGCCCGGATAGCGCGCGCGCCAAAGCGGCATTTCTTCGCGGATATAGGTCTGAATGTCCCGCGCGAGTTCCTGAAAAACCGTGGAGGTGGTGCGCCCGCAACCGGGGCAGGCGGCGACCAGCGGCACGAAGGTGCGAAACCCCATTGTCTGCAAGAGTTCCTGCGCGACTTTGACTTCGATCGAGCGGTCGCCGTTGGGCTCGGGGGTAAGCGAGACCCGGATCGTGTCGCCGATCCCTTCCTGCAACAAAATGCCCATGGCGGCGGAAGAGGCGACAATGCCTTTCGAGCCCATGCCTGCCTCGGTGAGGCCGAGATGCAGCGCGTAATCGCTGCGGCGCGCGAGCGTGCGATAGACCGCGATGAGATGCTGGACGTCGGAGACCTTTGCCGAAAGGATAATTCTATCCTTGCCAAGGCCGATTTCCTCGGCCCGCGCGGCGGAACGCAGCGCCGATTGCACCATGGCCTCGCGGGTCACGGCACCGGTCGAGCGGGGCGAGGGAGCCCGCGCGTTTTCGTCCATAAGGGTGGTCAGCAGTTCCTGATCGAGGGAACCCCAGTTTGCGCCGATCCGCACCGCCTTGCCATGCTTGAGCGCGGTTTCGACGATCGCCGAAAATTGCCGGTCCTTCTTGTCCTTGAAGCCGACATTGCCGGGATTGATCCGATATTTGTCGAGCGCTTCGGCACAGGCGGGATGATCGGCCAAGAGCTTGTGGCCGATATAGTGGAAATCGCCGATCAGCGGCACATGACACTCGATTTTGGCAAGACGATCTCTAATGTGCGGCACGGCGGCGGCGGCTTCATCCCGGTCGACGGTCAGGCGGACGAGCTCCGAGCCCGCGCGGGCCAGCGCCGCAATCTGGGTCACGGTCCCGTCGATGTCGGCGGTGTCCGTGTTGGTCATGGATTGGACGGCAATCGGGGCGCCACCGCCGACCATGATGGCGCCTTTTCCGGTCCCGACCCGCACGCCAACGCAGGCGCGACGGGGACGCGGGCCCGCATCGTCGGAAATGTCCGGTTCGGGCGAGATCGGAGACTTGGAGGCGAAGGTCATGCGGGGTGATCTCTCCAGCTTCGGAAACGGCGCCCGGAGGGCGCTGCCTCGTCAGGAACAGGCTGAACGCAGGCAACTGGTGCGCAAAAACTTAAATCTCGTCAAGCTTTCCCCTGTTCAGGCCGCCGCGCAGGCCTTGCAACGGCCAGCCACTTCCATGACTTGGGCGCGGGGCGAGAACTTTGCCTGGCGGGCGAGATCCGCCAAACTTCCGCGCATGGCCGGGGAGGTCGCCTCGACGACCTCGCCACACACATCGCAAATCAGGAAAACGATCGGCTCCTGCGCGGTGTGACCGTGACCGCAGGCGAGATAGGCGTTGCGCGAGGCCAACCTATGGATGAGGTTGTTGTCGAGCAGAAAATCGAGCGCCCGATAGATGGAAATCGGGGCCGGGCGCTTGCCGGTCGACTCCGCGACCCGGTCGATCATTTCATAAGCGCCCAGAGGGCGGCCCTCGCGGGCCAGAATTTCAAGAATGCGGCGCCTACCTGGAGTAAGGCTGATCTTGTTGCGCCGGCACAGCGTTAAGGCCGCGGCCAGCGCCCCTTCGGCGCGCGCGTCCGCCGGCTCTTCAGCCGCGGGAGGCTTGGCCCGGCGTGCATCTTGGGAAATATTCATGGGAGTAATATAGCCCGGTTGCACCGATAAAGCGATATTGGGATCGCAACCTTTGCTTTGGCTTCGCCCTCCGGTCGTTGTATAGCATCGCTTTATGGCTGGGCGGCAATCGGTGCCGTCGGTTGCGTCACGAAGCACCGGAGGACTTATGGCTCTAAAATCGCGCAATGCTATCGTGACAGGATCGACCAGCGGCATTGGCCTCGCGATCGCCCGCGCCTTCGCCAAGGAAGGCGCCAATTTAATGATCAATGGCATGGGCGACGCGGCGGCCATCGAAGCCGAGAGGGCGAGCCTCGAGAAGGAGTTCGGCGTCAAGGCGTTTTATTCCGGCGCCGATATGACGAAACCCGATGAGATCCACGCCATGGTGCATGAGGCCGAGAAAAAGCTCGGTTCCGTCGATGTTCTCGTGAACAACGCCGGCGTCCAGCATGTCGCGCCGATCGAAGACTTTCCGCGCGTGAATTGGGACATGATCATCGCGATCAATCTCTCCGCCGCCTTCCATGCAATGGCGGCCGCCATCCCGGGCATGAAGGCACGCAAATGGGGCCGCATTCTCAGCACCGCCTCGGCCCATTCGCTGGTCGCCTCGCCCTTCAAAAGCGCTTATGTGACGGCCAAACATGGGCTTGCCGGTTTGACCAAGACCGCGGCGCTGGAACTTGCGACATTCGGCGTCACGGTCAATTGCGTTTCGCCGGGCTATGTCTGGACTCCGCTCGTCGAAAAACAAATCCCAGACACAATGGCGGCCCGCAATTTGACGCGGGAGCAGGTGATCCACGATGTGATCCTGCTGGCGCAGCCGACCAAGCAATTTGTGACCGCCGAGGAGGTCGCCTCCCTTTTCGTTTACCTTTGTTCGGACGCCGCGGCACAGATCACAGGGGCCAATCTCTCCATCGATGGTGGCTGGACCGCCGCCTGACCTCGTTGAGGCGTCGTCATGGCGAGCGCAAACGAAACGATCGATTGGGGCGGCAAAAAGAAGATCAATCTGGCGCTGCAGGGGGGCGGCTCGCATGGGGCCTTTACCTGGGGCGTTCTCGATGCGCTGCTCGAAGACTCAAGACTCGATATCGAAGCGATCACGGGGACAAGCGCCGGGGCCATGAATGCCGTTGTGCTGGCCGAAGGCTATCTCGACGGCGGCCGGGCCGGCGCGCGCAAAAGCTTAGCTAGATTTTGGCGGTCCGTCAGCGACACTGGGGCGCTATCGACCATCGAGAAAAAATTATACGAGGCCCTCTTTCAGGACTGGCCTCTGCAGGAAAAATTTGCCTATTGGTGGACCGACTTTCTCACCCATTATTCAAGCCCGTATCAATTCAATCCATTCAACATCAATCCGCTGCGCGATCACCTGCTTAAGACCGTCGATTTCGCGAAGGTCAGAGCGCTGACCGAGCTTAAATTATTCGTCGCCGCAACAAATGTTCGTACAGGTATGATCAAGGTTTTCGAAGGACCGGAACTCACGGCCGATCACGTCATGGCTTCGGCTTGCCTGCCTTATGTGTTTCAAGCCGTCAAAATCGATGGCGTCGCCTATTGGGACGGCGGCTATATGGGCAATCCAGCATTGTTCCCGTTGTTTTATAAGACCGCGTGTCCAGACGTTGTCATCGTTCAAATCAACCCGATCGAACGCGATGAAATTCCACGATCGTCCCGCGACATTCAAAACCGGCTCAACGAAATTACCTTTAACGGGGCGCTGATGGGCGAGCTCCGGGCCATCGACTTCGTGATCCGGTTGATCGATTCCGGCAAACTGTCGCTGAGCAATTACATGCGCCCTTTGGTGCATCGAATCGATGGCGGAAATTTTCTCGAAGAATTCTCCGCCGCCTCGAAGCTCGATGCGTCCTGGACCTTGATCAGCAAATTGCATGACCTCGGCCGCAGCGCCGCTCAGCAATGGCTCGATCGACATTACGATTCGATCGGAGTGGAAGGCACGCTCAACCTCCGCATGGCCTATAGTTAAGCCGCTGGACGCGGCCAAGGGTAGCATAGCCCACGTTGGGACTAGCGTCGCTCTCGATTGAATCTTCCACAAGACTTTGCCGTGAATTTCATCCCGACACCCGCGGGAGATGACGATCCTGTTACCTAAGCGTAGGCGTTATTGGAACCTCGGGCGGCCCGTCGCCATTTAGCGGGACGACGTGCACAGTCGGCACGTTTCATTCACGGAGTTTGAAATGGATTGGAATCGCGTCGAGGGAAACTGGAAGCAGTTGAAGGGTAAAATTAGGGAGCAATGGGGCCATCTTACGGACGACGATCTCGAGAAAATCGCCGGCCAGCGGGAACAATTCGAAGGCAAGATCCAGGAGCGTTATGGCATCGGTAAGGATGCCGTCCGCAAGGATGTCGATGATTGGCTGAGCAAGCAGTGATCTTGTCGTAATGCCCAATCTCTAATTTAAGTGTGCTCGACTTGGAAGGTCGCTTCGCGTCTGAGGCGAAGCGACCTTGGCATCGATCCAAAAAGCCACGCAGGAGGGTGCAATGCCTCGCGGCGACAAATCGAAATACACCGACAAGCAGGAACGCAAAGCCGATCATATTGCTGAAAGTTATGAAGGCCGCGGCGTTCCTGAAAAAGAAGCGGAGCGAAGGGCTTGGGCGACCGTCAACAAGGAAAGCGGCGGCGGTAAGAAAAGCGGTTCAGGCCGGGGCAAACCCGAGTCTCACGTCTCTTCCGAAAAGGGCGGACGGATTGGTGGCCAGGCTTCCGCGCGTCGACCGGCGGCCGCGCGTTCGGCGTCCGCCAAGAAAGCCGCTACAACGCGCAAGCAACGTGCATCGGCCTAACCCCCTAAGTCGTCGTGGCGGCAGAGCGGCTCAAAGGCCGCCTTCGGTACAGATTATTTTCCACTCGTCGTCGCTGACCGGTTGGACGGATAGGCGCGAGTTGTTGGCAAGGACCATATTTTTAAGACGCGGGTCCGCTTTGATGGCCGCGAGGCCGAGCGGGGTCTTCAACGGCTTGACTGCGCGCACATCCACCATTCCGAATTTTCCGCTCGGATCGGAAGGATCGGGGTAAAACGGCCTGATGATTTCGACGATGCCGACGATGTCCTTGCCTTCATTGGAATGATAGAAAAAGGCCTGCTCACCGGTTTGCATCGCCATCAAATTCAGCTTGGCGCCATGGTTGCGCACGCCATTCCAAAAGGTGCCATTCTTACCCGCCTTGACCTGATCCTGCCACGACCATTTGCCGGGCTCGCTCTTAAGCAGCCAATGCGCCATTGCTTGCCGTCTCCGTGTCTTATTCGACAAAAGCTAAAGATGCTGGTGGAACGCGTAGCGCCTTGCTAGAGCGCTTCCCGATCAGATGGAATCATCTGATCGAAAAGGAATCGCTCAAGTTCAACGAGTTGGAGCATGTTCTGATCGAAAAAGTCGGTCAACTTTTTCGGAACATGCTCTTAGCCCATGTCAATGAATTCGGCCTTGGAAGGGCGGGAGAGGAGTGCCGCGATAGCGTCCTCGACTGTAATCGCTTCGGCGAGCACCGCATCGACGGCTGCGGCGATCGGCATTTCGATATTCTTGGCATTGGCCAGATCGACGAGCACGCCGCAAGTATGTACCCCCTCGCAAAGCCCGCTCCGCGCCAGAGCGTCGGCAGGAGAGGCGCCGCGTCCGAGTGCAATCCCGAGGGCGTAATTCCGCGACATGGCGGAGGTGCAGGTGAGGACGAGATCCCCGAGTCCGGAAAGTCCCATCAAAGTGCTTGGCTCCGCGCCATAGGCCTGGCCAAAGCGGCTGAGCTCGGCGAACCCACGGGCGATCAGGGCAGCTCCGGCACTCGCGCCAAGGCCGCGCCCGGCGGCAATTCCACTTGCGATGGCGAGAACGTTTTTGGCCGCGCCACCGATTTCAACGCCTCTGACATCGGTCGAGGAATAAAGCCGGAAGGAGGGCGTCGCCAAATAGCTGACCAGTCTGGCGGCGAGATCGCCATCCTGTGCCGCAAGGGTGACGGCGGTCGGCAGGCCTTGAGCGACGTCGACCGCAAAGCTTGGACCGGAAAGAATCGCGGGCGGATTTTCCGGCATTGTCGCGCTGACGACTTGGCTCAAGAACATCCCGCTTGCGTGTTCGATTCCCTTGGCGCAAACGACGATCGGCACCTCGTCGGCGACATGCGGCGCGAAGGCTTCGAGGACCTCTCGAAGAGCCTGCGCGGGGACTACCGCGAGAACCAGTTCCGCGCCTGCTGCTTCCGAGAGTTCCGCAACGGGGCTGACGTTCGATTGAAGGGGGACGCCGGGAAGATGCCGCGCATTGATTCCGGTCGCTCGCATTTCCGCGACATGGGAAGGATCGCGTGCCCAGAGCATCACTTCCGCTTCAATGTCCGCTGAAGCGCGAGCAGCGAGATTGGCCAGGGCGGTCCCCCAGGCACCGCCACCGAGAACGGCAATTCGACGGTTGCTATTTGCGGCCATCATTCCTCCTTTGCTCCGCTGTGTCCGGCGTGCCGCTCCGGCGCCCGGGCAGGGGCTGCGAAATGTAATTGAAGTTCTTTGATCACGACCTCATCCGAATTTTCAATTGAAGGGATTCATTTCCTTAGATCATATGAGTCAAATAGACTTTTCACACTTCAACTATGATGTTGATCTCATGCCAGCCAAATCCAGCGAAGCAACGCACGGCGCCCTCGTTTCGGAGTCAGAACCGTTCCGCCTCAAGATCCGCGTCTATTATGAGGACACGGATTTTTCCGGTCTGGTCTATCATGCCTCCTATCTGAGGTTCCTTGAACGGGGCCGAACCGAATTTCTACGCAGCCTCGGAATTGAGCATAACGTCATCTTTGCGGGGGGTGGCACAGGCGGATTCCATTTTGTTGTGCGGGCGATGACCATCGATTTTCTGAAACCCGCATTGATGGACGACGAGATTTGGGTCGAAACCATTACAGCCGACGTCGGGGGCGCGTCGATCGAAATGGCCCAGAAGATCCGGCGCGGCCAGGACCTCCTTTTGACGGCAAAAGTCAGAATTGCGGTGGTCGCGGGGGGCAGGGCGCGACGAATACCTAGTGGAATCTTGATGAAATTCAAACCGACGCCGATTGCTGTCAAACCGCTGTAATGTTTGTCAAACTCTCGTTTTCGACGGGGTAACCGGATCTTAACCGCGATCCAGGCTAATGGATCAAATTTTCAGAGATTTCCAGACTGCCGAAGGCCGGTCTTGCTGCTTCGCCGCAAAGCCCCAGAAATGACCGATTTCCCGTCAAGACTCGCTGGATCGGCTTTGACCGCCGCCCCTTGCCCGCACAGCTTAGAAGGACAAACGCGATGAATCCTGCCGATATTGCAACTTCCGGATTGGCGGCGCCCGCCATGGAAGTTTCCCTGCTCGGCATGTTCTGGTCGGCCCATTTCGTGGTCAAGCTTGTCATGGTGGGATTGCTCGGGGCCTCGGTCTGGTGCTGGGCGATTATCATCAACAAGACATTGTTGTTCGCCAAGACCGAACGCGCCATGGCCCAATTCGAGGAAGTTTTCTGGTCGGGCAGCTCGCTCGACGAGCTTTATGGGACCTTGTCGTCGCGGCCGACCTCCGGCATGGCGGCTTTGTTTGTGGCGGCGATGCGGGAATGGCGGCGTTCGCTGCAAGGCGTGGCAACGTCCTTTATGGGCCTTCAGGCCCGCATCGAAAAAGTCCTCGACGTTTCGATTGCCCGTGAGGTGGAGAAGCTCGAGTCCAATCTTCTGGTTCTGGCGACTGTCGCATCGGCCGGTCCGTTTATCGGCCTGTTCGGAACCGTCTGGGGTATCATGACGGCTTTCCGTTCCATCGCGGCCTCCCGCAATACTTCGCTTGCAGTTGTCGCACCAGGCATAGCGGAAGCGCTTTTTGCGACCGCGATCGGCCTGTTCGCGGCCATCCCGGCATTGATCGCCTATAATAAGTTCCAAGGCGACGTCGCCAAGAAACAGGCGAGGCTTGAGGGCTTCGCGGACGAGTTTTCGGCCATTCTGTCGCGTCAGATCGATCAGCATGCCGCACAAGACAAGGCAGCCTGACCACCTTCGGGCGGGAGAATGGAACCCAGGGGTGTTCCCGCGCCGCAAAAATGAAACCCCACGCCGGAGTGTTTGAATATGGTCATGTCTGGCATTGCGGGCCGCAAAGGTGGCCGTGGACGGCGGGGCGTGCCCCGCTACGGTGCCATGGCCGAAATCAACATGACGCCGTTTATCGACGTCATGCTCGTCCTATTGATCATCTTCATGGTTGCGGCACCCCTGCTGGCAACCGGCGTCCCGATCGATCTGCCGCAAACCAAAGCGGCGGCGCTGAATATTGAGCAAAAGCCGATTTCCGTCGCTGTCGATGATAAGGGCTCCGTTTTTGTCATGGATCAGCCGATCGAGGTCGGTCAACTCGCCGACAAATTGAAAGAGATTGCAGCCACTGGCGTCGACCAGCGAATCTATGTTCGCGGGGCGAACCAGGTGAATTACGGGCGGATCGCCGAGGTCATGTCCATCATCACTGCGGCCGGATACAAAAAGGTCGCGCTGGTCACCGATCCTAGCAAGAACTGAACTGCCATGACGTTGCCCGAAAATCCAGGCTTCGCAGTCTCGGGCGGCGTGCATATTTGCGTGCTGATTTTGGCGCTCTTTTCCTTTTCGCACAGTCCCAAATTCGAGGATGCTCAGGAGAGTATCCCGGTCGATATTTTAAGCGACCAGCAATTCAATCAGATCATGAAGGGTGAAAAAACGGCGCCCGCGGTGAAGCCGCTGCAGCGGGCCGAGAAGATCGCCGAAATCGCCGAGACAAAGCCGCAGCCTTCGACCGAGGACTCAACCAAGGATATTCCGGCGCCGCCGTCACCCCTGAAACGGCAAAAAGACCCAGGTCTCGCCGAGAAGGAAACCCCTAAGCCGCCTGAGCCGAGCGCGGTCACGCCACCGCCGCGTCCGACCCAGGAAGCCGCGAAACCGGCGCCAAAGTCAGAACCGGTCAAGCCGTCCGTGGCACCGCCGCCGCCCAAATCCCATGTCGATGAAGAGGCCGAAGCCATCGAGCCGAAACCCGCTCCGCCGACACAGAAACCGGTCGAGGCGCCAAAGAAGGTTGAACCGAAATTCAAGCCTGACCAATTGGCGAAATTGCTCGAGCAGGAAAAACTAAAGAACGAGCAGAAGCCGGTTGAAAAACCAGCTCCAAAACCCAAGTCGGGAGACGAGGCGACCGAGCCGCAGCAAAAATTCGATCTTGGCAATATAGCGAAGTTCTTGACCAAGGAAGCGCCGCAGCGGAAAGCCTCGACGGGGCATGAACTCAGTCAATTGGCGTCGCTTGGTTCTCCGACCGCAAGCGCTGCTAAAATGTCCCCTTCGCTTTGGGGCCAACTGGACGGGCTGTTGCAGGAGCAATATAAGCGGTGTTGGAGTTTTGTCGGTCTAGGCGGCCAGCAGAAATACGTTCCTGAGATTCATGTTCAATATATGCAGGATGGTTCGCTGATCGGTCAGCCCGTATTGCTCAATCCTCCCTCGGATCCAAAGCTGCGCAACTTGGCGGAAAGTGCGATGCGGGCGGTGCGGCGGTGCGATCCGTTGCGCATTCCGGCGCAATATCAGCCCTATTACGATCAATGGAAAGGCCGGATCGTTCGGTTCGATCCAGAGGATATGCTGTGAATTTTGTTGTCTGCTCAATTCGTCTCCGTCTCTCACGGAATCACCCCATTTTCGAAAAATCTGCCCTCGTTCTCCTGGCCGCCCTCGTGGCCTTGAGCCTTGGGCTTGCCGCGGGCCCTGGCTTTGCCCAACAGGACCGCTATCTCGACGTGCGCCGCGGCAGCGAGTTCAAGCCCATTCCGATTGCGGTGACGGCCTTTACGGGCGATGCGGCATCGAGTGCGCAGCTGACGGAAATCGTCACCAACAATTTCAGGCGGTCCGTGTTTCTCTCGCCGATCGATCCGAAGACTTTCGTGCAGCAGATCACCAATCCTGATCAAGCGCCGCAAATGGATTCCTGGCGGATGATCAATGCGCAATTTGTGGTGACCGGCCGCACCGCCCATGCATCGGATGGGAGATTGCAGACTGAATTCCGTCTGTGGGATGTCGCAACCGGGGCTCAGGTCGCGGGGAGCGAGTATGTTACCGATCCCAACAATGCGCGCCGCGTCGCGCATATCATTTCGGATGCGATCTTCACGCGCATCACTGGGGAGCAAGGATTTTTCGATACGCGCGTGGCCTTCGTCGACGAGACCGGCCCGCCGGAGCATCGCCGCAAACGGCTCGCGATCATGGATCAGGATGGAGCCAATCTGCGCTATATGACCCGCGGCGACGATCTCGTCGTAACCCCGAGATTTTCACCGTCGTCGCAGGACGTAACTTACATGTCCTTTGGCGCGTCGGACCCGAAGGTCCTTTTGTTGAACATTGAAAATGGTCAACGCGAGGTTGTCGGCAATTTTCCCGGCATGACGTTTTCGCCGCGTTTCTCGCCCGATGGACAAAAGATCGTGATGTCACTCGCACAGGGCGTTGCATCCAATCTTTTCACGATGGATCTGCGATCGCGCACAACCACACGGCTGTCCGATTCCAACGCCATCGACACTTCGCCGTCCTATTCCCCGGACGGGTCGCAAATCGTATTCGAGTCGGATCGCGGCGGGAGCCAGCAGATCTACATCATGTCGGCCAGCGGCGGGAACCCGCATCGCGTTTCCTTTGGCGAAGGCCGCTATTCGACACCGGTTTGGTCGCCGAAGGGAGATTATATCGCCTTCACCAAGCAAAAGGCGGGCACCTTCGCCGTCGGCGTCATGCATCCGGACGGATCCGGCGAGCGGATCCTGACGGAAGGCTATCATAATGAAGGGCCGACCTGGGCTCCGAACGGACTCTATTTAATGTTCTTCCGCGATCCAGGCGGGAAGGGCGGATCGAAGATCTTCATGACCGACGTGTTCGGACGCGGCGAATTTCCGGTGCCGACGCCGAATTATGCGTCGGATCCGTCCTGGAGTCCGCTCCTGAACTGATCTCACGTCACGTTTCTCCGATGTTTTCGCCCAATTTTCGAGTGGGGGCGTCCGCGCGTCACGGTGCCACGCCAAAAAGCTGGGTAAAACTTCAGCTCAGCCGCATTCTAGCCATGAACGATCTGTTAACCTTATCTATCTTTGCTCAAAGGCAACGCTTTCTGGAAAGCTTCGATCAAGGTTGATGGAACATTCCCTTAACCAACGGCCGGTACGACTAACACCTGCCCCGCGATCACAGAAGGAGTTTGGGATGAGCTTTCTCCAACGGACCAGCGAACTGAAGTTCGCTGCCGTGCTGGGCGCCGCCCTTGCGATCGCCGCTTGCGCAAAGACACCTGCCGACGATCCCGCCGCCCTTGCCAGCAGTGGCGTTCGTGCGGCCCCCGGCAGCCCTCAGGATTTTGCAATCAATGCGGGCGACCGCGTTTTCTTTGAAAGCGATTCCAGTGAATTGAGTCCGACCGCGCAAGCGACCCTTGCGAAGCAGGCCAGCTGGCTGCAGCAATACAGCCGGTACAATTTCACAGTCGAAGGCCATGCGGACGAGCGCGGTACCCGAGAATATAATTTCGCCCTTGGCGCAAGACGGGCGGAGACAACTAAAGAATATCTGGTGGCCCGTGGAATTTCAGCCGCCAGAATTCGTACCATCAGCTATGGCAAGGAACGTCCCGTTGCGAGTTGCAACGACATTTCATGCTGGTCGCAAAATCGCCGTGCGGTTACCGTGCTGACGGGCGGCCAATCTTAAATAGGGTTTCGGCGAGCGGTCCTCCCCCGCCCGCCGGATATTCCCGGCGGTGACAAGCAGATCTTTTGTCCGAATCCGGCGCCGGCGTCTCTTCGTGAGGCGCCGGTTTTTTGTTGCCGCGGGCTTCGCCCCCCTTTCACGAAAGGGCAGGGTGCGCGGCAGCTTCCCTCTTGTATCTGAGGCTGCAAATATCACGGGCAGGTTCTTGGAGCTGCAGGAGGACTGCGAAGCAGCCCTCGTAAGGCTGGGCAAGGCGGTGGCCTGCGTGAGGCGTGTTCAGCCTTACATCGCATCTCCGCACAGCACATAGGGCGCAAAAAAAGCTGCCCTTCACCGAAATGAAAGGCAGCTATTTTAGTCCACAGCATTTTTGCCCTGGGCTGAACTCACGCCTGCGGCTGGGGTTCCAATCCGCCCGGCTCTGGACCGGGTCTTGGCCGCACGACGCCCGTCGTTGGCACCGAGGAGCCGCGCGTTGGTTCGTGATCGTCGCCGGTCTCCCGCACAGGCGCGATGCCCTTCAACAAATTCACGATCTCTTCGCCGGTCAGCGTCTCATATTCGAGAAGTCCCTTGGCAAGGGTTTCAAGATCCTTGTGCTTCTCTTTAATGATCCGCGTGGCTTCGGAAAGACCCATTTCCACGAGGCGACGCACTTCCGCATCGATCTTCTGCGCGGTCGCTTCCGAGACCGTTGTCTGGCGACCCATGGAATAACCGAGGAACACTTCTTCCTGGTTCTCGCCATACATGACGGTGCCGAGCTCTTCGGAAAAGCCCCAGCGGGTGACCATCGCGCGGGCCAGCTTGGTTGCCTGCTCGATATCGGATTGCGCACCCGATGTGATCTTGTCCTTGCCGAAGATGATTTCTTCCGACACGCGACCGCCCATGCAGATCGCCAGCCTCGATGTCATCTGTTCGTAGCTCATCGAAAGCTGGTCGCGTTCGGGGAGCTGCATCACCATGCCGAGGGCCCGCCCGCGGGGAATGATCGTGGCTTTATGCACCGGATCGGTCGCGGGAACATTGAGGGCGACAATCGCGTGGCCGCCTTCATGATAGGCCGTCAGCATTTTTTCGCGCTCGGTCATCACCATGGTGCGCCGTTCCGCGCCCATCATGATCTTGTCCTTCGAATCCTCGAATTCGGACATGGTCACGACGCGCTTGCCACGTCGCGCCGCCAGCAAGGCGGCCTCGTTGACGAGGTTCATCAGATCGGCGCCGGAAAAACCGGGCGTGCCGCGCGCCACCGTCCGCAATTCGACGTCCGGGGCGAGAGGAACCTTGCGGACATGCACCTTGAGGATGCGTTCGCGCCCGACGACATCCGGGTTCGCGACCACGATCTGGCGGTCGAATCGGCCGGGCCGCAGCAGCGCCGGATCGAGCACGTCGGGACGGTTGGTCGCCGCGATCAGGATAATGCTCTCATTGGCTTCGAACCCGTCCATTTCGACAAGCAGCTGATTGAGGGTCTGCTCGCGCTCGTCGTTGCCGCCGCCAAGGCCCGCACCGCGATGCCGGCCCACGGCATCGATCTCATCGATGAAGATGATGCAAGGCGAGTTCTTCTTGGCCTGTTCAAACATGTCGCGGACACGGCTCGCGCCGACGCCGACGAACATTTCGACGAAGTCGGACCCCGAAATCGTGAAGAACGGCACATTGGCTTCGCCGGCGATCGCCCGCGCCAGCAAGGTCTTGCCGGTGCCCGGAGGCCCGACGAGCAGCACGCCGCGGGGGATTCGTCCGCCCAGCTTCTGGAAGCGCTGAGGATCACGCAAAAACTCGACGATTTCCTGGAGATCTTCCTTGGCTTCGTCGACGCCGGCGACGTCCTCGAAGGTGACTCGCCCATGCGCCTCCGTCAAAAGCTTGGCTTTTGATTTGCCAAATCCCATCGCCTTGCCGCCCGCGCCCTGCATTTGCCGGGACAGGAAAATCCACACGCCAATAATGGCGATCAACGGCAACCCGTTGACGAGCAGCGTCATCAGCCAATTCGTGCCTTCCGCAGGCGGCTTGGCCGTGATCGAAACATTCTTCTTATAGAGGCTCTGCACCAGGGACGGATCGTTCGGGGCATAGGTCGCAAAGGCCCGATTGTCGGTGAAATGGCCGCTGATCTCGTTGCCTGCAATCGTAACCTCGCGAACGTGGCCCTGATCAACTTCGTTAAGAAGCTGGCTGAAGGCGATGTCTTGCGACGGAACCCGCTGTCCAGGGTTCTGAAACAGCATGACGAGCGCAACTACGAGCAGGATTATGATCACCCACAGGGCGAAATTCCGGAAGTTCGGATTCATCTTCTTAGTTCCCGCTAGACATCGCTCTGGCCCGAAAGCCACAAACGGTTGAAACAGCACCAGCTCTCACCTGGTCGTCTATCCAATGTATGCTTGCTTCTTCCTAATGCCAAGGGAGTCTTATTTTTTCTCTTTGGACCTGTTCTCGGGAACATCGGGTGCGTTCTCCCGATGTCTCTTTCGTGGGGCTTCGCGCACCATGATAAGAGTATGGTTGCGTTGAAGCTTTAGGAGCGTGCCACCCAAGGTTGCCTTCAGGGGGGTTCCGCTCCGTAGCGCCTGTTGAAATCTAACAGCAAGGGCTTCTAGACGCTCCAGACGTAGCCGCTGAACTCCGCCAATCACTTTTAGTTCACCCGCAAGTATTCTCAAGAGAATCTCGATAGGCTCGTGGGCCAGCGCGGACATGTCCGCTCTGAATTCGCCAGGTCTACGCTGGGCGATCAGACTAGCTGCAACAGATTCAACCCTGGCGTCGAGCGCAGCGTCTGCTCGAGCGGCACGCATGGCAAGCCGAAGCAAAGCGGCGCGATCCAGCCCCTCTTTTGCCACTAGGGCGCGCAGACGCCGCATCCGGGTTCTGGCATAGATCGGATCGTCGTTTGAAGGGTCCGAAATAAACGGATGGCCTCTCTCCTGGCACACCGCCACCAGCTCGTCTTTGCCATAGGCCAGCAAGGGCCGGGCAAGACTCAACCCGTCACGTTCCTGTGAACGCCGCATGCCTGCAAGTCCGGTCACGCCGCTGCCGCGCAATAAGCGGAACAGAACCGTTTCCGCTTGATCATCGGCATGATGCGCGGTCATGACCAGATCGGCGCCGATTTCGGTGGCATATTCGAACAAAAGACCGTAGCGGGCCTCGCGTGCCTGCTCCTGGATTTTGGCCCTTGGCTTGTCTCCTTCCCAGGTCAGGATCCTGTGCGGCAAACCGAGGGTGGCAGCCCAGCGGGCAACCGTTTCCGCCTCGTTCCGGGATTCCGCGCGCAGACCGTGATCGACGGTCGCGACGAAAAGCGGAGGCGGAACCGAGAGCCCTTCCGCCCATTGAGCTGCAAGCAGCATCAAAGCCACCGAATCGGGGCCGCCGGAGACGCAAAGGACAATTCCTCGCGCGGTCTCCCAAGGGCTGAACAGACTGGCTATGGTTTCGGCAGAAAACCGCGATTGCGGCGGCATCAACGGTTCGGCGGCGTTCGATGCGTCCGCGCGGGCGACGTTGACAAAGGCCGTGCCAAGGTCAGGATCCATCGTCGGCTGGCGTCAGCATTGCGCGCGCTTGGCCTCCCTCTCCGCGCCTGTTTTTACGTTCACGGAGGCATTTGGGTATTTGCGCGCAATTTCGCCGTAGGTCGCGCAAGCCTGTTCCTTGGCTCCGAGCGCATTCAGCGATTGGCCGAGCCGCAGCAAAGCCTCAGGCGCGCGCGGCGAACTGGTGTAGTGAGTCGAGATCTTGAGATATTGTTCGGCGGCCTCACGCTGACGACCCCGCTGATAGAAGCTTTCGCCGAGGTAATAGATTGCGTCGGGCGCCATCTTATTCTTGGGGTTTTTCTCAAGAAACGCGGCAAACCCTTTTTCGGCGTTTTCATACGCCTTCTGCTTGAAATAGCCCAAGGCGATGTCGAATTCCTCCTTCGCCGGATTGGTTGGCACCGCGGCAATCACCGTCCCGCCCGGCGTGGTGATGCCGGCTGCGGCGGCCGGCGGCGGTTGGGTACGGGCGCGGCCGTTCGAAAGATCGAGCGGCGCTTCCGGATCGTTTTGATCGGGAGCGGGCGGGGCGTTTTGGCTCTGTGCGCTCGAACGGGCCGCCGCAACGGCGGCGGGGCTTCCCAACGGGCGGGGCGCTCCAGGCGCGCCAGGATTTTGGGACGGATCGAAGGCATCGCCGCGCCCATTTGCACGCGAGGCCGATCCGACGGAGTTTTGTGGCGAGCCGGGCGTATCTGCCTCCAGAGGGGCTTCCGGGGCCGCTTCGCTGCGTCTCTGCGGCTTGTTCGCCGGCGCCGCCGCGCCGCCCTCGTGCAGCCGGAAATCGACATCTTCCTGGAACTTCTTGAGTTGGTCCGCGAGCCTGCGCGTCTCGAACTGCATCTGTTCGAGCTGCCCGTTGATTTGCCGCATCTGGTTTTCGAGACGGTCGACGCGGACGACCAGCTGGGCGCCGTCTTGCTGCGCCTCGGTATAGGGCGCCTGGCCGTAATCGTCGACATCTCCCGGCGGACGGCCATACCCTTGGGCGAGGCGAATTTCATCGCGCGCCGCCACGATTTGGCCATCGAGCCGATCGAGCCGGACCAAGACAGGGCCTTGGTCCTCGGCACCGACCGCCACGGAAGCCGTCGAAAAAAGCGCGCCCGTTGTGGCGATGGCGAGCAAAGTTTTTCTGCAGAATGTCATTTCGGCGAATTCCCAAGGGGCGGCTGCGCCTATCATACGTCGAAGTGCCCGCATAAAGGACGGATAATGCGGGTAAAATATGAAAACCCTGCCCCCGCGCGGCATTTTGCGCGAATAAAGCGTTTGCCGGCGCCGCGGGGAGCGGCTCCTAGCGTCAACGTAGCGATTTCGCTGCGGCGGGCGGACATAATTCGATCCAAACTTCGTTGTTACCTTTCCAAAAAACCAATTGCGCAAGTGGCTGCCCTGGAGCGGATCTTGGCTTTCTCCGTGGCGGCGTTAACCACAGACTCATCATTCCATTTCCTTCGAACCAGCGTGCCTTAAGTAATTTTACAGATTTTGCATAAGGAATTTGCGCTTTTACGGCCAAGGCCAAGGGATGTAATTTCGGAAGGACGCATTCATCGATGGCAGCCAAACTTTTTGGAACGGACGGCATCAGGGGTCTCGCCAACTCCACGATCACACCCGAATTGGCGATGAAAGTTGCCCAAGCCACCGGGGTTATTTTTCATCGCGGTGAATATCGCCATCGTGCGGTGATCGGCAAGGACACTCGGCTTTCCGGCTATATGATCGAAAACGCGATGGTCGCGGGGTTCACCTCGGTTGGGATCGACGTCCTGTTGCTCGGGCCGATGCCCACGCCCGCGGTCGCGATGCTGACGCACTCGATGCGAGCGGACGTCGGCGTCATGATTTCGGCCTCGCATAATCCATTCGAAGACAATGGGATCAAACTGTTCGGCCCGGATGGCTACAAGCTATCGGACGTCGTCGAAGCAAAAATTGAATCGTTGGTCGATCACCCGGCGACGCTCAAATTATCGAAGCCTGCCGATCTCGGGCGGGCGATGAGGGTCGAGGGCGATCGCGCCCGTTACATCGAGTTCGCCAAGCGCACGCTCATTCGGAATCTGTCACTCGACGGCCTGCGCATCGTCGTCGATTGCGCCAATGGCGCCGCCTACAAGGTGGCTCCCGAAGCCTTATGGGAATTGGGCGCGGAAGTCATTTCGATTGGGGTCGAGCCGGATGGCTTCAACATCAACAAGGGTGTTGGTTCGACCGCGCCCACGGCGCTTATCAAGAAAGTCAGGGAAGTCCGCGCAGACATCGGCATCGCGCTCGACGGCGACGCGGACCGCGTAATTATCGTCGACGAAGCGGGCAAAGTCGTCGATGGCGATCAATTGATGGCCGCGATTGCTCAGAGCTGGAAGGACGATGGGAGATTGTCGCGCCCCGGCATTGTCGCGACCATAATGTCGAACCTCGGCCTTGAACGCTATCTTCAAGGATGCGGCCTCTCTCTTGCACGAACCGCCGTAGGCGACCGTTATGTGCTCGAACATATGCGCGAGCACGGTTTCAACCTAGGTGGCGAGCAATCCGGCCATATCATCCTTTTGGATCATTGCACGACGGGCGATGGTCTTGTCGCCGCCTTGCAGCTTCTGGCCATCGTTAAACGGCAGGGGCAACCGGTGAGCCAAGTCTGCCGCCGCTTCGACCCCGTGCCGCAAATTCTGAAGAATGTGCGGTTCAAGACCGGACGGCCGCTGACGGATGCCAGCGTCGCCCGTGTCATTGAAGAAAGCACCAAGAGGCTCGGCGAGACGGGCCGCCTCGTGGTTCGCGCATCCGGCACCGAGCCGGTCATTAGGGTGATGGCTGAAGGGGATAACCTCGATCTCGTCGAGCGTATCGTCGATGACGTTTGCTCGGCCTTGTCGGCTTTGGCACAAGCGGCCTGACCGAAAAATCGGCGTTTCCCTATCGCCGGGGGCGGTGGGGGCCCGGCTGGAACATCGCGCGGCATCCGGGGCTCAGTCTTGCCTTTTGCGCCGACATGCAAGCGTACACGCGTGCTTCATCGGGAATCGCATCGTTGCAGAGCCGAAAGGCGTCATCCTCGCACGCCGCTTGCTGCTGTGCGCGCAAGCCCGATTGCCCGACGGCAAGGCTTGTCATCGAGAGCCAGACAAAAGAAAAAGCGAGCACAGTTCTCATTTGCATTCCATCGGTCCTTTAGGTTTGAAATCAATATTCGGAAGGTGACGCCCCGGACGCGGGACGGGTACGGGGCTACTTATCAGATAATTGGGCGGGTGGGGCAGTCACGTTTTCAGCCTTGGCTTGATCCATATCCCCGGTTCCCTTGGAAACCCCATCGAGCACGCGGCGAACCTTTGCTGCAAGCCGTTCTCGGTCATAGGGCTTGCTCAAAAACTCGACGCCGGGGTCGAGCCGGTGGTTGTGAACAATCGCGTTCTCGGTATAGCCCGACGTAAACAAGATTTTGATCCCGGGTGAAATTTCGGCCGCCCGCTCGGCCAGCTTGCGGCCGCCCACTGTGCCAGGCATGACAACATCGGTAAACAGAAGGTCGATTTTAGCGCCATTTTCCAAGATTGATATCGCTTCACCGCCGCTTGAGGCCATGATCACATCATATCCAAGAGACTCCAGCATGGAAGCGACGGTCGCGCGGACGATTTCGTCGTCGTCCACAATGAGAATCGTCTCGGTACCGGTAAGGGCGAGGGTTGCGGGTTGGCTTTGAGAGTGCACTTCTTGGCCGAAACTTCGTGGCAGGTAAAGTTTGATCGTGGTGCCTTCGCCAACCTCACTGTAGATTTTCAAATGTCCGCCGGATTGTTTGACGAAGCCATACACTTGCGGCAGCCCAAGACCAGTTCCTTCACCGACCGGCTTTGTGGTGAAAAAAGGATCGAGCGCGCGGAGAGCGGTCGCGGCATCCATTCCCTTGCCAGTGTCGGTGATTGCAAACATGACGTATTGCCCGGGCTCGACTTCCGCATGATGCGCCGCATAAACATCATCGAGCGCCGCGTTGCAGACTTCGATCGTCAGTTTGCCTCCACCGGGCATGGCATCGCGGCTGTTGATCGCGAGGTTTAACACCGCCGTCTGAAATTGGGCGGCATCGACATTGGTGTTCCAGAGGCCCCCGCTGCTTACGTATTCGACCACGATTTTTTCCCCGACGGCGCGTCGGATCAAAGGCAAGGACTCATTCATAAGAGTGCTGAGATTGAAGATTTCCGGCTGGAGTGGCTGTCTCCGCGCGAAGGCCAGAAGCTGTTGGATAAGGCGCGCGCCGCGCTCAGCCGCCAACACCACCATGTCGATGCGCTGAAGAGCTTGCGGGTCTTTGCCGACGGCGCGGCGAAGCAGGCTCGCGGCGCCGATGATGACAGTGAGCAGATTGTTGAAGTCGTGGGCGACCCCGCCGGTCATCTGGCCGAGCGCTTCGAGCTTTTGGGATTGGAGCAGCGCTTGTTCCGCTTGGCGTTGCTCGGTCCTGTCTAGAAAAGTCGTGACCGAGCCCCCGTCTCTGGTGGGGTTGTGGAAAACTTCCAGCGACCGGCCGTCGGCTTCCTTTCGCTCGACCAGCGCCGGTCTGCCGCTTCGTCTCGCCGTGGCCTCGAGCGTATCAAACTGTTTGCTGAACTCGCCGGCTTCCGATGTCTCGCCGGATGGCACCTGCTGACCGATTTGCAGCGCGTTCGGAGGCAATTTGAGCATTTGCCGGAAAGCCCGGTTCCAGGCAAGCAAACGGCGTTCATGATCGAATGCGGCAACGCCTTCCCGCACGCTATCGAGCGTGGCGAGTAAAATTCGCTCAGAGCGGGCGGCCTGCCTGAAGGCTCGCGAGAGCAGAAAGGATCCGAACAGAAGCGCCACGGAGGCAACCGCGCTGCCAATCACGAAGGTCAGCGTAAAGCGGTTTCCAACGGTTTCCTCTTCCTCCAACTGCTTCAGAAGCCGCGTGTTGGCGTGGTCGAGGATGGCGTCGATATCGGCCGTGATGGAGTCCATTGCGGCGCGGCCGGCATCGGTATTTACGATGGCTTGCGCAGCCTCGAATCCATGCTCTTGCCGTGCCGCGATTGTCGCGGCCAACTCGTTTATTTTGGTTGTCAGATCGGCTTGGAGACTGAGCAAACGGTGTTGTTCGTCCGGATCGTTGGATGTGAGCCGTTGCAAATCACTGATGAGCCCTGGAATTTTTTCCTTTGCACTTCGGTAGGGTTCGAGATAGGCATCGCGACCCGTGATGAGATAGCCGCGTTGGCCTCTCTCGGCGTCCCGTACCGCTCGGTCCAGGGTCGTTGCCGTACGCCTGATGAAGAAAGCTTTCTTGGTTTCCTCGCGCGCCAGCCTGGCTTGCGGAACGTTGTCGAGCAGCTGGTACAGCGTGATCGCGACAAGAAAGCCAAGCGGAACCGCGGCGAAAAGAAACGCTGATGTGCCGTAGGCGCGGGAGCTAGAGGCCGGCGGTTGCAAGGGCGTGCTCCATCGAACGCTTTTTCCAGCTAGGCTTTCTTCATAGCAAGCCCGCGAAGGCGGTCAAGGCATGGGGAGGGCGAGCCGGGAGAGCGGCTGAAATGGCGAAGCTTGAATTCCCGTCGGCGGCCCATGTTATAGGTGACCATGTTCTCGGCTGAAGAAATTGCGCGTTACGCGCGCCACATCGTGCTGCATCGCGTCGGCGGTCCGGGCCAGCAGAAGCTCAAGATGGCCCGAATCCTCGTGGTCGGCGCCGGCGGGCTGGGTTCTCCGCTCATTCAATATCTGGCAGCGGCGGGCGTGGGTGAGATCGGCATCGTTGATGACGACAATGTTTCTCTGTCCAATCTACAGCGCCAGATTCTGCACGGCACGTCGGATATTGGCCGCCCCAAGGTCCTCAGTGCGAAAGAGGCGATCGAAAAACTAAATCCCCATGTCAAAGTCAGCGTCCACTGTGTGAAACTGACGCCGGAGAATGCGAACGCGCTGGTGGCTGCTTATGATATTGTTGCCGACGGCTCGGATAATTTCGCGACGCGCTATGCTGTGTCCGACGCCTGCTATTACGAAAGGCGGCCGCTTGTGACCGCCGCGGTGGGCGCTTTCGACGGTACGCTGACCGTCTTGCGGCCCTATGAAAAATCTGCTGCGGGCGAGCCCAATCCGACCTATCGTTGCTTGTATCCCGAACCGCCACCAGAGGGTTCGGTCCCCGCCTGTTCAGAGGCTGGTGTGCTTGGCGCCCTGACCGGCATCATGGGGACGATGATGGCCTTGGAGGTGCTCCGCGAAATCATCGGATTTGGAGAAAGCCTTGTGGGCAAGCTCGTCCTTGTCGATGCGCTGGACATGCGTTTCGAAACGATGCGTTATCGGTGGGATCCCGCCAATCCGTTGAGCGGAACTCCTTCGCCGCCTTCTAGATCACGATGATCGATTCCAAAAGCTTAGAGCGGGATGCGGGCGAAAAACCGGTTTCCACTTTTCCTCATCCCGCTCTAGCGGCGGGACGGCGACAGCAGCCTGAGCAAGCGTTGACAGCTGGGCGTGCAGCGACTAGACCACGCCTCCGTCGGCTGAGCGTCTAAACCCGCCGGTGGGTGCGGCCGAGATCAATTATCAAGCGATTCCGGCGCTGTTGGGGGATAGTTCAACGGTAGAACAGCGGACTCTGACTCCGTCAATCTTGGTTCGAATCCAGGTCCCCCAGCCATTGATTTTATTGGAGTTTTTTAGACCGCTCCAATAGAACAATAAGCGCGGTTTGCCGATAGTTTCCAAAATATGTTCACGTTTCGCGCTTTTTCTTGGCCTGCGCGACCTCCAATTTCGCGATCGCCGAACGCGCCAGTGCCGGGTCCCGGCAAAAAGCCCTGCAAGGCAGGACAAGCGATCCGCGTCGAGAGTTGTCGTATGTAGATATATGGGCGTGGCATCGTTAGGTGCCACGCGCATGATTGGGTCACTCCGAAGAGTTTTGCTCAAACGCTCTACTTAGATTTGCAAATGCCAGCACAATCCGCGTCGCCACGGGTGGGGTCGCAATTGTCGCTGGGGTCGTCAACGCAAGTCTGGTTGTCCGGGCATTTGGCGCCAGTGATGCCGCCACAGGCCTGAGGTTTCGGCGGGGCGCATTCACCCGGATGATCGATCGAAACGCCCGCGCCGGCCGCCGCGCAGGCGTTGCCATAGGTCTTGCCATCGCAGCCGCAGACAGGATTGAACTCCCGTGTGCAGATCGTGGGCTTGGGCTTGCAGGTCCCTTGCGCGTCGGCAATTTTGCAATGACCGACACCGAAATCGCAATATTGTCCGTCGGGACAGGTGAGCCCTCGGATGGTGCCACACACATTGTCCTGAGCGGGCGGTTGCGTGGACTTATTATCGCAGCCCGCCAGTAGAAGGGCTGCACAAAATCCGACCAACAAAGCAATGAGCTGTTTCATGGACAGGCCTCCGTAATCGATCTTGATTGCAATGAATCAGCGAAAAATCCTTCTATCGTGGCGGCTTGCTTGGCCGGACATGAGGCCGGCGAGGGAGAGTCGGCCGCACGCTTTTTTCGGATTATTTCGTTTGGTCCTTGCCACCGTAGGCGGGGCTACCCTTGGGCGGATATTCGATGTGTTTGGCAGCCTCTGATCCCGCCTGCGGGGTTGCGAGCTTAACCATCTCATGCATCTGCCGCGGCTGAACGGTTTCGACATCCATGGTTTCCACTTCGCCGTCCGTGTGCCGCGCGGTGTAGACCCCCACGACATCCAAGGGCACGGGACTCTTGATCACCGCGAACCCTTCGAGGAAAGCGAAGTCGATGCACACGCCGTTAATCGGGCAAAAGAACCCCGCGAAATTGAAACAGCTCAATTCGACGGCGCCGTCCGCCTGAAGATCGGCCTTCTTGAACGGCGTGACGCTGAAGGGGCCGGCTTCGGAACCGAAATCCGTCGCCAGCGCCACTTTGGCAGCAATGGTCACCGGTTTGTTGGTGGGATTATGGATATTGACGATGGTCCGGTAAGTGCCCCTGGCCAATGTGCCATCCTGATGGGGAAGCAACAACGAACAGACGACTTTGGCGGCGTATTGGTATTCGGTCTTGATCTCCGAGGATTGCATCGGCTCTGCTTGGGCGATGGGCGCAACGGCGATCGTGCCGAGTCCACACGACAGGCCGATAATTGCGGGGGAGAATTGGGTCACGTTTGGCAGTTTCATGGCAATGCCCTCCCTTAGCTCTGGGTTACTTTCCGGCACGCGAGGCCACCACGGCGCAGCGAGATCTTCGCCCCACTTCTGCAAGGTCTACGCCCTGATGTGCTGGCCCCCCGATTTTGCTTGGCAGCGTGACGCCACTGGTCAGACCAGACCCGCCGTCCGCGTGTGTCCTGATTCGGAACACGCCTCAACGCTCCCCGTTTCGGAGCAATATTTCACAAAATGAAAATATGGTCATCGTTCAAACGAATGAGGCCCATTGATCATTATTTTTTAATGGCCAAGAAACTATTGCTTAGATCCTTGTAAAATCAGTCGGTTTGCAAAAGTGGGGGCGTCAGGCGCTCAGAGAGGTCCCCGCCAGCTCGCCTGAACCATGCTCAAAAGCCCGCGCGGAACAGGGTGCTTCAAGAGGGGCCTCCCGACTGACTTTTCTCCTGTGCGAGGTCCGCCGGCTCGCCGGCTTTTGCGCAACGCGAGCAGATTGTGGATCGCCAGGATGCTCTCGCGCGTGCCGGGCCGTGCCGCCCCGACCGCCTCCAAAAATTCGAGTTCCGCGAGGTTTGCGTTCAGGATTGCCACGACCTTGTCACTCCGGTTTTTGGTTCTGGAACCGGTCATTGCATCGCTTCCCGCGTCATCGTCATCGAGGCCGCGGGGCTTGTCATCGCGGCCGCGTGGGGAGTCCGTTGGGAGGAGGGGGCGAGCGGGGACCTGTTATGAATCATGGTTTGAATCCTGCCTTTGTGCGGAAGAAAGTGACCGTGAGGCTTCAGGCCGGAATCAGTATGATAAATAATTAGTTTCAGCATAACCCATTTGGTTTACGCAAAAAATCATTGCCAGTTCGTCAAGACCCATGAGAGCCGACCCTCGGCAACGCTAGGCTGTGTTGCATTTATAATACAACCCATCCAGATATTGCTCCAGCCAGGAAACGGGATTTGCAATGAATGCCTAGTGATGGCTACGCTCACATCTAAAGTCTCCTAGGCGGGGTATTTAAAATGATTCGGAAGCTTTCCATTTCAAGCATTGCCACGGCGATGCTTTGTTCATCCGTTGCGTTCGCTGCCGATCTGCCCTCGCGCCTGCCGCCGCCGCCCGCGCCTTATGTGCCGATGTTCTCCTGGACAGGCCTCTATGTCGGCGCCAACATTGGCTATGGCGGGGACAGGTTTGCATACCCGTTCAACGGGTTCGCGCCCCCGTTCGTTTTCTCAGGATCTCCGACCATCACGTCCGGCGGCGTGCTCGGCGGCGGCCAACTCGGCTACAATTGGGAGTTTCCAAACAATATTCTGCTGGGCTTTGAAACGGATTTTGACGGGGCGGCGATCCGCGGCAAAGCGACGGCCGACGCCGGAGCCGTGATCCTGGGTCTGCCGGTTGGCGCTGCCGCCTCGGCGGGAAGCCGGATCAATTATATCGGGACGGTCCGCGGTCGGGTTGGCTATGCCTTCGACCGGTTCCTCGTCTACGGGACCGGCGGTTTCGCCTACGGACAGGTTAATTTCACTGCCAACGCGGCAGCAGTGGCAGGTGGGGTCGCCGCCGCCATTTCCACATCGCAAAATAGCAACCGAACAGGTTGGACGGCGGGCGGCGGCGTCGAATACGCGATCACCAACAATCTCACGCTGAAAACCGAATATCTCTACGTCAACTTGGGGACGAACACATTATTGAATGCGGGCGGGATCAACATCCGTCAAAAGACGACGGCTAATATCGTTCGCGCGGGCCTGAACTATAAGTTCGACTGGTTCGCGCCACCCCCGGCGGTGGTTGCAAAATACTGACGCCCAACAGTGCCGCAGCTTTGGAAGAGGGGTCAAATCCCCCTCTTAGACCGAAAGCGGCGGGACCTTGGCGATGGCTCGCGCCTTACTTTTGTGGAGGCGTGGCTTCGCAGGTTTCCGGGCGGCGTTCATAAACATGCACATAGGCGACGTCCAAGAAGGACGGATTGGGCGTCTTGTCGATCGGCCATCCCGACCCCAACGCCAGATTGACCAGTACCAGGAACGGGTGAGTGTGCTCCTTCGGCGTTGGCACCCGCCAGACGCGTTGGCGGTCGTAATAATAGGTCATCAATTCCGGCGTGACCTCGATGCCGAAGGTATGGAAATCGGCTGAGAGTGCGCCGTCGGGGACCTTTACCACGTGGCCGCCGCCGTCGTGCGTGTTTTTTATATGATCCCAAACGATATAGCCGGCATGATATTCGTTTGGCGCCCGCCCATAAAACTCGATGGGATCGACCTCGACGGCTATGCCGGGGGGAGTTCCTTTGGGCCAGGATTCCATGAGCCAAAACGCGGGCCAGGTGCCAGGACCGACCGGCATTTTCATTTTGGCTTCAAAGTAGCCATACATTTGCGTGAAGCCGGCGCCGGTTGGATCGGCGGAGGCCAATAGGCCGCCACGCCATTTGCCGCTCGCATCCTTGCGCGCCTCGATTCGCAGGCCACTATCGTTCACGGTGAACGGGAAGTCCTGGCCCGGGTCGGTGAAGGCGGCATCTCCGAAATCTCCGGCCCATGGCGTATGCGCGATCCAGCGGTTGTCGCCCATCGTCCAGGCGGACACCTTCAGCTCCTTGAAATCCTCGAAAAAAGTCGGCTGCAGGCCACATAGATCGAGTTCTTGGGCGGCGGCGCGGTTGGAGATACCAACCGCGAGCGGAACGAAAAAACTCGCGAGCATCATTGCCTTTAAGGGCGTCATGTGCATTCCACTTTCGAGGTTCGGATGGGGACAATGCGGAGATCGCTGTCCGGCGCATTCAATCCGCAGGCGGCGGATCCATTGGAGCGGGCGAAGGGAATCGAACCCTCGTATGCAGCTTGGGAAGCTGCCGTTCTACCATTGAACTACGCCCGCCTGAACAGGATCACGCTTGGGCCAGTGTAGCGTGCCGGTCTTGGCATTTCAACGGTGCCCTGTTCGTCGCAAGGGATCATGACACTCTATTTCGCGTGATCCTCAAAGGCGCTCTTGGGTCTATCTATTGCGCGATCGGCGATGCGCGGCGGTCCGGTGCGGCCTCTGCCGGCGTTCCGGTGAGCAAAGAGAACAATCCGGCAATCGGATTTGCTTGGGGCTCGGGTTTCGATTCCGCGGGAGGCGCGGTTTCCGCCAAAACCGGAGCGGTGGAAGCTGTGCGCAGCGATGCGAGCATTTTCTTGCGCTTGGCCAAATAGTAATAGCCGCTACTGAAGAGCGCAGTCGCGCGGTTCTCATCCCCGTCCGCAAGCCTGTAGGCATTGGCGAGATAAGGAACTGCATAGCTAAGGTTTGTCTGGGGATCCAGCAGCCCGCTTGCGGGGCCTTTGAAGCCCATTTCACGCGCCGTCGCATGTTTGATCTGCATCAGCCCAAAACAATGATTATGGACAAGGCGCGGATTATAGCGGCTCTCGCGCAGCACGATGCGATGGACGAAGGATTCGGGGAGACCATGGGCTTTGGCCTGCTGCGCGATGAGCGCATCGTAAATTGCGGGCCGCGCAGCTGGTTGCGCGAATCCGACCGTACACGCGAGCGACAGGGCGATGGCACTCAATGATATGCGCATCATCGGCATAGCCTCCATCCACATCGCTTGAATGTGGATTGAGGCTACAGAATGGCGCCAGAATCGGTTTTAGAGCTGGCGCTTGATCATCATGTTCTTGATTTCGGCGATCGCTTTTGCGGGATTGAGGCCCTTGGGGCAGGCTTTGGCGCAATTCATGATCATGTGGCAACGATAGAGGCGAAACGGATCTTCGACATTGTCGAGGCGGCTGCCCGCGGCTTCATCTCGTGAATCGATCAGCCAGCGATAGGCCTGCAGCAGGACGGCCGGGCCGAGATAGCGATCGCCATTCCACCAATAGCTCGGACAAGACGTGGAGCAGCAAGCGCAAAGGATACATTCATAGAGTCCATCGAGTTTGGCGCGATCGGTTGGGGTTTGCCGCCATTCTTTTTCGGGCGGCGGCGTCGTGGTTTGCAGCCAGGGCTCGATCGAGGCATGCTGCGCGAAGAAGCCGCTGAGATCGGGCACGAGATCTTTCACCACCGACATATGCGGTAACGGATAGATTTTGACCGCACCTTTGATGTCGTCCATGTATTTCGTACAGGCGAGGGTGTTCGTTCCGTCGATATTCATCGCGCAGGATCCGCAAATCCCTTCGCGACATGAACGCCGAAATGTCAGCGTCGGATCGATCTTGGATTTAATCCAAATCAGTCCATCAAGAACCATCGGGCCGCAATCGCTTCGGTCGACATAATAGGTGTCGAGGCGCGGGTTCCGGTCTTCGTCAGGGTTCCAACGGTAAATGCGGAATTCGGTGAGGGTTTTCGAATCGCCGTGGGTCGGCCAGGTGGTTCCAGTGACGACGCGTGAATTGGCGGGAAGTGCGATCTCGACCATCTGTTTCTCTCTTAAAACGCGTCAGTACACCCGGGCCTTCGGCTCGATATAATGCATCTCGTTGGTCATGGTGAAACTATGCACGGGGCGGTAATCGATCGAGACCGAGCGGGCGTTGGCGTCAATCGAGGTGAGCGTATGCTTCATCCAGTTCACGTCGTCGCGTTCGGGATAATCTTCGCGTGCATGCGCACCGCGCGATTCGGTGCGGCTTGCCGCGCCGTCCATGGTGACGACCGCCTGAACGATGAGATTATCGAACTCCAAGGTTTCAACCAGATCTGAATTCCAGATCAGCGAGCGGTCGGTGACCGAGATCTGGTCCTTCGCAGACCAGACCTCATGGATCATCTTCGAACCTTCCTCGAGCGTTGCGCCGGTGCGGTAGACCGCGCAATGCGTCTGCATCACCTTTTGCATGCTGAGCCGCAATTCAGCGGTTGGAAGGTCGCCCTTGGCGTGCCTGAAATGATCGAGACGGGAGAGCGCCAGATCGGCGGAATCCGCCGGAAGATCCGCCTGCTTGGCGCCAGCGGTGACGAGTTCCGCCGCACGCAGTCCGGCCGCGCGGCCGAAGACCACAAGGTCGATCAGTGAGTTCGAGCCTAACCTGTTGGCGCCATGCACCGAGACGCAGGCCGCTTCGCCGATCGCCATGAGACCGGGCACGATCGCATTGGGATCGTTTCCCTTCTTGGTGACTACTTCGCCGTGAAAATTGGTTGGAATACCGCCCATGTTGTAATGCGCAGTCGGCAGCACGGGGATCGGCTCCGTGGTAACCTCGACACCGGCAAAAATCTTGGCGCTTTCGGAAATTCCGGGCAGGCGCTCATGGAGAATCTTGGGGTCGAGATGTTCGAGGTGCAGATGGATGTGGTCTTTGTGCTTGCCGACGCCGCGGCCTTCGCGGATCTCCAGTGTCATGGCGCGCGACACCATGTCTCGCGGCGCCAAATCCTTCACCGAAGGCGCGTAGCGCTCCATGAATCGTTCGCCTTCGGAATTGGTCAAATAGCCGCCCTCGCCGCGCGATCCTTCGGTAATCAGGCAGCCCGCACCGTAAATGCCGGTTGGATGAAACTGCACGAACTCCATATCTTGCAACGGAAGTCCCGCGCGCAAGATCATCGCATTGCCATCGCCGGTGCAGGTATGTGCCGACGTCGCGGAAAAATAGGCGCGGCCGTATCCGCCGGTTGCCAGGATGACAAGCTGTGACCGAAAGCGATGGATGGTGCCGTCGTCGAGCTTCAGGCAGACGACGCCGCGGCAGCGGCCATCCTCCATGATCAGATCGATCGCGAAGAATTCGACGAAGAACTCGGTTTTGTTGCGCAGGGCCTGGCCGTAAAGCGTGTGCAGCATTGCGTGGCCGGTTCGATCGGCGGCCGCGCAGGTCCGCTGCGCTGGAGGACCTTTGCCGAAGTCGGTCGTCATGCCGCCGAAGGGACGCTGGTAAATGCGGCCGTCCTCGGTGCGGGAAAACGGGACCCCCCAATGTTCGAGTTCATAGACGGCCGCGGGCGCGTTGCGGCAAAGATATTCGATGGAATCCTGGTCGCCGAGCCAATCCGATCCCTTGACGGTGTCGTACATGTGCCATTTCCAATTGTCCGGGCCCATGTTGGCAAGGGACGCCGCAACGCCGCCTTGCGCCGCCACCGTATGCGAACGGGTTGGAAAGACCTTGGTGATGCAGGCTGTGCGCAGCCCCGCCTGCGAACAGCCGACGGTGGCTCGCAAACCCGCGCCACCGGCGCCGACGACGACGACGTCGAATGTATGGTCGGTAATCGGATAGGCGGCGCCAAGTTGAGCCGGAGCGGCGCTGCCGTTGATGGTCTTGCTGGAAGTCATGCCCTTGTCTTTCAAAAAAATCAACATCCCGCGCTTGGGCGGATGGTCGGGAAATCCTGCTTGGCTTTGTCAGGCAAAGCTGAGCTTCAAGACCGCGTAGACGCAAGCCAGACCGACGCTGACACAGAAAAAAAGATTGGCGACCAGCGACCATTCCTTGAGATGGGTGCTATGCACGTAATCATCCAAAATCGTTTGCATGCCGAGCTTCATATGGTAGATGCCAGTCAAAATGAAGAGCAGCAGAATGAGTGCTGGAACGGGATGTGCCAGCTCGGCCCGCATCGCATCATAATCCTTGCCGAGCAGCGACAAAACGACAGCGACGAAAGCGATCGTCAAGGGCAGCAGGGCAAGTGAGGTGACGCGCATATTCCACGCATCGGAGGTGCCGGATTTGGCGGAGCCGAGGAAGCGCACTTTGCTGATCGCCGTGCGAACCGATGCGGAATCCTTCGCCATGTTTACCCTGTCCCTTTCATAAATCGGTGCGAAGCGGGTGTTTGCTGTTGCGGCGATCGTCGCCCAATCGGTCTTAGTGGAAAAAATACGCCACGCCCCAGACAATCAATGTCAGGGCGATACCGCCGACCAAGGTCGCTTGCGCCAGCCATTCGCGTTGCGGATGCGTGAAACCATAGCCTGTGTCCCAAATGATATGGCGCACGCCGCCAAGAAGGTGATGGAACAGGGCCCAGGTAAATCCGAACAGGATCAGTTTCCCGACGATCGAATTGAGAAAATAGGCTGCCGTCGCGTAGGCGTCCGGGCCGGTGGAAGCAGCTATCAGCACCCAGGCGAGCAAAAGCGTGCCGAAATAGAGCGCAGCCCCGGTGATGCGATGCGCAATCGACATCATCATGGTCAGCATCGGACTGTAGATTTGCAGATGCGGAGAGAGCGGTCGGCGCTTTTCCAGGCCGCGAGCGCCCAACTCGACCTTGGTCATGAACTTTTACCCCATGCCACAGAAATTTAACGCCTATTCCCCTAATGCAATCAGCTCTTCCGGGCAACGCGTTCATTAGAAAAATTCGAGAATGCACGAACTTCCGATGAGACCTTTTGCCCCAAGTGGCGATCCGGATGGGAGAGGGGCTCGAACCAAAGCGGATTTTTGGCAGAGACTTGAACTCTCCCAAGCGGGAAGAGTACTGGCATTCAGCAACGAACCTCCTGCCGATCGTGCTTTAGCCTGCGTTGGGGATGGACGAAAATAAACTATCATGTTTCCACACCCCGTGGCAGAAATTTGGCTGCGGAGGTCCGACGCTATATGCCGCTTCGGAGACCAAACCGGTTCGATAGGTCACGGGGACGGAAACCAAAAAAATGCTTATCGGCTGCCGTTTTGTTGCTTTTCACGCCGCGCCACGAAGGCTCCCCGCTCAGGATCGATGGCGCGGCGCCCGCCGGAACGAACGCGCTTCGCTTTCTGACCGCGCACGAACCACCGACATTTGCGCCGATGGAATCGGGGAGGCTGGAAAGCCATGATGATGCGGGGCGCAAGGATTTTCGGAATAGATTTTACAATCGGTTGCCTGGCTGGAGCGGGCTGGCTGTTTCTCTCGATCGCCGGCTGGCCATCGGCTGCCCTCGCGGCGGCTGGCCGCGTCACGATTGAATCGGGCGGCGTTCCGCGGACGGCCATTCTGGTTCAGCATCGGCGTCTTAAGCAATCACGTCGGCCGGTTCTCATCATCCTGCGCGGTGCCAGGGGGAAGGGCTCCCGCTTGCACCATGGTTCCGGGTTTGACGAGATGGCCCGATCGTCGGGCGCGATCCTCCTCTATCCGCAGCCGCTTTCCGGCCACTGGGCCGACGCTCCCGGTAGCAAGGCGAGCCGAGATGCGGTTTTTATCCGCGATCTGATTGGTAAATTCGTGGCCAGCGGAATGGCCAACCCGAACAAGGTGTTTATCGTTGGCATAGCCTCGGGTGGCCTGATGGCTCTGCGGCTGGCTTGCGAGGAGAAGAATGCCTATGCCGGGATGGCGGTTCTTGCCGCCAGCATGCCCTCTGATCTCGCAGGGAGCTGCAAGCCTTTGCGGCCGCTGCCGCTTTTGGTGATCGCTGGGACGGCGGATCCCATGATTCCGTTTCAAGGCGGCAAAGCTAGTTTGCCGAACAACAAGGCCGAGCTTCTATCCGTCGATGCGACCCTGCGCATTTTCGGCAAGGTCGCGGGCTGCGGCGACGGGGTGACGACCACGGTCTTCCCGGACAAAGATCCTCACGACGGAACAAGAGCTTATCTGGATAAGCTAAACAATTGCTCCGTCCCCATCGAAGCGGTACGAATCGAGGGCGGGGGACATGTTCTCCCCGGCCTTTGGAGCGAAGCCGGAAACGGCTCCGGCCGCGGCCTCACAAATGGCGACGTCAACAGTCCCAGGCTCATCTGGGACTTTTTTCGCCCGCTCGGCGGGTAGCGCGGGCCCCTTTTATGATGTCTCGCTCAACGCCCGGAGCACGGCCCTGAGGGTTGCCGCATCGGCCCCTTCCGGAACCCGCACGATGGTTGTGCCAATGGCGATCTCGATCGGCGAGGCTGTCTTCGGCGGGTCGCCCGTTTGCCCGACCACCGCATCCGTTCGGTTTTCGTTCAATTCTTCGCCTTTGCCTTTGAGACGCGCATGTTTGCGCCAGGAGAATAGCTGCGACGACATGAGATGATGGCGGCGCGCGACCGAGCAAACAGATTCGCCGGGCTCAAAACTCTCCGCGACGATCCTGGCTTTTTCCTCGGCGGTGAAGATTCGCCGCTTCGCCGGGCTAGCGGGCGCCTCGAACGGCTTTGTGCCCTTGAAGGGCGTTGCCGCCAAATCATGGAGGTCGCCGCTAAAGCGGCCCCGGATTTCGGGCGCGCGCGCAAATCCGACCGACCCAGCCGTCCGTGCCGGCCGGCTGTAAGGACGGCCGGAGGCGGGTCCGTCGGCGTTTGTGTCAGGCGGCGCCTGGTCGATTCCGCCAGCCCCTGCGCAAGGCAAAGCGAGCGCTATGGCGCTGTTTCCTGGCTTGTGATGCAACATTGCTTGAACCTTTGATCATGGCCTTACCAATTTGAGGTTTCTGGCCAATCGTAAAACGGGTTCCGATGCAGACTCGGAATCGGTGGCCGTCCCGCGGTATCCCGCGAGGGCGCCCTGTTTCCATTCGGGCTTTAGTGGGACGGCACGTCTGAAGGTGGCCGGCAACTGACGTCGAACCTGGGCGCGGGCGCCCTCAGTGGGGAACCCTTGCCAATCTGCCAAGCCGACGCCGATAAACCCGAACAGGAACGGCGCGATCAAACGCTGGGGGGAGGCGCGCGCGCGCCGAAATAGAATTTGGAGGCGCGACGGGTGGCAAAGGTTTGGGTTGGTGGCCAAGCTATCGGCGACCCGACGCGATCCGTGAAAACGAGAGGATTGGAGTCGGCGGCCAGATAAGCGCAGCCGCTGGCGGCGCAGGCCAAGATGCAGCAGAGCCCTTGGTGGTGATTCGGGTCGCTGCCCGGTGCGTCAGGGGAATTGTCTGCTTGCGAGCAAATAAAATCGAGGGAATCGAACGCTGCGGCTTGCACTGCCGCTGAAAAAAAGCCCTGGAAAAAGAACGCGTAAAGCACAATCACGCTGATTGCGACGTGCTTGGAGCGTGAGCTATAGTTTAGCGGGCCCATAAGCAAGTTTAGCACGCCGTGGATCGATTGCAATGGATTGAATTTACGCAGGACTTCTAAAGCTCAGCACGCGATCTGTCGGAAAATCGTAAAGCCTCCCCGTCTGTGTCCAATCCGGCTTGCAAAGCGCGAGAATCTTTGGCGCCAATTCCTCCGGCGTCCGCAAGGTCACCGGATCCTCGCCGGGCATCGCCGTTGCGCGCATCCTTGTGCGCAGCGGTCCGGGATTGACGATCATGACCTTTACGGCGGAGACATTGACCGTCTCCGCGGCGTAGGTGCGCGCCAGGGCATCGAGCGCGGCCTTGGATGTCGCATAAGGTCCCCAATAGGGTTTGAAATCAGCGGATTGGCCGGCGCCCGACGAAATAAAGATCGCCCGGCCCGCTTCCGCCGCGCGCAGCAGGTAATCGAGCGAACGGATGAGCCGCCAGTTCGCTGTGACGTTCACTGCGAATGTCTCTTCCCATTGCCGCGGCTCGACATGGGCGAGCGGGGTCACCGGCCCCAGCGCTCCAGCATTGCCAATGAAGATATCGAGTCTGCCCCAGCGCTCGAAAATGGCTGCGCCGAGCCGGTCGAGCGCATCAAAATCGGTAATGTCGCAAGGAACCAGCGTCGCAGCGCTCCCCTTGCTCAGGATCGCGTCGTCGAGGTCCTCAAGCGCGCCTTGGGTTCGGGCGAGGGCAATTATATGCGCGCCGGCACCGGCAAGCTCCAGCGCAACCGCGCGGCCAATGCCGCGCGAGGCGCCCGTGACGAGGGCGACACGCCCGTCAAGCGAACGGGGCATAAGCTGGACAGTCGGACACGCGGTTAACCGGCTTCCGCGAGGAGCGAAAGCTGGACCTTGGTTTCATCGCAAGCGTCGGTGAGCTGGGTTGGATAATCGCCGGTGAAGCAATGATCGGTATATTGCGGACGGATGGGATCGCGGCCCCGCTCGCCCATCGCCCGGTAAATCCCATCAACCGAAAGAAATGCAATCGAATCGCAGCCAATATAGCTGCGCATTTCCTCGAGCGTATGGGTTGCCGCGAGCAGCTTGTCGCGTTCCGGCGTGTCGATGCCATAATAGTCGGGATGGGTGATGGGCGGCGACGAGATTCGGAAATGTACTTCGCGCGCCCCAGCATCACGCATCATCTGCACAATCTTCAGGGAGGTTGTGCCCCGAACAATCGAATCGTCGAGAAGGACGATGCGCTTGCCCGCGACTACCGCACGATTGGCGCTGTGTTTCAGGCGCACTCCGAGTTCGCGGACCGACTGGAACGGCTGAATAAATGTCCGCCCGACATAATGATTGCGGATAATGCCCAGTTCAAACGGAATGCCGGAATATTGCGCATAGCCGATGGCCGCCGGGACGCCGGAGTCCGGTACCGGGACGACCACGTCGGCAGCAACGGGGGCTTCCCGCGCCAGTTCTGCGCCCATGGCCTTGCGCACATTATAGACAGGCTTCCCATGCACGATGGAATCCGGCCGTGCGAAATAGATGAATTCGAAAATGCAGGGACGCATCGGGCGCGGCGGAAAAGGCCGCAATGTCTCGATGCCTTCGTCCGAGATAACGACGACTTCGCCATTCTCGATGTCGCGCACGAAACGCGCGCCAATAATATCAAGGGCGCAAGTTTCCGAGGCGAGGATATAATGGCCGTCGAGTTCGCCGAGAACGAGCGGTCGGATCCCTAACGGATCGCGCGCGCCGATCAGTTTCTTGTTGCTGAGAGCGACGAGTGAATAGGCGCCCTCGATCATGCGCAAGGCTTCGATGAAGCGGTCGATCAACTGCGGGCGTCGGCTGCGGGCAACCAGATGAAGAATGACTTCCGTGTCGGAGGTCGATTGATAAATGGCACCGCCTTGCACGAGCTCGCGGCGGAGCGTGCGGCCATTGGTGAGATTTCCATTATGGGCGACCGCAAAGCCGCCGGAGTTCAGTTCGGCAAACAGCGGTTGAACATTCCGCAGAATGGTTTCGCCCGTCGTCGAATAGCGCACATGTCCGATGGCGGATTCGCCGGGGAGGCGCGCGATTGTGGAAGCCTTGGAGAAGTGATCGCCGACAAGGCCGAGCCGACGTTCCGAATTGTACCGCTGGCCGTCGAAGGTCACGATGCCGGCAGCTTCCTGACCGCGATGCTGCAGAGCATGCAATCCAAGCGCGGTGATGGCCGCGGCGTCGGGATGCCCGAAAATCCCGAATATTCCGCATTCCTCGTGCAGGCGGTCGCCGTCGAGGTCGAAGTCCTCGGCTGGCAGAGGCACGTCGCTGGCGTGCGAAGCAGCTTTGCCGCACTCCCGACTTTGCCCAGCATCCGGCGTCTCACCCATCAACGGCCTCCCGAAAGCTCAGTGGTCGAGCGCTTCAAATCGATGAATTGTCCTGGATCGTCCCGTTTCGTCGGGGTCCCGCAACCTTACGCGAACGGCCGCAAGTGTCATGAGACTTACATAAGCGACCTTGCGGTGAATGTCAGCCCTTAAGAGGTCGCGAAGACCAAGTTTACGGGCGGAAACGTCACGTTTGTGCGTTTTCCCCAAAACTCACAGCCGCTAAAAAGACCGGTGCTTTTTGCCGGCACGCAAATCCGCAAAAGACTGCGCTGATGGTCAAGTTCCCTTGCCGGTCTCGACTTTCTTCGGTTCCGCATCCGAATCCGGGACCGCGTCTTCGCTTGGGCTGGGAGTTTTGGGCTTTTTGAGCTTGTTCAAAAGCCCCTCGGGATCTTCCGGCAGGACAGCCATAAGCTGGTCGCCGGTAGCTTGCAGGAGCGGCTTCATGCGGGCGGATTTGACCCACTCGGGTTGGGTCTGTAAGGGCACCAGCCAATTGAAGAACACGAAGGCGATGACGCAAAGTAACAGGCCGCGAACCGCGCCAAACAGAAAGCCGAGCGAACGATCGAGCGCGCCGACCTTGGAATCGAGGATCACATCCGACAATTTGACGGTGACAAGGGAGACGACGATCAGAACCACGAAAAAAACCGCGGCTGCAGCGACAGCCAGGGCGATGACATCTTTGGCGATATAGGGCTTTACATAGGGAAGTACGATCGGGTGGAGATAAATCGCAGCTAACGCGGCCGCTCCCCAGGAGGCGATCGCCAGGACTTCACGGGTAAAGCCACGCAACATCGCGAGAAATGCGGAAATGAGAATGACAGCGATCAACCCTAGATCGAGATAGGATGGCATCGGTTTAGCCTCTGGCGCCATAGGCGCGATTTTGTCGTTCGCGGTAGGTGGAGTCGTCGACCTCGCTGGCTTTTCTCTTAATAGCCGAGACAAAGCAAGGGCAATAGGATCTGGACCGCAAATCCGGCCGAAGTTGGTTAGCTCCGAATGAACTGGATTGGCTCATTTCCGGATCAGCCGCGCCGAGGCTGTTTTTGAGCATTTTGGCGTTGTCCGCCATCCGCGGCGATGTCGGCAACCAAACTGGCGATGTGGCCGCAGCTGCGCACCGTAAGCTCCGGTATGGAACTGGCGCCTTTTTCCACAGCGTCCGGCATTGTTGCACGACAAAAACCAAGTTTGGCTGCTTCTTTGAGCCGTGCCAGCCCATGACCGACCGGCCGGACGGCTCCGGAAAGGGCAATCTCGCCGAAGAAAACCGAATCGGCCGGGAGACTGCGCCCCGTCAAGGAAGACACAAGCGCGGCCGCCGCGGCGAGATCGGCCGCAGGTTCGCCAACGCGCAATCCTCCGGCGACATTCAGATAAATATCATGTTGGCCGAGTTTGACCCCACCATGCGCTTCGAGAACCGCGAGAACCATAGCGAGGCGCGAATTGTCCCAGCCGACAACGGCGCGGCGTGGCATCCCTAGCGTGCTCGGTGCAACCAAGGCCTGGATCTCGACGAGCAGCGGGCGGGTTCCCTCCATGCCGGCAAATACGGCGGCGCCGGGTGCTGCGGCGTCGCGTGAAGATAGGAAAAGAGCCGAAGGGTTGGAGACCTCGGCGAGCCCGCGCCCGGTCATTTCGAAAACGCCAATCTCGTCGGTCGGACCGAAACGATTTTTGACCGCACGGAGAATCCGAAAATTCCGGCCGCCTTCGCCTTCGAACGAAATCACCGCGTCGACCATATGCTCGACGACCCTGGGCCCGGCGATCTGGCCGTCCTTCGTGACGTGGCCGACGAGGATTACGGTAGCACCCGTCGTCTTGGCGAAACGAATCAGCGCCTGCGCCGCGCCGCGCACTTGGCCGACCGTGCCGGGAGCGGATTCAATAAGGTCGGTCCACATCGTCTGTATCGAGTCGATAATAACGAGGGCAGGGCGCTTGCCGTGGGACAGCGTTGAAATAATATCCTCGACGCTGGTTTCCGCGGCGAGTTCGACGGGCACCGCCGCAAGGCCGAGGCGCGCGGCCCGTAAGCGGATTTGATCGACCGCCTCCTCGCCGGAAATATAAACGACGCGCTGATCCCGCGCGGCGAGCGCGGCGCATGCCTGAATAAGCAGGGTCGATTTCCCGATGCCAGGTTCGCCGCCGAGCAAAATGACCGAACCGGGCACAAAGCCGCCGCCGACCACCCTATCCATCTCGGCGATGCCGGTGGTAATGCGCGGCGCGGACGGCTGGTCGTGCTCCATCAATTTCGACAGGCTGAAGACGCGGCCCTTGCGAGCCCCCTGTACGGTTTTCGCGCCGATGCCGGTTGCGGCGCTTTCCTCGATGATCGTGTTCCATTCACCACAAGCTTCGCAGCGGCCCTGCCAGCGCTGGGTGACCGCACCGCAATTTTGGCAAACGAAGGAATTATGTGATTTGGCCATAAGGGTTCCTGGGGCGGGTTTCCCCATCGAAGACATGCGATCGAAAAAGACGCGCTCAAACGGTCCGACGCCTCCGGCGATGCGCGAGGGCGATCTTGGTTAAGTGCTGCCCGAAACGTTCGCGCGGAGCAAACGCATCTACCTGCCCGAGCCCAATATTATAGATGGTCAGGCAGATTTTCCTCCCGCGCCAAATTGGAAAATCTCGTCATCTCGTCTTCGAAGGCGAGTTCCACGGTTCCGGTCGGGCCGTGGCGTTGCTTGCCAATGATAATTTCGGCCCGGCCGTGCGCCCGTTCCATGTCGGCCTGCCAGGTGAGGAAGTCCTCGGTCCCCTCGCGCGGCTGACGGTTCTTCAGATAATATTCCTCGCGGAACACAAACAGGACGACGTCCGCATCCTGCTCGATGGAGCCGGATTCACGCAAATCGGACAATTGCGGGCGCTTGTCGTCCCGGTTCTCGACCTGCCGCGACAATTGCGAGAGGGCGATGACGGGAACGTTCAGATCCTTCGCCAGGGCCTTAAGGCCGGTGGTGATCTCGGTCACCTCCTGCACGCGACTGTCGCTTCGTGTCTTTGAACCACCCAGCAACTGAAGATAATCGATCACCAATACATCAAGGCCGCGCTGGCGCTTGAGGCGTCGCGCGCGGGCTGCCAATTGCGCGATCGAAAGGCCACCGCTCTGGTCGATATAAAAGGGGATGGTTTGCATATCCCGCGCGGCCTGGGCGATACGGTGAAATTCCGGTTCGCCGATGTCGCCCCGCCGGATTTTGTAGGAGGGAACCGCCGCCTGTTCGGCGATGATACGCGTCGCCAATTGTTCGGCCGACATTTCCAGCGAGAAAAAACCGACAATTCCCCCGTTGATGGTCTCCGGCGAACCATCGGGTCTGAGCTTAAACTCATAGGCCCTGGCGATGTTGAAGGCGATGTTGGTCGCCAGCGCCGTTTTGCCCATGCCGGGGCGGCCGGCGACGATGACGAGATCGGAAGCCTGCAAACCGCCCATGTAGCGGTCGAGATCGGTGAGGCCGCTTGCGATGCCGGACAGTTTTCCGTCGCGTTCGAAAGCCCTTGCCGCCATATCGACGGCGGTGGTCAAGGCCTCCGAAAAACGTTGAAAGCCGCCCTCGTAGCGGCCCGTCTCGGCAATTGAATAGAGCTTGCGTTCGGCTTCCTCGATTTGCTCGCGCGGCGAGGCGTTGACGGGTGCGTCATAGGCCGCGTTGACGATATCCTCCCCGATGAGGATCAAATCGCGCCGCATGGCGAGATCATGGATGGTGCGGCCATAATCCTCGGCATTGATCACGGTTGTGGCTTCCGCCGCGAGGCGGGCAAGATATTGCGGCACGGTGACGCCGCCGAGATCATGTTCACCAAGGAATGTCTTCAAGGTGATCGGCGATGCCAGCTTGCCGGCCCTGATCAACTGCGAGGCAATGTCAAAAATCCGCCGATGAAGCTCTTCCGAAAAATGTTCGGGGCGGAGAAAATCGGAGACGCGATCGAAGGCATCATTGTTGACGAGGATCGCGCCAAGCAAAGCCTGTTCGGCTTCGATGTTGTGCGGCGCGAGGCGAAAATTCAGATCCGGGGCTGAAGAGGCGCCGGCCCCGAGACGGACCCTGTCGGCAAGATTTTCGATTGGAGGCATAGACTTTCTCGATTGGCACCGGCCTGCGCTACACGCGCCGTCGCCGAATCAGTTCAAGACCGATTCTTCTTGTGCCACGCCTCTTCGGCAAAAAGGAGAGATTTTTTTGTCGATCGCGACCGTGCCCCGCTATCCACACGACAAAAATATTCTGCGAGAAAACTCTGGACAAGCGGCGCTCTCGCTCTGTCTGGTCTTTGCGTAAGCTTTGTGCGCGCGAACCCGGCTTGAAGGGTCCCCCTCAAACAAATGTCATGATGATAGCGTCGACGGCAATGGAATCGCCTGGCTTTACGTTGATCTTTTTCACAACCTCATCCTCATCGGCACGCAAAACGGTTTCCATTTTCATCGCTTCGATCACGCAAAGGGCTTCGCCCGATTTTACGGTTTGTCCGGCTGTCACATCGATTGATTTGACGAGGCCCGGCATCGGGCATCGCAATAATTTGGAACTGTCGGTAATCCTTTTTTCCAGCATGAGCTCGGCGAGTTCGGCCTGGCGGCGGGAGTACACCCGTGCGTCCACAACGGCGCCTGCGTGGGCCAAAGTATAACCATTGAGAATTGAGCGCAGCTGAACGGCAATTTTGTTGCCGTCGAGGGTGCCGTTCCATACCGGCTCGCCTGGCGTCCACGCGGATACGCAATGGTGCGCTTGGCCGTCTTTCTCAAACCGGACCACGAGGCCGTCGCCCGCCTGGGTGCGTATCACGTCTTGACGCTTTTTGCCGAGAAAGACTGAATAATTGCCCGGAGAAGGGTCGGGCGGCAGGCGTCGCGTCTGGCCGGACAAGAGGCGCTTGCGCCGATCGATCACATGCTGGAGTGACGCCGCGACGCTGGCCAAGAGCCGCCCCCTGTCTCCGTCCGGAGGGAGTGGAGCGAAACCCCGCGGATATTCCTGCTCGATGAAGCCGGTCGAGATGTCGCCGCCGCGAAAACGCTTATTGCGCATCAAGGCGGCAAGAAAAAATATATTGTGGCTTATGCCGTCGATGAAAAATTGATCGAGGGCGGCGCCCTGCGCTTCAATGGCTGTCTGCCGATCGCTTGCATGGGTGATGACTTTCGCGATCATCGGATCGTAATGAATTCCGATCTCGCTGCCTTCGCGGACACCGGTATCGACGCGCAACGTCACGCCATCGTGATACGCATTGGCGGGGGGCCGGTAGGTTTTAAGCCGGCCGGTGGAGGGGAGGAAGTTGCGCGTTGGATCTTCGGCGAGGACGCGGCTTTCGATCGCCGAACCTTTAAGGTGGATATCTTTCTGGCCGATCGACAATCTCTCGCCATAGGCCATTTTGATCATCTGTTCGACGAGGTCGATGCCGGTGACGAGTTCGGTCACCGGATGCTCGACCTGCAACCGCGTGTTCATTTCGAGAAAATAAAAACTCTTGTCCGGGGCCACAATGAATTCGACTGTCCCGGCCGAGTCGTAGTCGACCGCCTTGGCTAGCGCGACGGCCTGTTCGCCCATGTGCCCGCGCGTCTCTTCGTCGATGAAGGGGGAGGGGGATTCCTCAATGAGTTTTTGGTGGCGCCGCTGGATCGAACATTCGCGCTCGCCCAGATGGACGATGGCACCGAATTTGTCGCCGAGGACTTGGATCTCGATGTGGCGCGGATGGAGAATAAATTTTTCGATAAAGAGACGATCATCCCCAAATGAGGTTTTCGCTTCCGATTGCGCGCGCGCAAAATTCTCGGCCAATTCGTCCCGTGTCAGCGCGATACGCATTCCCCGGCCACCGCCGCCGGACGAGGCCTTGATCATCACCGGATAGCCGACGTCATCGGCTATTTGGGTTGCCTCCGCCATGTCCGAAATGACGCCGATAAATCCGGGCACCGTTGCCACACCGGCAGCGCGCGCGAGTTTCTTCGATTCGATCTTGTCGCCCATGGCCTCTATGGCTTTTGGATTCGGGCCGACGAAGGCGATGTTGTTGTCGATCACGGCCCTTGCGAACTCTGCCCGCTCGGACAAAAAGCCATATCCGGGGTGTACCGCTTCGGCCCCTGTCTTCTTGCAGGCGGCAAGGATGTTTTCGACGACGAGATAGCTCTCGGCGGGAGCTGCCGGTCCAATTCGTACGGCCTCGTCGGCAAAACCCACATGCGGCGCATCCTTGTCCGCATCGGAATAGACAGCGACCGTCAAAATCCCCATTCGCCGCGCGGTGGCGATTACCCGGCAGGCAATCTCTCCGCGGTTGGCAATGAGGATTTTCTTGAACATCAAAGCCTCGGAACGGGTACGCCCTTCGACTCGTGGAAACCACGAGGATTTAGCCGTCTTAACTTGTAGGCAAGCCCCGTCGGCGCGTCCATTGAACAAAATCAGGCAGGCTGTGTCTGGACAGCGTGAACGTTATAATATAACGTTTCAATTGGCCGACCTTAGAGGGGTCGGGCAATGCCGAAGGAAACTGCCATGTTGTTCGCACCGCACGGATGGGTGAAAATGAGCGCCCTCATCCTGACACTTGCTGGCGCTCCAGCTTTTGCGGAAACTCCCGTGCCGGCGCCTCAAAATCCGGCCGATGCCGGGACCATCAGCCTCGATTCGGTGGAAGTCATCTCCGAGGCGCTCGATGCCGCCCGCCTGCAGATCCAGCCCAGTCTTGGTGCGAGCACGTATTACTTCGGCCCGGAAGCTCTGCAGACGATTCCACAAGGCGAAAATGCCCCCTTGAATCAGATACTGCTGCAGATGCCCGGCGTCGCGCAGGACAGTTTCGGTCAGGTTCACGTGCGCGGCGATCACGCCAATGTCCAATTCAGGATCAATGGCGTGCAATTGCCCGAGGGGCTTTCGGTGTTTGGGCAAGCGCTCGAAACCCGCTTCGCCCACAGCATTTCGCTGCTCACCGGCGCCTTGCCGGCGCAATATGGATTTCGGACCGCGGGCGTTTTAGACATTCAGACCAAGACCGGGCTGACCAACCCAGGTCTTGCAGTCTCGATGTATGGCGGAAGCTTCAATTGGCTGCAGCCGAGCTTCGAATATGGCGGAAGCTATGGTCCAGTCAATTGGTTCTTCACCGGCGATTATTTGGGAAACGATCGCGGCATCGAAAATTCGGCTGCGACCTTCAATGCGCTGCATGACGCGACCCAGCAACTTCACGGTTTCGCGTATATGTCGGGCATTGTCGATCCGGATACGCGGGTCAGCCTGATGGGCGGCGCCTTCAACGGTCGCTTCCAAATCCCCAACAATCCGGGCCAGGTCGCCGCTCTCGGCCTCAATGTGCTTGGCGCGAAATCGTTCAACAGCACTCTGCTGAACGAGGTTCAGCATGAGGCCACGCAATTTGGCGTGTTATCGCTGCAAAAGCACATCGGCGATGTTGATTTGCAGCTCTCGGCTTTTGTCCGCAACAGTGTTCTGTCCTTCAGCCCGGACACGCTCGGCGATCTTCTCTATAATGGAATCACTCCCTTTGCGCGACGGTCCAGTCTGGCCGAAGGCGTTCAGGCCGATGCCAGTTGGCGGATCAATGACAGCCATACCTTGCGGGGCGGTTTTCTCGGGCAGGTGGAGACCATCGCGTTCGACAATAATTCCTTTGTGCTGCCTGTCGACGCGGCGGGCGGGCAGACATCGAATGTGCCGCTCGGCATCCTCGATAATGGCGGACGGACCGGCGGCCTTTACGGCTTTTACCTTCAAGATGAATGGCGGCTCTTGCCGGCTCTCACCCTCAACTATGGCTTTCGCTTCGACGGGGTCAATGAGTTCACCAATGAAACGCAGCTCAGCCCGCGCGTGAACCTGGTCCTGAACGCGACCGACACCACGACAGTCCATGCCGGCTATTCACGCTATTTCGTGCCGCCGCCTTTTGAGCTCGTCTCGCCGAACACGGTCGCACTCTTCAACAATACAACGGCTGCCGCTGCCACTCAGCGGGACGACATTGTCAAGGCGGAGCGGTCGCATTATTTCGATGTCGGGATCAACCAAATTATCGTTCCTGGGCTCACCGTCGGACTCGATGGCTATTACAAGCTGGCGACAAACCTGCTCGATGAAGGCCAATTCGGCGCCCCGATCATTTTGTCCGCATTCAACTATGCCAAGGCCTATGTCGCCGGCGCGGTATTCACCGTAAGCTACGACCAGGGGCCGTGGTCGATCTATGGCAACGCCGCCTATTCCCGCGCGATGGGAACGGACATCAACTCCGCGCAATTCAATATTCCACCGGACGAACTCGCCTATATCGCACAAAATTACATCCATCTCGACCATGACCAGACATGGACCGGTTCTGCGGGAATTGCCTACACGTTCAACCAGGGCACAAAGTACCAAACCCGTGTGTCGGCGGATTTATTGGCTCAAAGCGGCTTGCGGTCAGGCACACCCACTGTGCCAAATGGCGGGTCGCTGCCTGCTTATGCGGTCGTCAACGCCAGCATCGTCCAAAAACTCGATCTCGGGATCTGGCAAGGAACGGAATTGCGAATTGATGTCTTGAATATCGGCGACAGCATCTATCAAATCCGCGATGGCTCAGGGGTTGGCGTCGGCGCGCCGCAATTCGGCATCCGCCGCGCCATTCTGGCAGGGCTGACCCAGCGATTTTGAATCGAAGCTCCGAGGAAACATCACAATGGAATGTTGCTGTGTTTCTTCCATGGATTTTGGAGCGTCTTATGGCGCAGCGTTGCAAGCGCGCGCGCGACACGCCTTCTCGTTTCGCGTGGCATGATGATGTCGTCGATATAGCCACGCTCCGCCGCCACGAAGGGCGACATAAAACGTTCCTCATATTCGCGCGTGCGTTCTGCAATATTTTCGGAATTGTCCGCATCTTGGCGAAAGATGATCTCAACTGCGGCCTTGGCGCCCATGACCGCGATTTGGGCACTCGGCCAGGCGAAATTCATATCGCCGCGCAGATGTTTCGAGGCCATCACGTCATAGGCGCCGCCGAACGCCTTGCGCGTAATCACGGTCACTTTCGGCACTGTCGCCTCTCCATAGGCGAAGAGGAGCTTGGCGCCGTGCTTGATCAGCCCGCCATATTCCTGCGAAGTTCCCGGGAGAAAGCCCGGCACATCGACGAAGGTCACGATCGGAATGTTGAAGCAATCGCAGAAACGCACGAAGCGGGCAGCCTTGCGTGAGGCGTCGGAGTCGAGTGTGCCGGCAAGCACCATCGGCTGATTGGCGACAAAGCCCACCGTCCGGCCGTCCATGCGGCCGAAGCCGGTGACGATATTGCGCGCAAACGCCTCCTGAATCTCAAAGAAATCGCCTTCGTCCACGGTTTTGACGATGAGTTCCTTGATGTCATAGGACTTGGCCGGATTGTCCGGTGCCAGCGTGTCGAGCGAGTCGTCACAACGCTCGATATCATCGAAACTCCGCCATTCGGGGACATCGCTCGAGTTCGACGAAGGCAGGAAATCGACGAGACGCCGTATCTGCAGCAAGGCTTCGACGTCGTTGTCATAAGCGCCGTCGGCGACCGCGCTTTTGACGGTATGGACGGAGGCGCCGCCGAGGTCTTCGGCGCTGACCGTCTCGTTGGTTACCGCCCTCACGACATCGGGTCCGGTCACGAACATATAGCTCGTGTCCTTGACCATGAAAACAAAATCGGTCATCGCCGGGGAATAGACGTCGCCCCCGGCGCAAGGACCCATGATCACGGAAATCTGCGGAATGACGCCGGAGGCCAAGACATTGCGTTGGAAGACCTCGCCATAGCCGGCGAGCGCTGCGACGCCTTCCTGAATGCGGGCGCCCCCTGAGTCGAAAAGACCGATGATGGGAGCGCGATTTCTGAGCGCCATATCTTGGAGTTTGGCGATTTTCTGTGCATGGGTTTCAGAGAGCGACCCGCCGAAAACGGTGAAATCCTTGGCGAAGACAAAAACGGTGCGGCCATTGATAGTGCCGGATCCGGTGACGACTCCGTCGCCGGGCGCGTGGCGCTTATCCATGCCGAAGTCGGTCGCCCGATGTTCGACGAACATGCCGAACTCCTCGAACGAGCCCTCATCGGCCAAAAGCTCGATTCGTTCCCGCGCAGTGAGTTTGCCGGATTCGTGTTGCGCGGCGACGCGCTGCTGTCCGCCCCCGCGCAGGGCCTGGGTACGGCGCTCGGCAAGTCGCTCGAGAATGGATTTCATCGCTCTTACTTAAGCTCTTTGATAGTGGGCGTGCTCATTGAAATATCGTTAGGAAATATCGTTTGGCCAAGGAAACGGAGTGCGCATCGGACCTTTGCTTTTGTAGCATCTTAACACGAAACCGGCTTCCGCCGTCGAGGACCGTGGACGAGGGCCGAGCCCGTCTTATGAACCAAAGCCAAAAGGAGACCAGGAGATGATCGCTAAGCCGCCCGGTTTCGTCAACGGTGCACCGCTTTTCTTGTTGCGGGCGGAGGGGCTCGCCGTCGCGATCCTTTACATCGATCGGCATCGACCGCGCGTTGGGCTTCGGGCTCAAATATCAGGCGGCTTTCAACTCGACATACCTCGGCCACCTCGGCCGTCTTGGCTAGGTGTGGCCGCTAATCCGACACCGCCTGAAGAAGTCGCGCCGCCGCGTCCATTTCAAGCCATCGCCATTCCCGGCGGCGCAGCGCCTCCGCATCCTGACCCCAGGCGCGCATTTCAAAATCTTCGTCCACATGGGCGGCAGCCCAGCCGGCGGCAGGTGTCAGCATTCGCTTTGCCACGGCGAGCGCGATGAGGACCGAGCCGGTAAGGCTTGTCATCACATGGAGCGCGGCGAGCACGAAAGCCGCGGCCGGTTCGCGTTGCATGGCCTTGATCGCCTCCAGCACCGCCGTGCGGGCCGCCCGGGGCTGTTCCACATGCATTAGGCCTTCGGTGCAAATGAAACTCGCACCGAGGCTATCGCGGGCAAACGCAAGGACCGGATCGAACGCCGCCGCTTGCGCGCGCACGAGCGAATCCGGCTGGCTGGCGCGATAGCAGGTGAGATCTGAGTCCGCATATTTGGCAATTTCTTCGACCGTGGCGTCCATCCGTTGCGCAACGCCGTCGATCGCGGAATTGACGATGCGGGTCAGCGGCATGGTGGCCGGATCGATGAATTCGCCTTGGCTCGACCATTCGGCGGCGAGCGCTTGTGCTGCCGCCAAAGTCGGCAAGGCCAAGGGCTTTTTGCCGGGGGTCTTGGCGGCTCGGCCATCGAGAAGCAAAAGGAACTGACCGTCCCGTGATTGTACCATTGCCTCCTTGTAGAATCGCTTGGGCAGCGGCTTTTTGAGCTCACGGCTGACCATGGCCACGGGATCGATAATGTCGCGGGGCGGCAGGAAGGATTCCTCGATGAGCGAGTCAAAATCTGTTTTTTTCGGCATGGGCCCCCCTAGGCGTGGCCGCGCGGTCCGACTGGCGGATGATTTCTCTCACCTTACCGCATTTCCGACCAAAAAACAGACACGCCGGCCTTGCCGGTGATGCTCTCGTTCAGCTTGACGCTATCCCCATAAATCCCGCGAGGGCGGGTATATCAGCGAGCCCTCATAGCGAAGCCCTTCCGGCCGGTCCGCTGCGAGAAGAAGGGGACCATCGAGATCGACGAAGCGAGCGCGAGAGCCGAGCAATAGAGCGGGTGCCATTGCCAGTGAGCTTGCAACCATGCAGCCAATCATGAGCTCGAAGCCAAGGGCTTCGGCTTGCCTTACAAGAGCCAATGCTTCAGTCAGACCGCCGGTCTTATCGAGTTTGACATTGATGCCGTCGTAACGTTCTCGCAGGGTTTCGAGGCCGGTTCTGTCGTGAACGCTCTCGTCGGCGTAAATCGGCACGATATGTTCGATGTTGGCGAGTTGCGCATCCTGGCTGGCCGGAAGCGGTTGCTCAATCAAAGCGACACCAAACTTGGCACAATCGGCGAGATTGTGTTCGAGATTGTCCATCGACCAAGCTTCATTGGCATCGACGATGAGGGTCGCATCCGGCGCAGCGGAGCGGACCGCGGACAGACGGTCCGCGTCGCCTTCGCCGGCAAGCTTGATTTTCAGCAGCGGACGCAGGCTTGCATTGGCTGCCGCCTGCGCCATTTCCGAGGCGCTGCCGACTGAGATTGTGTAGGCCGTGGTGACGGGTTTTGGAGGGGGCACGGAAGCGAGTTCATGCACGGATATACCGCTTTGCTTCGCGGCAAAATCCCACAGCGCGCAATCGAGCGCATTGCGGGCTGCACCCGGCGGAAGGAGGGACTGAAGTTCCGCGCGATCCGCGCCTACCTCGATTGCCGAACGCACAGAGTCAACCTGCCGGAGGACGCTCTCGACGCTCTCGCCGTAGCGGGCATAGGGCACGGCCTCGCCACGCCCGCGAAAATCCTTGTCCTCGATGGTTGCGACGACCACGACAGCTTCTGTTTTCGCGCCGCGCGCAATCACGAATTTGCCGAGAATCGGGAAACGCTCAACGGAAATGGTAAGACGGGGCATGAGCTTGCAATCGTAAGATCGTGGGCACGGGACAGATGAGGCAACAAGCCTCTAGAGCGGGATGAGGAAAAGGGGAAACCGGTTTTCCGCCCGCATCCCGCTCTAAACTTTTGGAATCGATCACGTTCATGATTTTGGATTGAGTCAATCCAAAATCATGAACGTGATCTAGCCGGGAAGGATACCGATAAAGTCAAGTTTCGATACCGGCAACCACCATCCCGCCCAGGCGGCGAGGACGACAAAGGCCAAACCAGGCACGACGCGCAAACTGAAGCCAAGACCGCCGGTGGTTATGGCCAGGACGATTTTGGTCAGCGTGTTCACCGATAGAGCGATCAAGATGGGAAGCACAGCTTCGCTTGCCGCCATCTTTCCGGCGCTGGTAAGGACGGCAACTGAAATGGCCGCCGGATCGATACTCGCCAAACCTGCGAAAGCCGCGGTGGCCACGACGCCGGTTGCGCCAAACCATTCGTTCATGGCTCTTGAAATGAGCAAAACCGCCGTGAGCATCGCCGCGAAGATGATGGCCGCCCACGGGCTGAACGCTTGTCCGTGCTCCTCCACGGCTTCCGCACCCTCGTTGAAGGCGACAAGCGAGAACGCTAGGCCATATAAAACCGCGGCGGCGCCACCTAACGCAAGGGGAAGCGCGACGGCTTTCAGCACCTCGATATTCGTCGCAGCGAGCACCAAACCCAATTGAATGAGGGTTCCGACCGTCGACAGGACCGCGCCCGCCGCCACGGGCCAAAGCTCGGCTGGCGTCTTTGCCGCGCGCGCGCCCATGGCCGCAACGGTTGCCGTGCCGGAAATGAACCCGGAAGCCAAGCCAGCGACGGGAAGTCCATAGCGGGCTCCCACGAGCCGGACCGCGATATGGCCAAGCGCGCCGACCGCCATGACAAGAATGACGATGATCCAGATCGTGTGAGGATTGAGGGAGTCGAACGGCCCCATGTTTTGATTTGGCAATATCGGCAATACGATCAGCGTGGCGGCGGCGAAGATCAAAGCGTCCTTGACTTCAATCTCGCTGAGCACGGAGCGGACAAAGCGGTGGAGAGCCGATCGGGCGCTCAACAGAATCGTCACCGCGACCGCAATGCCGGCCGCAAGCCCCGGTTGCGTTATTGCAAGGCCGCCGAGAAGCGTTGCCGCGCTCAGGGCGATTTCCGTGGTGAGACCCGGATCGTCGTCATGCTCGCGCCAATGGGCGAGCGCGGAAAGCGCAAAAATTCCGCCGAGCGTAACGGCGAGAAGAGGGACTCCGCCGACGATGAGGCTGATCGCCCCGGTGATGGAAGCGAGCGCAAATGTCCGAAGACCGGCGGGCGAGCGGTCTACTCCTTCTCCCTTTCGGCGCTCGCGCTCCGTGCCAATGAGGAGGCCGATACCAAGAGCGACGGCCAGACTGAGGATCACGGGATCAAGATTGAACATCAGCCCACCCGGTTGCGCGGTTTTCGATCACGGTGCGAATCGCAAATCGAAATTGGCAAGAATTGCCCGCGCAAGCGGGCGATCACGCGCCAACTGCCCGGGCGATGGCAAAAGCGGCGGCGGCCGCAAGAGAACCGACAATCGCGGTCTGCAGAGCGCTTCGGACAGGCGAAACTCCGGTCATTTGGCCCTTGACGCCGCCAAAGATCAAGAGAGCTGCCAAGGTCACCAGAATCGAGATCGGCAATGCGCGGGAAACTGTCGGCAGCAGGAAGTAGGGCGACAGCGGAATGAGCCCACCGACGACATAGGCGGCGCCGATCGTCAGGGCGCTCTTGAGTTCCCGACCGGCTTCAGGTTCTTCCAGGCCGAGTTCGAAGCGCATCATGAAACGGATCCAGCGTTCCGAATCGCGGGTGAGCGCGGCGGTCACCGTTTCAGCCAAGGCGGGATCGAGACCCTGGCCGCGCAAAATCTGTCGGACTTCGGCGCGCTCACTTTCCGGGACTTGTTTGACCTCGTTCTTTTCCCGTTGCAGTTCGGACCGATAATGTTCGAGATCCGTGCGCGCCGCCAGATATCCGCCAAGACCCATCGCCAAGCCACCCGCCGCCACCTCGGCGAGACCGGCGGTAATGATGATCTGTGTTGAGGATACAGCCCCCGAGAGACCCGCTGCGAGCGCAAAAGGAACCGTGAGTCCGTCCGCCATTCCGATGACGACGTCGCGGACGAGTGCGGACGCGAGAAAGTGCTTTTCAACGTGCGGCGTGACGGGCATCTAAGAACGTATTTCCGCTAGCTTAGCTTCTACCCGGAAACATACGCTGCAAGATATTATCATGCCATAAATAATGATGGATGAGGCTCGCCAAGGCATGCAGGCCGGCGAGAACAAGAATGACGGTCGCGATCGTGCCATGCAATTCCTCAACATTGTCGCGCAACGCTTTATTTCCAGGATCGAAGGCAGGCACGGTGAACAGGCCAAAAAAACTGTCGCCGCGGACCCAGACAAGGAAGATCCCTACCAGAACCATGGCGAACAAAAGGACATAAAGCGTATAGTGCATCGATTTCGCCAGGACGTGCAGCGTCCCGCGATCGCCCGGGGGCAGGACCCGCCCGCGCGTTGCCCGCCACACTCCGCGCGCCACCAGCAGGACACTGAGCAATAACCCAAGGCCAATATGGATCGATCGCACTTCGATCCGGGGCATGCCTTTCGGAAACCAGTCGATCACCTGCGCCACCAACCAGAGTACCGTGACGAGCAACGCCACTGTCCAATGGAACCAGATCGTCAGACCATCGTAACGCAGAATCGTTGGCGAGACCCGTGGCATTGGTCTTCCCTATCATGTTCAAAGCCCGCCCATTCTATTTGACGGCATCGCCATGCCAACTCAGGGAGAATACCTAAGGGGGAGGGACGTCCACTGCGGCAGAATCATGACGGAAGCGGTCATGAACAACAATGGTTCAAGAGACCGTAAATCGAAAGGTACCGGAAGTCGGACGTTCGTAGATCGAGACGACATGCCAGCTCACCAAATAGGTGCCGGGCTTGAGCGCATGGCCAAAACGAACGCTCACAACGCTTTGCTCGGAAGGATCATTGATGGGTTTGCTGGACGCAATTACGGCTCCGGTGGGACTTGTGACCTGAACGCTGGAATAGAGCACTTCTCTAGTAAAATAAAGCGAGAGTTCGCGCACCGGACCGCTCACGGTCAATCCGACGCGGGGGACTGCGTGATCGAGAAACGCCACCCCTCAGCCGTGCGAAAGCCGGAGCGGTCGAAGTCATCATGGCGGCACTTCCAACGGCGACAATAAATTCACGACCATCCATGAATTTTCACCCTCAAGGCTGGGGCCTCGAAATGAAATCTCGCTGAGTATCAGGTTGCGGTTTAGCAGAGCCGGCCGCTGATGGCCCGTTCACTGCGGCGGCATTGTGACACCGAGGATGGCCGACGCGCCGAGAACAAGAATCCCGATCGCCAGTTCGAAAGTCACGCTGTAGCGTAGCCTAACCATCTGACGCACGCCCTTCAGCGACGCGGCGCGCAACCCTGGCATCAAGACGAACCGGTTGAGACAGGCAAAGGTGAGCATGACGGCCACGAGCGCAATCTTTTTGAGAAGCACATCGCCATAATCGCTGTCCAATAGCTTGCCAAGCGATCCAGAGACACGAAAGCCCGCGGTAATGGTGCCGCTCAACACGATCAAGGTGACTGCAGCCATCGCCATCAACGAGAAGCGGGACAAAATATCGAGAATGCGGTTGCCTGCTTCTTCCGAAGGCCCGAGGCGCCGTTGTTCGATAATCGCGAAAAGAAGCGGCACGAGCCCGCCGACCCAGGCGGCCGCGGCGATCGTATGGACGCCGTAGACCGTGATCAAAGTGGCTCGATAAAACCCGACGCCATCGACGGAATGGCCGAACCAGGCTTGGGTCACCAAAAGCACCGCGCTGATGTGGAGGAGAGCGGCGAACGACCAACGGCCGTGCCGAGGCAGGAAAGCGATCACGATGGCGGCCACGAGGAGCGCGAGACGAAGGAAAGACACCGTGCCGAATGGCGTTTCAAAAAAGAAAAGGCGGAGATCCTCGGGGTCGACGACGCTGCCAAAGTCACGCGCAATATTGATCAAGATGAACGCAAGCCAAGCAATGCCGGAAATCGCCGCCAAGGGGGCGGCAATGCGCAGCAAATTGGTTGTCGCCCGAAGGGTTTGCGGCAATCCGCCGAAGCCGGCGGATGATCGCTCGTGACCCACGTAAAACCAAAACAACGAGGACCCAAACAGCACGACGACTGAAGCGAAATGGATCCAGCGGGCGATAACAAGGGGCCAGAAAACGATCACCATTGTCCAGCAATCCTTACTAACCACCGATCGTGGACATTTTCGTACTATGCGGTCCGGTTCGCCGCGCTTGGGTGGCGTCGCGAACGCAGCTGACTGTGCCAGTGGTACCGCCCGATTTCGGCCGAGCTAGGAGACCGTGAAGCGGAACGTCCCCTGCGAGGGATGCGTGTCCACCGAAACCACATGCCAGCTCACGGTGTAGCTGCCAGGCCTGAGCCCTTGTCCCAGTCGCACGATCACGATGCTCCGGTCGGAAGGATCGTTGACAGGTCTTCCGACCGGGATCGAAGCCCCGCTTTCGCTCGTCACTTGCACCCCGGAGAAGGCCGTCACCACGCCTTGTGTGAAATAAAGCCGGATTTCTCGGGGCGAGCCGGAAACCGTTCCGCCAACCGGCGGAACGGATCTGTCCAGGAATGCATGAGCCAACGCGGTATCGGCGGCAAAGGCCAATGCCAACGAGATTACGATCAGTTTCAGCAAACGGTGCATGGCGGACTCACTTATGCGATGCGTAATAGGCCGCGCTTGGGGACACATAATCGGGAGGCGCAAACAGCGGCCGGCCGATTGAATCGGGGAAGATGTCGTCGAGATAGAGGTGCAGCTGCGCGATCACGCCGACATTTTTGCCGCTTGCGGAATTGATCGGGATTAGGGCTTCAAGGCCAAGCTGAAAATATCTCGACGCATAAATGAACCCGGGCGCGATGATTCCGGTCGTTGTATGGCCACCGAGAGGAATGTTCGCGACAGGTGTGGTGAATGTGGCCTCAACCAACGGAATGAGGTGCTTGAGGAATTCCGGCCCACCTACTTCCATGACATTGGAGTTCATGTAGGGGAGGCTATATTGAAGCGACAAGCCCCACTGGAAAACGGTCGGGCTCTTCTCGATTTCAACGATGGGAAGCCCGTCCTCGAGTGTCACGCTGACGTCGATCGGATGGGTGGAAAATCCGACGCCGAATACGCCGGTGAGCGCGAGGGGGCGCAGCGCGTCAAGGCTCGTTGGCAAGTCACCAAACCCTTTGCCGAAGAAGATTTGTGGTGTCACGGCGGTGAAAGCCTCGGCGCCAACGCTTGCGTTTCCGGTGTGTCCCCACTCGAATTCAGTGCCGAGCGTCAGGATGAATTCATGCTCCGGGTTTTGGAAAATCGTTAATTTCAGCCCGGTCTCTAGGTTCTGCCAGCCATTCGCGCGAGGGTTGTTCAGATGGGTGAACGTGTCGCCAACGGAAATTCCGAAATATGGCGTGATCGATTTCGCATATTCGAACGAGTAATCGAACTGCTGCGAACCGTCGGGATTGGTGATGTAGACGAAGGTCGGCAAGGCCAATTCGTCGTTGACGCCCGGATCGTCGAACGTGAGGGTGGCGGGAAAGAACCGGTTACCGACAAAAATGTGGGAAAACGCCGGGCCGATTCCGGCGAGAATGGCTGCGGCGGCGAACGCGCCGGCGCGAGCCAGGTAAACCTTCTGGGACATGTTGGAACCTCGATCTGAAAGAGGGCTGCGGACACCGAAGGAAAGCCTGCGGTGCCGCGCGGTTGTGCGTTGGTCAGATCAGGGTCGGAGGCGCGCGCGGTTGTCCGGGAATGTGTTCGGAGTTGGCAAGCGAGCCAAACAGAACGGGGGTCGCCACGATTGCTACTAGCCGCGGCAGATAGGGAGTGCCGAAAGGTTCCTCTGGCAAAAGCCCGATCGTATCGATGACTGGAGGACAACAAGCACAATCGTCGTGTTGACACGGTGCCGGGTCGCCGTTGGGATCGGAGACTGGATGGACGCCAAACTGCGAGCAACGGACGTCCGACGTTTCCGCGTTGGTGGCGGCCGCGTCCAATCTGTGGTGGTGTGCGGGCATCCACAATTGGACAAGGCAAACGATAAGAGCGAGTCCATACCGGGACGCTCGCGTCCAGCCTCGATATTGGGGAAGGGTAAGGCCAACCGCCCGCACTTGCTGCGCCTTTGCTACGATAAGCAACTATATTTGCGAACGTGCGAGCGTTCCCAGCAGAGAGTCAAGCCGGATTCGTTAACGGTGCAGGTTAGGCCGAGTATTGTCTCGGGCCGTGACTTTCGCGCAACGATGCAATGTCAATAAATGTCAATAACGACCGATTGCCAGGCGTCGCGGATTCTGGCCTAAAGGTGGCACGTTGATCGGTTTGCCTCGACTTCGCCGCAAGCGCCTGCCAGACCAAACCGTGAAACAGCATCACTTCTGCAGGCGCTTGCTTGGCGTCATTCAAACGGATTCGAAGGATGGACTTGCCGGACGACCCAAAGATTTCCAGCGCGCGATCGGGTGATGCGGTGAGGCTGAACCTTGCCGGGCGCTGGACGGTCGACGCATCGGCCGCGATAGAAGCCGCTTCCGACGCCCTTCTCGCGGAGGGCGATGGCGCAAGACACGTCATTTTCGACCTGGGCGGTGTCGCGCGGCTCGATACTGCCGGTGCTTGGCTCATTGACCGGGCCAGGCAGACGCTGGATGCGAAAGGCGTCGATGCGAAGCTGGAGTCGATCAGGCCCGAGTATAAAATTCTTCTTGAAGAGGCCCATTATCGGAGTTTTGACCTTTCGCAGCGGCGGCGTGGAGCCTTCGTCATTGAGCTTTGCGCCGATGTCGGCGAAAGCGTGGTCGCGGCGGGACGCGACCTTTTCAGAGCCGTCAGCTTTCTCGGCGAAGTCGTGGCTTCGATGGCGAAAAGCCTGGTTCAGCCCTCCCATTTTCGTGGAACGTCGCTGGTATCCCACCTCGAAACCATTGCGTTCCGGAGCGTCCCGATCATCGTTTTGATCAATTTTCTGGTTGGCGCCATTGTCGCGCAGCAGGGTATCTTCCAGCTGCGGCGGTTCGGCGCCACGATTCTGGTGGTTGACCTTATCGGCATTCTGATTTTGCGCGAACTCGGTGTTCTTTTGACCGCCATCATGATCGCCGGCCGTTCGGGGTCGGCCATCACGGCGGAAATAGGCTCCATGAAAATGCGCGAAGAAATTGACGCCCTTGCGGTCATGGGGCTTCGACCGGTCGAAGTCCTCATCGTGCCGAGGCTGCTCGCGCTGGTGATCTCGCTGCCGCTCTTGACCTTCGTCGCGGATATGTCTGCAATCGGGGGCGGCATTCTGGTCAGCTGGATCTATGCCGGAATAACGCCCAGAAGTTTTGTCGCCTTGCTGCCGTCGGCGATTGCCGTGCATACTTTTTTGAGCGGTCTGATCAAGGCCCCGTTCATGGGGCTGGTGATCGGCCTGATCGCCTCCGTCGAAGGCTTGGCCGTTTCGGGCTCGGCTGAATCGCTGGGTCGGCAGGTTACGGCGTCGGTCGTCAAATCAATCTTCATGGTTATCGTGGTTGATGGACTTTTCGCAGTGTTTTTCGCAGGGATTAAGTTTTGACCGACGAGCACCTCTCCCAGGAGGCTCCTGAACCGATCTCGGGCGACGAGGCCGGCCGGGAAATCGTTATCCGCGTGCGCGATCTCGTCGTCGGTTTCGACGGCAATCTGGTTATGCAGGGCCTCGATCTCGACGTTTTCCGCGGCGAGGTGCTCGGCTTTGTCGGCGGTTCCGGCACCGGCAAATCGGTCCTGACCCGGGCCGTTTTGGGGCTTATCCGCAAGCAAAGCGGCCGGATCGAGCTTTTCGGCGCCGATCTCGATCGCATATCGCGCCGCGAATATGACAAAATCGAACGGCGCATCGGCGTGATGTTTCAGCAAGGCGCCCTGTTTTCCGGCCTCACGGTGAAGCAGAACGTCGAAGTGCCCCTGCGCGAACATTTGAATCTATCGCCGCGCTTTGCCGATGAGCTTGCCATGCTTAAGATCCAGCTTGTCGGTCTTGATCTCGACGCGGCGAACAAATACCCTTCCGAACTGTCCGGCGGCATGATCAAGCGGGCCGCTCTGGCGCGGGCTCTGGCGCTGGATCCGGAGCTGTTGTTTCTTGATGAGCCGACATCCGGCCTCGACCCGATCGGCGCTGCCGAATTCGACGAGTTGATCGCCACCTTGCAGCATACGCTGGGTCTCACCGTCTTTATGGTCACGCATGATTTGGACAGTCTTTACTCCATTTGCGACCGGGTTGCCGCGCTGGCCGAGGGAAAGGTGATCGCCGCTGGTACGATTGCGAGCATGCTGGCCTCGCAACACCCCTGGTTGCGCGCCTATTTCCATGGCAAAAGGGCCCGCCAGTTTGTTCAGACGGCAGCAAAAACTATGGACGACACCGCCATGGCAGGTGATGTCCTCGCCATTTCGAACGATCCTTCGTGATCGCCGCCAGCGCAGAAAAGTAAAGCAGGACTCCTCGATACATGGAAACCCGCGCGAATTATGCCTTGATCGGCGTCTTCACCTTGGCCGTTATCGCCTCGGCGTTCGCCTTTGTGATGTGGTTTTCGGGCAGCGGCGACAAATCCTATGGCCAGCATACCTATAAAATTGTCTTTACCGGATCGGTGACTGGATTGTTGCGCGGCGCCCCGGTTCTGTTCAATGGCGTGCGCGTCGGCGACGTGACCAATCTCGACTTCGAACCGCAAGATCCATCCCATGTCTATGCTCTTGTCGTGATCGATGCGCGAGTGCCCGTTCGCGTCGACACCAGGGCGCGTCTCGAATCGACCGGCCTGACGGGTGTGGCCTCTATCGCGCTCCTCGGCGGCACCGAGAAATCGCCGCCGCTGGCAGCGGGCCCGGATAAGGGCCCGGGTGTGATCATCGCCGAACGGTCGGACTTCCAGGATCTGATCGAGTCGGCCCGCCGGATTTCCGGTCAAGCCTCCGACGTTTTGGGCAAAGTGGATGGGCTGGCGGGCGAAACAAATGACGTCATGAAGGCGATCAACCCGGATGATGTCAGGACGATTGTCAAGGATGTCGCCTCGCTGGCGGCAAAGCTCGACAAGGCGGCCGATAAGGTCAATGAGGTTCTGACGAGCCTTAGCGGCGCTTTAGGGCCGTCGGACGGGAATAATGGCGGCCCCTTGGGCGATATTGCCGCCGCGGCGAGATCGATCAAAAAGGCTGCCGACAATCTGGATTCGCGAACCAAAGAGATCGCCGCCAATATTAACCATTTTACCGGCACCGGCTTGCGTCAGTATGAAGCCTTGGCGGTGGATGGCCGCAAGACGCTTGAACAGATCAATCAGGCCGTTCGCTCCATCGAGAACAACCCGCAACAATTCCTGTTCGGCAAATCGCCGCAAATTCCGGAATATTCGGGCAGGCGTTAACGAATCCGATGAGAGGTTGGCGTTCGGCATCGGTTGTGTGTGTTGAGTTGGGAATGGTCCGTTAAGATGGAACCGGGTTATCCTGCCCTTGAGTTGGCCGGGAAACCCATTTTGGCGCAGTGTCGTCGGCTTTGGGTCATCGTCCTGACAATCGGATTGGCCGCATGTTCTACCCCGCCAAGGGCCACCTTTGATCTCAATCCCGCGGGCGGCGACAATGCCGTTCGCGCCGGCCGCAGCCAACTCGCCATTTGGGAACCCAACGCCATTCTGCCGGCCGACTCCGACCGGATCGTCGTGCGCACAAACTCAGAGGCGGTCGCCTATCTGACCGGTGCACGTTGGGCGGATCGATTGCCGGCGCTTGTTCAAGCGCGTTTGATCGAAAGCTTTCAAAATGCCCGGTTGCTGCGCGCGGTTGGCCGCCCCGGCATGCTCGCGGATTACAGCCTCCATACGATCATTCGCCGTTTTGAACTGGATGTTGCGCAGTCCGAGGCCGTGGTCGAAATTTCCGCGCAACTAATCGAACCGAGCGGGCGAAGCCGTGCCGCGAAGGATTTCTCCGCTCGTATCGCCGTGCCCTCCGACACCCCGGCGGATGTTGCCGCAGCGCTCGATGCGGCGCTCGGGGGAGTCATGCACGATATGGTCAGTTGGACCGCCACAAAAATTTGATGGGCTGAAAGGGCCGTGCATACGGCCGAGCGTTGACCGGCCTAGTATCGACCAAACCATCTGCCTCTGCTATGACCCGCCGCTCCGCCGGCATAGGGTCTGCGTTGCGGAGCAGCTTGCGGCGCACATCCGGGCAATCGTCCAGCAGAGCCAAGCTCAGAAAATAAGGAAACCTGTTATTTGAGTTCAGGAGCCATCCCAAGGGCGGTCTTCACCGAAGGCTCCACCATGCGGCATGTCCTTGTCATGACGGCGGCCACGTCGGTCGGGCTCATGGCGATTTTTGCGGTCGATCTCTTGTCGCTCCTTTATGTGTCGCGGCTCGGCGATCCGAAACTCACCGCTGCTGTCGGCTTCGCGACCCAGGTCTTGTTCTTCTCCGTGTCGATCAACATCGGGCTTTCGATTGCGATCGGCGCTTTGGTCTCTCGCGCGATCGGTGCCGGCGATGGCGGCGACGCCAGAAGACTTGCGGCATCTGGACTGGTGCATGTCGTGCTTATCGCAGGCGCGGTCAGTTGCGTGGCGTGGCCCTTGCGGCGGGAGATTCTAACTCTCATTGGGGCGACCAGCGAAACCCTCGACGTTGCTTCGAGTTTTCTTGCAATCACCCTTCCGGCAACTGTTTTTCTTGGTCTCGGCATGGCGCTCGCCAGCATATTGCGGGCGGCTGGCGACGCGCGGCGCTCGATGTTCGTGACTCTATCGGGCGCCATCGTTACAGCCGCGCTTGATCCAATATTCATTTTTGGTCTCGGCCTTGGCGTCTATGGTGCCGCCATCGTCACGCTTATATCGCGGCTTGTGCTTGTCGCGGTCGGACTGCACGGGGCCGTCCTCAAGCACAATCTTGTTGCGCGTCCAGACCGGGCCCCTGTGATTCGCGATTGGCCGGCGATGATGGGAATCGCCGTTCCAGCAATTCTGACCAATTTGGCAACGCCATTCGCGAATGCCTATTCGATGCGGGTTTTTTCGCATTTCGGCGAAGGGGTCGTTGCCGCCTTTGCCATTATCGACCGCATCAATCCGATGGCCTTTGGAGTGCTCTTCGCTTTGTCCGGTTCGGTGGGGCCGATCATGGGTCAGAATCTGGGCGCAAAACTGATTCCGCGGGTCCGCAAAGTGCTGACCGATTGCTTCGCCTTCTCGGCGCTTTATGTGATCGTCGTTTCCGTCATCCTGCGTTTCTGCGCGCCTTTGATCGTCAAACTTTTTGATGTAACGGGCGACACTGCGGAGCTTGTGACTTTCGCGTGCGCCTATGCCGGCGCGCTCTGGTTGTTCCTGGGCGCCATCTTCGTTGCCAACGCCGCTTTCAACAATTTGGGCTATCCGCTTCTCTCGATGCTTTTCAACTGGGGCCGTGCGACGCTAGGTACGATGCTTTTTGTGACAATCGGCGCCGCACGATTTGGACCTGAGGGTGGCTATGCCGGGTTGATCGTCGGTTCTGCTCTGTTTGGCGTGGGCGCGGTTGTAGCGGCCTATTTAATCACGGACCGGCTCGCGAAAGGCGTCAAAGTTGTGTAACGCCGGCCGCGAAGACAGGACGGCAAAAAGCCCATCTCGTAGCGGGCTGCGACAAAGTTGACAAAGTTTCTCCACAAAAGCTGCTGTAACTGTTGTCTTATATACGAGACTTTGTCGATCGAACCAGCCGTTTCCTTGGTAAGCAATTCGGTGACCGTCCCTCCTAGGCATCCCCCATCTGGCCCAGCACTCGCATTGCGCCTTGGCGCGCGCCCGCTTATGTAGCTTGGCGACGCCGCCGGCCGCGCCAAGGTGCGGCAAACCTTATGATGACGGCGCAAACGAAAGTGTGGCAATGGCTCGCGACGTTTCCGATACGACCCCTATCACGTCGCGCGATGAACTGGTCGCTTGGATCGAAGGCGGAGCCAAGCCGGCCGAGCAATTTCGGATCGGCACGGAATATGAGAAAATTCCGTTCTATCGCGGGAATCATTCTCCGGTCCCCTATGACGGCTTGCCGGAACGTGGACAGGGCGGTATCCGCGCACTTCTGGAGGGAATGCGAACAAAGCTCGGCTGGGCGCCCGTCAATGACGGAGCGCGAATCATCGGGCTTTACGACGAAAAAGGTGGGGCCGCGATCTCGCTTGAACCTGGCGGACAGTTCGAACTTTCCGGCGCGCCCTTCGACTCCCTCCACCAAACCAAAATCGAACTCAACGAGCATTTGTCTTCGCTCGCGGCGCTCGCGGCGCCGCATGGAATCGGTTTTCTGGCGCTCGGCATGAGCCCGAAATGGCGCCTCGACGAAACGCCGCTGATGCCGAAGCAGCGTTACGCGATCATGATAAAATATATGCCGAAGGTCGGATCGCGCGGCCTTGAAATGATGCTTCGGACCGCGACGGTGCAGGCCAATCTCGATTTTTCGAGCGAAGCCGACATGGTAAAAAAGCTTCGCGTCTCACTGGCCTTGCAGCCCCTCACGACGGCGCTTTTCGCCAATTCGCCTTTCACGGAAGGCAGGCTCAACGGATTTCTCTCGGCGCGCTCGGAGATTTGGCGCCACACGGATTCTGCCCGGACGGGACTTTTGCCTTTCGCGTTCGAAGAGGGAATGTCATTCGAGCGTTATGTCGATTATGCGCTGTCCGTGCCGATGTATTTTGTCAAGCGTGGCGAGATCTACCACGATGTGGCGGGCGCTCATTTTAGCGATCTGCTCACAGGCAGACTGTCTGAGCTTCCGGGGGAGCGCGCAACGATCGCCGACTGGGCCAATCATCTTTCGACGATTTTCCCGGAAGTCAGGCTCAAGCGTTATCTTGAAATGCGCGGTGCCGACGCCGGCCCCCGGCCATTCCTTTTAGCGCTGCCGGCTTTGTTCGCCGGGCTGCTTTACGAACCCTCCGTGCTCGACGCGGCGTGGGACGTCGTGAAGCTTTGGAGCGCCGAGACACGTGAAAAATTGCGTGCCGATGTCCCGCGCTTGGGGCTCGAGGCTACGGTCTCAGGGCGGCCGCTGCGGGAGGTCGCGCGCGAAATTCTCGGTCTTGCGCGCGCGGGGCTCGCTAAACGTAACCGATGCGACGCGCAGGGCACTGATGAAACCTGTTTCATCGATCCCCTTGATACGGTCGCTGCGGGAGATAGCGAAGCTGAACGGCTGATCAAGAAATTCAAGACCCAATGGGCGGGCAGCATCGAGCCGGCTTTCGAAGAATGCGTCTATTGAAGGCGCGCCCGCGACGCGGTAATGCGAGGGCAGGGGGAGGAATCCGGATGAAGAAGTTTGCCCTTGGTGTTTTATCGACCCTGTTTTTTGCGGGCGTTTATTTTGGTCCTGCAAAGGCCGCCGATCTTTCGATGCTTGGGCAATGGAACGGCAATTATCCGTCCGACACCCTCGTCAATGGCAAGTCGTTTTGGGAACAGCCCGGCGTTCTGGCGGCGATGCGCGCCGGCATGGGCGACCGTTATTTTGCAATTTCAGAGAAGGAAATGCATGGACCCGAGGGACCGGTTGCCAGCGACGGCACGGGGCACTTCGCGGTTTGGTCGTGCAAGTCTCACGATTGCGGCGGTAACCAAATGACGGTGTTCTTCGACACCTCGACTGGGTCCGCGCAGATATGTTGGCGTGAAACCGATGACCAATCGGGCAAGGTCCAGGATTTTTGGCTGGCCGATGGCAAGACGCGTCCGCTGGCGGCGAACGCGTGCGGTTACGCTACGAAGGATCCCTTCGGTGCCCTGAAAAAATTCGGCGGCGGAAAATAATCCGTAACCGCGTAGTCAGCCCGTTTGGACTGCCGACGCGCAGCTCACGCGATTCAACGGCCGAAGGGGTTGATGCCGATTTGCTCGGCCGGCAAACGAAGATGTCTGCGCGGCTGATCGCCCTCGTCGATACGGACCGCAACCGGTGACGCTCCTGGCCGACCATAGGTCGGCGCGCTCACGACCCGCGTGTTGAGGTCGACCCGGACGTGGCCGCCGATACGCTCGCAGCTCACAGTGCCAGCGCCGGAGGTGACGCATGACTCACTCGTGCGCGAAAGCGTGCCCTGTCCGGACTGGACATCATTGGCCCGCGCGGGCTTGCCGAAGGTGAAGCAAACCGCGGCGGCGCAACAGCCTATCAAGGCCAAAGTATCTCGGAAAATCATTCGATGCCCAAAAGAATCGTTTAACTTTTGTCGTGGAATTTTTTGACCCTACAATGAGGCGATATAATGATGCGTTAATATTTATCCGCCCCAATCGCCGAGCACAGCCTGAACCAAAGCAAGCGCGGCGACGGCGGCCGTATCGGCCCGCAAAATGCGGGGACCGAGAGACACCCGCACGATGCTCGGCAAGGCGAGGAGCGCGTCGCGTTCCTGGCGGTCGAAGCCGCCTTCCGGGCCGACCAGAAGGGCGACGGGTCGGGGACGCTCAGGGTCGGCAAACGGCCGTAAACCGACGCAAGGATCTTGCACTGGCGCATCCTCGTCGCAGAAGATAAGCAGGCGCTCATTGTTCCAGTCTCGCAGGAGCGCGTCCAGCCGGATCGCCGGTGCAATTTCGGGAATTACGAGGATTCCACATTGTTCGGCGGCTTCGATCGCATTGGCCCGCATGCGGTCGAGATTAACCCGCTGGACCTGGGTTTGGCGGGTGAACACGGGGCGCAGGAGGCCTGCCCCCATTTCGACAGCTTTCTGGATCATGTAATCCTGGCGCGCCTGTTTCAGCGGCGCGAAAAGATAATGAAGATCCGGATGTCTCTCTTGCGGCCGCGTCATCTGGCGGGCGACGAGCGTGACGGCCTTCCGATTGGAAGCCGCAATGGTCGTTTCCCATTCGCCGTCCCGCCCGTTGAAGACGCGAATTGCGGCACCTTCGGTCAGGCGCAACACATTGCGGACATAATTTGCTTGTGTGTGGTCGAGATCGAACCGCGCCGCCTGAGCGAGGGGAACGTTGACATAAAGCCGGTGCGCGGTGAAATCATAACGCGACATACGGCCACCAAAAACGGGCAGGGAAATTCTGGAGTTCGCTCGCGCGAGTTATGCCCGCCTCCGCCCCAAAGTTTTCGGCGCGAAACATGTTGTGTTGGTTAAGAAAAGCGAAATGGAACATCGAAACGCCAATGAAAGGCTCGCATCATGATGGCACATAGGCTCATCCACGGCGCGCGTAAAGCCATGGTTGCTTTCGCGGCCTTGTCCCCTTTGGTGGTTGGCGGCGCGGCATTTGCGCTCGATTGCAATCAGGATATCGGAACTCTGACCAAGAAGCGCCAGAGCATTATCGATCAGCTCAACCAGCTCGCCAAGAATGGCAAAGGCCAGCTCGATCCGATCGCTTCCTGTCCCAAGCTGCGCTCGCTTGTCGCGGCCGAACATGAACTGATTTCGTATCTCACCAAGAACAAGGATTGGTGCGCGGTTCCCGATGAAGTCTTCCAAAACATCTCGTCCAGCACCAGCAAATCAGGTCAGGTCGCCAACCAGGCCTGCACCGTCGCGGCGCAGATGAAAAAAGCCCAGCAGCAGCAGGCTGGAGCGCTTAACGCGCCGCAAACAAAGCTGCCCGCCGGCCCCCTGTGAGCGAACACCGGGCCGGATCTCCGGCACCGGACCCAGGCATTCGATCCATAGCGGCAGGCTCGGCGGATTTGTCGGCAAGTCCGCCGCCGGCGCAGGGTCTTCCGGATTCCGTCGGCAATCAGATTCTCTTCAAGATTGCGCCAAAATCCTGGCATCCGTTGCTTCAGCTCGCGCGCCTCGATCGGCCGATCGGTTGGTGGCTGTTGCTGTTGCCGTGCTGGTGGTCGAGCGCGCTCGCCAGCATCGCTTATGGCCAACCGTTGCATGGTCGCGATCTTCTGCTGTTTTTTGTCGGAGCGGTCGCCATGCGTGGCGCGGGCTCGACCTATAATGACATTGTCGATCGAAAAATCGACGAGCAGGTCGAGCGGACAAAGTCGCGCCCGATCCCATCTGGACGTATCGGCGTCAGGGCGGCGCTCCTGTTTCTTGCCGCGCAATGTCTTGTGGGGCTTTGCGTCCTTCTGAGTTTCAACGGCTTCACGATCTGGCTGGGATTTGCTTCGCTCGGGATCGTTTGCCTCTATCCTTTCGTGAAGCGGTTCAGTTCCTGGCCGCAGGCGGTCCTTGGCGCGGCCTTTGCCTGGGGGGGCCTGGTTGGATGGGCGGCCGCTTTGGGTTCGCTCGCGCCTGCTCCCATCGCGCTCTATCTTGGCGCAGTGTTCTGGACGATCGGCTACGACACGATCTATGCGGTGCAGGATGTCGAGGATGATGCGGTCGTAGGGATCGGCTCGACCGCGCTGTTTTTCGGAAACCGGGTCCGCGGCGGGGTAGGGGTCCTCTATCTGCTTTCGGTTTTATGTGTCGAAGCAGCGTTCCTCGCCGTTGGTGCGGGTATATTCGCGCAGGCGGGTCTATTGCTGTTTGCCTTGCATCTCGCCTGGCAGGTAAGCCGGATCAATCCCGCGGACGAGATAAGCGCGCTGCGTCTGTTTCGTTCGAACCGCGACGCCGGGCTTCTTCTGTTCGCGGGTCTTGCGGCGCAGCATTTCCTCGGGTCGGTTTTTCAAGCGGGATTATGATAAAGATCAGCGGATGGAACATTCGCGCCCGTTTTGAATTCTATGCTTTGGGTCGCACGGCCCACGAATTTACGGGGACACATCAATGCTGAAATGGGCGCTTATCTTCTTTATCATTTCCGTTGTTGCCGGGCTTTTTGGATTCACCGGCATCTCAGCGGCGGCGGGCGGTATTGCTCGCATCCTGTTTTTTATTTTCGTCGTCGTGTTCATCATCTTTCTTGTGCTCGGCCTCATCGCCGGCGAGGCGATTCTTTAGGCGTACCGGTTGCCAAAGAGGACGGCCCAAACCTCATTCGGCCGCGTGTTTCGCACGCGTCCCGAGCCAGTCCTCCAAGTCGTGTTGCGCCCGCAAGCTGATCGCTGCCTTGCGGGCGTTGCCTTTTTCCGCGCCCCGTAGCTTCTTGCCGATCGAAGGAGACTCGTCCAGCGGTGGAAACAGCCCGAAATTAATGTTCATGGGCTGAAAAGAGGACGGTCCGGCGTCGATCGATTCAACATGTCCGCCGGTAATGTGGTTGATCAGCGCGCCTAACGCCGTGGACGATGGCAGAGGGAGGAACGCTTCTCCTTTTCGCTCCGCGGCGGCCATGCGGCCCGCCGCGAGGCCGATCGCGGCACTCTCGACATAGCCCTCGCAGCCGGTGATCTGGCCGGCGAAGCGGAGTCTCGGATCGGCCTTGAGCCGCAAGGCGGGATCAAGCAATTTGGGCGAGTTCAAAAAAGTGTTTCGATGCATCCCGCCGAGGCGGGCGAAACTTGCCTTTTCCAGACCTGGGATTGCGCGGAAAATTTCAACCTGCGCGTGATGTTTCATCTTGGTCTGGAAGCCCACGATATTGTAGAGCGTGCCGAGCATATTATCCTGGCGGAGCTGCACGACCGCATAGGGTTTTGTCGTGCCCGCATGCGGATTGGTCAGACCGAAAGGCTTCATCGGTCCATGCCGCAGAGTTTCACGGCCGCGCTCCGCCATAATTTCAATCGGCAAACACCCATTGAAGTAAGGGGTGTCCTTCGCCTCTTGAGGAAGCTCGTGAGCCGTGGCTTTCTCCGCTTCCAGGAGCCTGTCCACGAAGATGTAATATTCGTCTCGCGTCAGCGGGCAATTGATGTAATCGGCGCCGGTTCCGGCCGGACCCGTTTTGTCGTAACGCGACTGAAACCAGGCTTTCTCCATGTCGATCGACCAGCGATGCACGACTGGCGCGATCGCATCGAAAAAGGCGAGATCGCGCTCACCGGTCAGTGCGCCAAGGCCGGCCGCCAGGGAAGGCGACGTCAGGGGACCCGTCGCGATGATCACATTGTCCCAGTCCTCCGGCGGCAAACCCGAGACCTCTTCGCGGAGCACTGTAATGAGGGGATGGCTGCAGATCATACGCGTGACATGCGCTGCAAATTGGCTTCGGTCGACGGCGAGTGCTCCGCCCGCGGGCAATTTGTGGAGGTCGGCGGCGATCAGGATCAGGGAATCGAGACAGCGCATTTCCCGATGCAGAATCCCGATGGCGCTGGTTTGGGGATCATCGGCGCGGAAGGAATTGGAACAGACGAGTTCGGCGAGGTCGTCCGTGTGATGCGCGGCGGTTTTTCGTGTCGGGCGCATTTCGTGCAGCAGCACGGGGACCCCTTGCCGCGCGATTTGCCAGGCAGCTTCGCTGCCCGCAAGGCCGCCGCCAACCACATGGATCGGCTGCAAGGGAGATGAGCAACGCTCTGGTTGGGTCATGTCCCCGAGTTTAAAGCAATTTCGCTTCGTGGGGAAAAGGGCCGCCCCAGAATGCAAGTTCGCGCCAGAGCATGTTCCGAAAAAGTTGACCGACTTTTTCGATCAGAACTTGCTCCAACTCGTTGAACTTGAGCGATTCCTTTTCGATCAGATGATTCTGATCGGGAAGCGCTCTAGGGGAAGCTCAAAAAGAAAGCGCCCGCCGGGGAGGATCGGCGGGCGCTTCTGACCGAAGAGGGGGCTTAAGTGCGGCCAGAGCCTCAACGGCGCATTCATTCGACTTTCAAAGACTGGCTGAGAACTTTAACCAAGTCCTGCCTACAGCCAAATCTTGCCTGTAACAAAGTCTTAACTGTGACCGAGCATTAACGTAACTGTGACCATGACCGAGCTTGTCTTCAGAAGAACCCAACCGTCTTCTAGGTTCGACTGATATAACGAGTGATCCTCGTTTGATCCGCCATGGGTTTGGCAACAATATTGCCGCACCCTCTTTGCTGGCTCCCGCCGAAACCAAGCAACCCAATTGGAGGTCTGAGCTATCCCTCATGTTGCAATGCAAAAGATACCCCATTAGGAACCGGGTTCAAGCCCAGAAATACCGGGGCTGATATGCATTTTATGCATGGCTAAAACCCGCATTGGGAGTGTAATGCACCGCAGCATAGGCGGTGCATTCAGGATTGCCGCGCAAGGCTCACTCCGCGGCCGCCTTGGCCTTGCCTGTCGGGCGGCGCTCTAGAACCGCGCGTAAATAGTGGCCCGTGTAGCTTTTCTTATCCTTGGCGATGTCCTCGGGGGGGCCGCTGGCGACGATCTCGCCGCCTCCATCCCCGCCTTCAGGTCCAAGATCGATGATCCAATCCGCCGTTTTCACAACTTCGAGATTATGCTCGATCACAATGACCGTGTTGCCTTGATCGACCAGTTGATGCAGCACCTCCAGGAGTTTCGCGACATCGTGGAAGTGCAATCCGGTGGTCGGCTCGTCGAGAATATAGAGCGTGCGGCCGGTTGAACGCTTGGAAAGCTCCTTGGCGAGTTTGACCCTCTGAGCCTCGCCGCCCGATAGCGTATTAGCCTGCTGGCCGACCTTGACATAACCGAGACCAACCCGCGCGAGCGTATCCATTTTTTCCCGGATTGAGGGGACTGCCTTGAAGAGACTGGCTGCTTCCTCGACCGTCAGATCGAGGACGTCGGCAATCGACCTATCTCGATATTTGACTTCAAGCGTCTCGCGGTCGTAGCGCTTGCCCTTGCAGACGTCGCAGGTCACATAGACGTCCGGCAGAAAATGCATTTCGATTTTGATCACGCCGTCGCCCTGGCAGGCTTCGCAACGGCCACCCTTGACGTTGAAAGAGAAGCGTCCTGGCTGATAGCCGCGCGCCTTGGCCTCCGGTAGGCCCGCAAACCATTCGCGGATCGGGGTGAAAGCGCCGGTATAAGTTGCCGGGTTGGACCGGGGCGTTCGTCCTATCGGCGATTGGTCGATGTCGATGACCTTATCGAGCTGGTCGAGCCCATCGATGCGTGTGTGCGGCGCCGGATGTTCGAGCGCGCCATTGAGCTTCCGGGCTGCGGCTTTGTAAAGCGTATCGATGATAAGAGTAGATTTCCCGCCCCCGGAGACTCCGGTGATGCAAGTGAACACCCCGAGCGGTATTGCAGTGGAGATATTTTTCAGATTATTGCCGCTGGCGTTGACGATGGTGAGCTTGCGTCCCGGCTCCGGCTTGCGGCGGTGGCGGGGCACGGCGACATCGCGTACACCGGTCAGATACTGGCCGGTCAAAGAGTTTCGATCGGCCATGATTTCCGCAGGCGTGCCCTGCGCGACGATCTCGCCGCCGTGAATGCCCGCGCCTGGGCCGACATCGACCACATAATCGGCCGCCAGGATGGCGTCCTCATCATGCTCCACGACAATCACGGAATTGCCGAGATCGCGCAAACGCCGCAAGGTTTCGAGAAGCCTGTCATTGTCGCGCTGATGCAGGCCGATCGATGGTTCGTCCAGGACATAAAGCACCCCGGTCAAGCCGGACCCGATCTGCGAGGCAAGCCGGATGCGCTGACTTTCCCCGCCGGACAACGTGCCTGAAGCGCGGGAAAGCGTCAGATAGTCAAGGCCGACATCGACCAGAAACGAAAGCCTCTCGCGAATCTCCTTGAGGATGCGCTTTGCGATCTCGTTTCGCTTCGCGTCGAGCTTTGCCGGCAGCGCCTCAAACCATGCTTGCGCGGCGCGGACCGAAAGCGCGGTCAATTGGCTGATATGGCGCCCCTCGATTTTGACCGCGAGGGCTTCGGGCCGCAACCGATTCCCGTCGCAAACGCTGCAAGGGGTCGCCGTCATATAGCGGGCGATGTCTTCGCGCGCCCATTCGCTCTCGGTCTCGCGAAATCGCCTTGCGAGATTATTGATCACGCCCTCAAAGGGCTTCACGACATCGTAAGAACGCAGACCGTCGGCGTAAGAAAAGCGTACCGCCTCCTCGCCCGAGCCATAAAGGATAATGTCGCGGGCTTGTTGCGGCAGGCTGTCGAAACGGGCGTCGAGCCGGAATTTAAAATGCTTGGCAAGCGCTTCGAGCGTTTGCAGGTAATAAGGCGAACTTGAGCGGGCCCAGGGCGCGATCGCCCCTTTGCGCAAGGTCAGCTTCGGGTCTGGGACAATCAGTTCGGGATCGACCGTCTGCTCGACGCCGAGCCCCCCGCAATGGGGGCACGCTCCGAATGGATTATTGAAGGAAAACAGGCGCGGTTCGATTTCGGGGATGGTGAAACCTGAAACCGGGCAAGCAAATTTCGACGAAAAGATAATCCGCTTGGCCGCGCCTTGTTCATCGGTCTCGTCCGCGTATTCGGCAATCGCGGTGCCATCCGCAAGCTCAAGCGCGGTCTCGAAACTCTCCGACAGCCTCGCCCCAATGTCGGAGCGCACGGCAATGCGGTCGACGACCACATCAAGGTCGTGCTTAAACTTTTTGTCGAGGACCGGCGCGTCCGCGATTTCATAAAACGCACCATCGATTTTGAGACGTTGGAAACCGCGCTTCATGAAGTCGGCGATTTCCTTGCGGTATTCCCCCTTGCGGCCGCGAATGACCGGCGCAATCAAATAGAGCCGTGTGCGCTCCGGCAAGGCGAGCACGCGGTCGACCATCTGGCTTACGGTCTGGCTTTCGATCGGCAAGCCCGTTGCTGGCGAATAGGCGATCCCAACGCGAGCGAACAGAAGCCGCATATAATCATAAATCTCGGTGACGGTGCCGACGGTCGAGCGCGGATTCTTGGAGGTGGTTTTTTGCTCGATCGAGATGGCCGGCGACAAACCATCGATCTGATCGACATCCGGCTTTTGCATCATTTCGAGGAATTGGCGCGCATAGGCCGAAAGCGATTCGACATAGCGGCGCTGACCTTCAGCATAGATCGTATCGAAGGCCAGCGAGGACTTGCCTGAGCCCGAGAGGCCGGTGAAGACGACAAGTTTGTCGCGCGGAATGGTCAGATCGATATTTTTCAGATTGTGCTCGCGCGCGCCCCGAATCACGATTGAGCGCCCTTCGAACAGCTTTTCGGAAGGCTTCTCGGGCGGCAGAGTTTTCCGCGATTTTCCGCGCGACGCGGCGCCTGCGGACGGCCTTGGTGTCTTCATTGATCCAATCTGAATTGGGTGTTTCACGGCGCCCTTGGGCCCGTTTTCCGGACGCAGGCTCGCTTACAATTAACGGGCTTGAGGGGGAGTTTGCCATGTATTTATGGCGTAATCCCCGCATTGCGACAATTTTTTGCATGCGCACAATGACCGGCGAGCCTGTCCCTGAAGCCACCGCTCATCGATCGGAAGAGGGCGAGAGGCGACGAACAGCCGGCAAATTGCCCGGCTCGCGGATGCCGGACGGCGTACGGCATAGGCCGAGAAGATAAACCTACCTTTAGCTTATCTGCTGTGCCATGACATGTTAGATGCCCCGACACTATATGGACATTTGTGCCGCCTTTTTTAGGATCGTCGAACGTGCAAGAGGTTACGATGCCGGACCTTCCTCCCTTGATTGCCTTCGATGCCGAGGATCTCGGGGTGATCTCGGCCAATCTTCAGGATGCGTTGGTGCGTGTCGGCGACATCGCCTATCTGCCGAACTTGAAAAAATTCGCTTTGATCGCGGCGAGGTTCGATTGGGTGAGGGCGGCACAGAAAACGCCGGGGTTGCCTTCCTGCGAGCGTTGCCACACCGGCCTGCATTTCGGACGGGTTCTCAAAGTCTCGTGCCGTGGGTTCCATCACGGGGATAAGGCGCTTATCCTCAATCTTTTAAGCATCCGGTTCACCCCAGCCGACCCGCCAGCGGGTGTAGTGGAGTTTATTTTTTCCGCCGGCCGCGCAATCAGGCTCGAGGTTGAATGCCTGGAGGCGGAAATCCGCGATCTAGGGCCGCGTTGGACTGCGAAGTCGGCGCCCAACCATCGTCTCGACGATGGTCAGGAAAACGCCCTGGGATAAACGAAGCTCGCCAGGATTTGGCGCCGCTTCGGCCTGCTGCGCTTAGTGGGCGCGGTCGAAAACTTTATTTTGCGAAACCGGTTTCCGCTTTGGCGGATCATGTTCTAATCTGCCAAAATGTTCGAAAGCCATTATCAATCGTTCGAAGATCACGCCAATCCCTCGCAAGGTAAACCGCGAATTGCGGCGTTGCGGAGGGAACTCGCTCGCCTCGGGCTCGACGGTTTTGTCGTGCCGCGCGCGGATGAACACCAGGGTGAATATGTCGCCCCCTGCGAGGAAAGGCTCGCGTGGCTTTCGGGCTTCACCGGTTCGGCCGGGGCCGCGATCGTGCTCAAGAATCGCGCAGCGATCTTCGTCGACGGACGCTATAGCTTGGCTGTTAGGGACCAAGTCGATGTTGCCATTTTCGAACCCCTCAGCTCGACCGACGGCGGCCCCGAGCGTTGGCTCGAAGCCAATCTCACCCAGGGTTCGAAGCTTGGTTACGATCCCTGGCTCCACACGCCGCGCCAAATCGAACGGCTTGCCAAATCTGCGGAAGCCGCCGGGGCCGAACTCGTGGCCGTCGAACCGAACCCCATCGATGCGATCTGGACGGACCGCCCGGCGCCGCCGCTCGGCAAGATCAGTTTGCATCCACGCAAATTCTCTGGAGAAGCTGCGGCCAGCAAGCTCACCCGCGTCACCGCCGCGCTCACGGCCAACGATGCCTTGCTGGTCAGCGATCCGCATGCGGTCGCCTGGGTCTTCAACATAAGGGGCCACGACGTGGCGCATACGCCGCTCCCGCTGGCTTACGCCTTGATCGCGCATAAAACCAAGCCGCGTCTCTACATCGATGCGCGTAAGCTCGATAATTCCGTAAGGGAGGCTCTCTGCGCCCTTGCCGATATCGAGGCGCTGGAACGGCTGACGGGCGATCTCCAACTTCTCGGCAAACAAAAACGGAAGGTTTTATTCGATTCCGCGACGGCGCCAGCCAAACTTGTTTCGGTCGTAAAGGAGGCGGGGGGTGTCCCCGACACCGGGTCCGATCCTATTGCCTTGATGAAGGCGTGCAAGAATGCGACCGAACTCAAAGGTGCCCGCAAGGCGCAACTGCGCGACGCCGTCGCGATGGCCGGTTTTCTGCACTGGTTTTCGGTTCATGCACCGGCCGGAAAACTTAGCGAAATCGATGCCGCGCAAGCGCTCGAAGCCTTCCGCCTGGGCACCCGCAAGCTGAAGGACGTCTCCTTTCCTTCGATTGCGGCTGCCGGCGCCAATGCCGCCATTCCGCATTACCGTGTAACCGTCAAAACGAACGCGCGAATCCGCAAAGGCATATTTCTAATCGACTCCGGCGGCCAATATGAAGACGGCACGACCGACATCACGCGCACCATTGCGGTCGGCAAGCCGACAGCCGCGATGCGCGACAGATTCACCCGGGTTCTCAAGGGACATATCGCGATCGCGCGCGCGGTCTTTCCGAGGGGGACGTCGGGCGCGCAAATCGATTGCCTGGCGCGGGTCGCGCTCTGGCAGGCTGGCCTCGATTTCGATCATGGCACGGGCCATGGCGTTGGCTCTTATCTCTCCGTCCACGAAGGGCCGCAACGGATCTCGAAACTCGGGTCCGCCACGCTCGAACCCGGCATGATCCTCTCTAACGAACCTGGCTATTATCATGCCGGGCTTTGGGGCATCAGAATCGAAAATCTGGTCGTCGTTGAACCGCGCGAGATCGTGGGTGCCGAGCACGAGATGTTGGGCTTCGAGACGATCACGCTGGCGCCGATCGATCTTGCGCTGGTCGATCCAAAGCTCCTCGGCAATGATGAAATTGCCTGGCTCAACGCCTATCACGCACGGGTGCGTCGGGAAATTTCGCCGCTGGTCGACCCCGATGTCCGCGCCTGGTTATATTTTGCGACGGCCAGGATCGCGCGATAGCCGCAAATCTTGCGGGTCGTCGCATTGGCGAGGGAGTCTTCTGCTTTATGCCAACCCCGTTTGCCCTCGTGATGACCACATGCGGCGACAAGGTGAACGCCGAGCTGGTCGCCAAGAGCCTTGTCGAAAAGCGTCTTGCCGCCTGCGTCCAGATGTTTGCGATCGAAAGCGTTTTCCGGTGGGATGGCGCGGTCCAAAACGCGCAAGAATGGATGTTGTTTTGCAAAATCAAATCCATCGACTACACCGAGGTCGAAGCGCTCATTCGCACGGCGCATAATTACGAAAATCCCGAGATTATCGAAATTGCGATTGAAAATGGCGCGCAAGCCTATCTTGACTGGATCGCGGCGAGCACGGGCTGAGAAGAGCTAAGGCGGCGGTATCGCCTCGACATCGGTTCGCGCACGTGGCAAAAGCCGATCAAACACTCGCATGAATGACCCGAATATGTCCGATTTGGAAGCCCTGCAAACGCAAATTTTGACTGAGATCGCCGCCGCGCAAGACGAAGCGCAGCTGGAGACCGTGCGCGTCGCCGCACTTGGCAAAAAGGGATCGATTTCCGCGCTGCTTTCGGGTCTCGGCAAGATCGCGCCCGATGAACGCAAGGAGCAGGGCGCCGCGATCAATGCGCTGAAGGATACGGTCGCGGAAGCTTTGGGGGCAAGGCGCGGGGTGCTCAAGGATTCTGCGCTCGAAGCGCGGCTCAAGGCCGAGGCGCTTGACGTCACCTTGCCGGTTCGTTCGCACGGAATCGAGACCGGGCGAATTCATCCGGTCACTCAAGTCATGGATGAACTCGCGGCGATCTTCGCGGACATGGGCTTTTCGATCGCCGAAGGCCCGGACATCGAAACCGACGATTATAATTTTACCAAATTGAACTTTCCACCGGACCACCCGGCGCGGGACATGCACGACACGTTCTTTTTCAATCCCGACGCCAATGGCCAGCGCAAGGTGCTGCGCACCCATACGAGCCCGGTTCAGGTGCGCACGATGCTGGCGAAAAAGCCGCCGATCCGGGTCATCTGTCCAGGACGCACCTATCGCTGCGATTCAGATCAGACGCATACGCCGATGTTTCATCAGGTCGAAGGTCTCGTCATCGACCGGTCCGCAAATCTTGGCCATTTGAAGTGGATTCTCGAAGAGTTCTGCAAGGCGTTCTTCGAGGTGCCCGACGTCAAGATGCGTTTCCGTCCGAGCTACTTCCCCTTCACCGAGCCTTCGATGGAGGTCGATATCCAATGCTCCCGCAAGGGCGGCGAGATGCGCTTTGGCGAGGGCGAGGATTGGCTCGAAATTCTTGGCTGCGGCATGGTGCATCCCAATGTCCTGAGAAATTGCGGGCTCGATCCCGATGTTTATCAAGGGTTCGCCTGGGGCATCGGGATCGATCGCATCGCCATGCTGAAATATGGCATGCCGGATCTGCGGGCTTTTTTCGAGGCCGACATTCGCTGGCTCGATCATTACGGGTTTCGGCCCCTCGACTTCCCGACCTTGGTCGGCGGGTTGAGCGGATGAGGCTTTGGATTATTGGGGGGCGGTTCTGGATACCAAAGGTTCTTGGTTTTTACCCGTAAAGACAGTGCTTTGTACTGAAGTTTTCAGAAAGCTCATTAACCCGAAACCAGCTTGAGCTTTTTGTCGAGCGCTGCGATGACCCGGCCGAGATCCTGGCCGCGTTTAAGAATAAGGCCGGTCGCAGTGACGACGGAATAGATGCCCTGTTTGCGGGCCAGGCGGGGGTTCTTCTCAATTCGGTATAGAGCATATTCGCAAGCGCGCCGATAAATTGAAAAAACCGCTTTTTGGGGGGTAAAGTCGATCGCATAGTCGCGCCATTCGCCGTCGCTGACCTTGCGGCCATAGAGATTGAAGATTGCGCGCAACTCCTCTCGATCGAAGGAAATAATCTCCCCCCACTGCCCTGGGATGCCCCCGACTGTCATGGCTGGCGGAGGTCCAAGGACATCCTTCAGCTTTCCAGCGAGGTTCCTCGCTCGATTATCCTCGGCTGGCTCCGTGTCGCTCATGGCTGTCGCCTCCAGCTTTATCTGCAGTTTTATCGTCGCGTGAAGAGGGGGAGACGGCAAGCATTCTTTTGACGATTTTGCGACGCATCACCAGTTGAGCCAAGACTGGAGCGCAAATCGGTTCGGATTGCCCAAATCTCCTTGAAAAGGCCTCCCAAAAGCCTTGCATCGCTGCACGGCAGAGGCAATATCCGGGCGGCGAGAGCCGCGCTGCGTATTTTGCCGCGAATGGCCCGCCGACGGCTGCCATTCGGCCGCAGCCGCTGTCGGCTCATGAAATTCAATTGCATAAAGGGTAGGGGCGCATGGAAATGCCGGACACCGCGGTTCACAGCCAAGCTTTTCAAGCGGATGTCGCCAGATTGCTGCATCTGATGGTTCATTCGGTCTATTCCGACCGAGACATTTTCCTTCGAGAGCTGTTGTCGAATGCGGCCGATGCCTGCGAAAAATTGCGTTACGAAGCGCTCGCCGATCCGGCACTGGCCCCGGCCCCTTTCGTAATCAGGATCCTGGTCGACAAGGAGGCCCAGACCCTCACGGTCGAGGACAATGGGGTTGGCATGTCGCGTCAAGACCTCACCGATCATCTCGGCACCATTGCTCGCTCGGGGACCCGCGCTTTTCTGGATCAGCTGAACTTAGGTGGCGAGGCGGCTGGCAATGGCGAGAACGGCGCGAAGACACCCGAAAAACTCGACCTGATCGGCCAGTTCGGCATTGGATTTTATTCGGCTTTTATGGTCGCCGATCGCGTCGATGTCTTCACCCGGCGGGCGGGTTCCAGCGAGGCGCTGCATTGGAGCTCGGACGGGAAGGGGAGTTTCTCCATTCAACCGATCGCGCAAGACGAAGCTCCGGTCGAGGGCACCCGCGTCGTCTTGCACCTCAACGAGGAGTCCAAGGACTATCTCGAAAAGGGCAGAATCGAGCGAATTGTGCGCGAGCATTCCAGCGCGCTTGCGGTGCCGATCGAACTTATCGATGAAAAGGGGGGCGAGCCCCGCCGTTTGACCGACGGCGCGGCGCTCTGGACCAAGCCGAAGGCTTCGATCACAGAGCATGATTATAATGATTTTTATCAAAGTCTTGGGGGAGTATTTGATGAACCTGCATTAACCGTGCACTGGCATGCGGAGGGCCGCCACGAATACACGGTTCTGGCCTTCGTGCCCGGGTCGCGGCCCTTCGATTTGTTCGATCCGCAACGCCCCGGCAGGGCAAAGCTTTACGTCCGCCATGTGCTGATTACCCAGGATGCCGAGATTTTACCGAGATGGCTGCGCTTCGTGCGTCTCGTCGTCGATTCTGCCGATCTCCCGCTCAATGTCTCCCGCGAAATGATTCAGGAGAGCCCGGTCTTCGCGGCCATTCGCAAAGGGGTCGCGAACCGGATTCTGCAAGGGCTGACCAAGCTCGCCGACAGCGAACCGGAAAAATTTGCAAAGATTTGGGATAATTTCGGCGCCGTTCTGAAGGAAGGCCTGTACGAGGATCCCGAAAAACGCGACCTTTTGTTCGGCCTGACGCGGTTTGCGACTTCATCTCATCCGGAAGGCGGGCGGAGCCTCAAGGATTATATTGCAAATCTGCAGACCAACCAGACCTCGATCTATTATCTGCTCGGCGAGGATTTGGGCCGGCTCAATGCCAGTCCGCAGCTCGAAGGCTTCCGGGCTCGCGGCCTCGAGGTTTTGCTTTTGCCGGATCCCATAGACGCCTTTTGGGTGGCGACGGCGGTTGGCTTCGACGGCAAGCCATTTAAGTCCGTGATCCAGGGAGCCGCCGACATAAAGTCGATTCCGCTGACCGAAAAGCCAGAGGACGAAGCCGCGAACGAGCCTCCGGCAGCCGGTCTTGCCACTCTTTACGCGCTGATGAAGCAGGTTTTGGGTCAAGAGGTCGAGGATGTGCGCGCCTCGGATCGACTATCCTCCAGCCCCGCTTGCCTTGTCGCATCCGATCGCGGACCCGATCGCCGGCTCGAACGCATGCTGGCCGAAAGCGGGCGGCTCGGTGCGGCCTCAAAGCCTGTCCTCGAAGTCAACCCCACCCATCCTTTGATCCGCGCCCTGGTTGAGCGGGTCGGTACGCCGCAAAAGGAAAGACTCGAGGATGTCATCTGGCTTCTTTTCGATGAGGCGCGGCTGATGGAAGGAGAAAAGCCTGCGGACGCCCCCCATTTTGCCGCGCGGTTGACCAGGATTCTGCTCGATGCCATGGGCCAGCCCGAGCCGTGAGCGGAAAAGCTGCATTGGCCGATCCGCCGGAGTTCGACCCGGCCATGACGCGGGAGGGGGTGCGGTGCAAGCTGACGCGCGTTTTGAGCGACGGCGGGATAGAATCGGCGAACCTCGACGCGCGCGTGCTGCTTTGTGCGGCATTGGGGATGGACCACGCGACACTTGTTCGCGATCCGGACGATCCGGTCGGTTCGGCCGCACCGATTTTGGCCGCCTTCGCGTCTCGCCGTTTGCGTCGCGAGCCTGTCTCGCGAATCATCGGCCATAAGGAGTTTTGGCAGGCTTGTTTCAAGATTGGTCCCGCGGTTCTCGATCCGCGGCCGACCACTGAGACGCTGATCGAGGCTGTGCTCGACCATGCCGCCTGCTTTCCTCGCAACAAATTGCGGATTCTCGACCTCGGCACCGGATCGGGAGTCATTCTGTGCACGCTCCTGCAGACTCTGCCGGATTCTTTTGGCGTCGGTCTCGATATTTCGCCGGCTGCCTGCTTGATCGCGCGGGACAATCTCAACGCGCTCGATCTTGCTCGCCGCGGGTTCGTTGTTTGCGGCGATTGGACCGAGGCCCTGCGGGGGCCGTTCGATGTGATCGTGTCCAATCCTCCCTATATCGCGCGGGGCGATATTGCCGCGCTGTTGCCGGAGGTTCGCGATCATGACCCGCGTCTTGCCCTGGATGGAGGCGAAGACGGTCTGGGGGCCTATCGGAAAATCATTCCGGCGCTGGTGAACCTCGCGGCGCCCTGCGCTCTGATCGCGCTGGAACTCGGCGCGGGTCAAAGTCAGCCTGTCGAATCGTTCCTCGTCAATGCGTTCGGCGTGCCTGTTGAATTTCGGCTTGACCTTGACGGGCATAAGCGCATTATTCTGGCGCGTTTGCCCTCTGGAGCGCGGGCGTGACAAATTGGCCACGCCGCACTCGGGAAGAGAGATATTTTCCTAAAAGCTCTTGGCGTTTTGCGCGAAAGCGACTAGGTTCCGATCCAAGGATTAGTTTTTCGCTCATGTTGCAAAGTTGCGATTGGCGTCGAGACGCTTTGTCCACGCAAATGCCTGCACGAAATGCCGAGCGTGTAGACAATCAAAATGCCGAGCGTGTGGATAATTTCAAAGGGTGATCTCCGCTTTCGCTAATGCTGCGATACCAGGTGCAACCTGGGTAAACGTCCTCGGACTCTGAGACTCTATCAATTCAAGGGTCGAAGATTTGTGCTACGGCGGTGCCGTTAAGCACGGTCGTTAACGGCTGGAGAGCCAAAATATCCGCTCGCGCCTTCAGTATTTTGAGAAAATAGGTTCCACCAGGACCGAGAACCGCACGCCTGTCCGGGAGTGCAGGATTGTCGTGACTACGATGCCACCCAAGGATCATCGATGAGACCAGGACAGAACAACAAACGTATGCGTGGCCGTCCCAACAACAGTAGCGGCGGCCGAAAGGGACCCAACCCTCTGACACGCTCCTATGAATCGAGCGGCCCGGACGTGAAAATTCGTGGAACCGCCCACCATATCGGTGAGAAATACCTGCAGTTGGCGCGTGACGCGCAGTCGTCCGGCGACCCGGTGATGGCCGAGAGCTATCTGCAACATGCCGAACATTATTTCAGGTTGATCGCGGCGGCCCAGCAAGTTCAGCAACAGAGCCAGGGCACCTATCAACGCCAGCCCGGCGAAGTGCAAATCGAAGAGACCGAAGACGATGGCGACTTCGGCGGTATCCCCGACAGATTCGCATCGCCCGTCGAGCGGCTGGCTCCCCCGCCGCCGCAACCTGGCCTTCAGCCGCAACCCCAAGCCAGCCATGCCCAGCCAGGGCCAGACCGCCCCTACTACAATGCCGAAAGACAAGGCTTCGACCAGCCTGAACGGGGACCGCGTCCGGAGCGGACGTTCCAGGACCGGGGTTTCCGGGACAATCAGAACCAGGAGAAGCCCTATCAGGAGCGGCCCTACCAAGATCGCAATGGCCGTCCCCGCGATTCGGATGGCCGCAGTCATCGGCCCAGCCGGGGTCCGCGCGATTTTCGCAATGAAACGACGATCCGAGTCGATCAGCGCGGCGAGGCGCAGCCGGCAGAACCGGAAGCGGTCAGCAATGGCTTGCCCGCCTTCATCACCGCGCCGGTTCGCGTGCCGGCCGAAGTTCATGACGCGGGGCCGCAGACCGAACCCCTGACCGCCCTGCTCGCCGATCCGGCGGAAGCGGAACATGCCGGAAATGGTTTTCATCCACGCCCGCGACGGCGCCGCCGCGGCAAAGCGGAAATGGCAACCGCACGGCTGGCGGGGAGCGATGAATTGGGTCCCGATGATTCGATCCAAGAGTAAGCAGTTTCGCTCCCAGGTTTTGGACCTTGATTTGCGCGCGACAGCAGATAATGATTGGGCTGCATGCTGCCAATTGAGGTGACCTTATGCTTCCAAAATCATCAGCTCTCGCTGCCGGTTGTATGATTGCTTTGGTTTCGTTTGATGTAGGGGCTGCCCCTGCCGCGCTGTTTCCGTTGGAGCAGCAGTCGTACATTACGCAGGTGGCGGGCGGCTGCGGATTTGGCTGGCATCGCGGCCCCTGGGGAGGCTGCCGGCGCAACTGGGGCGCATGGCGTCGCTGCTTTTTCCGGCCAACACCTTGGGGGCCCCGGCGGTTTTGCCGCTGGTGATTTCAGCCTGGCTTTGAAGGCCGATCAGCAGGGTTTTACGCCCACGGCGCACGCGTTCCTTAAAAGCGTGCGCCTTTTCGTCCGTTTCGCGATCGGCAGGTCGCAATGGCCTGGAAACAGCCCCGAAAAATCGCAGGCCTAGATTGATCGCTGCGGCGCATCCATAACCCGCCCGGACTTAGATCACTGTGATTTTGGATTGACTCAATCCAAAATCGTGAACGTGATCGATTCCAAAAGTTTAGAGCGGGATGCTGGCGGAAAACCGGTTTCCACTTTTCCTCATCCCGCTCTAGAAACCTCGACCCTATTGCCTTGACCATTGTTCCGGAGGGAGCGCGACAAGTGGTCGTCAGGGCGCAATCGGATAGGCTTTCGCGGCCATCGCCCCTACCGCGACCGCGTTTTCCCCCTACATTTCATTTGACGGGCCGCCACAAGGGCCACATTCGCAGGGCCGCAGGATTTGCTGCTTAGGGGTAATTTTGCGGGCGGGGAGATCTAAGACATGAATCTTGAAAAATACACCGAACGGGCGCGCGGTTTTATCCAAAGCGCCCAGTCGCTCGCCATTCGCGAGGGGCATCAGCAATTCACCCCCGAACATATTTTAAAAGTCCTTCTCGATGACGAGGAGGGGCTGTCCGCCGGCCTCATTGACAGGGCAGGGGGTCGCTCGCGCGAAGCCCTGCGCGACACCGAACTCGCGCTTGCCAAGCTGCCAAAAGTCCAGGGCGCCGGAGCCGGCCAACTCTATCTCGCGCCCGCAACCGCGCGCATTTTCGACAATGCCGAAAAGATCGCGCAAAAGGCGGGTGACTCCTATGTCACGGTCGAGCGCCTGTTGCTTGCCCTCGCGATGGAAAAAAATACCGAGGCAGGCAAAATTCTTGAGCGCGCCGGTGTCACGCCGCAAACGCTCAATGCTGCGATCGAGGATCTCCGCAAGGGGCGCACCGCCGATAATGCCACGGCCGAAAACGCTTATGATGCGTTGAAAAAATACGCCCGCGATCTGACCGAGGCCGCCCGCTCCGGGAAGCTCGATCCGGTGATCGGCCGCGACGAAGAGATTCGCCGGACCATTCAAGTTCTGTCCCGCCGCACCAAGAACAACCCGGTCCTGATCGGCGAGCCCGGCGTCGGCAAGACCGCGATCGTCGAAGGGCTCGCCCTGCGCATCGTCAATGGTGACGTACCGGAAAGCCTGCGTGATAAAAAGCTGCTCGCGCTCGACATGGGATCGCTCATCGCCGGTGCGAAATACCGGGGAGAATTCGAAGAAAGACTCAAGGCCGTCCTGAACGAAGTCACCTCGGCCGCGGGAGGGATCATTCTGTTCATCGACGAAATGCATACGCTGGTCGGCGCCGGCAAGGCGGATGGCGCGATGGATGCGTCCAATCTCTTGAAGCCGGCTCTTGCGCGGGGTGAGCTTCATTGCGTTGGCGCGACCACGCTCGATGAATATCGTAAGCATGTCGAAAAAGATGCCGCGCTCGCGCGGCGCTTCCAGCCGGTTTTCGTTTCGGAACCGACCGTCGAAGACACGATTTCTATTCTGCGCGGTCTCAAGGAAAAATATGAATTGCATCACGGTGTGCGCATCACCGATGCGGCGATTGTCGCCGCAGCGACGCTGTCGCACCGTTATATCGCAGACCGGTTTCTTCCCGACAAAGCGATCGATCTGATTGACGAAGCGGGCTCGCGTCTGCGCATGCAGGTCGATTCGAAGCCGGAAGAGCTCGATGAATTCGACCGCAGGATCATTCAGCTTAAGATCGAGCAGGAGGCTTTAAAAAAGGAGACCGATTCCGCCTCGAAGGAGCGCCTCGCGAAGCTCAGCGCCGAACTTGCCGAACTCGAAGAGAAATCGGCTTCGATCACGGCGCGCTGGCGTGCCGAAAAGGATAAGCTTGGCTCGGAGCAGAAGATTAAGGAACAGCTTGAGACCGCCCGCAACGAGCTTGTTCAGGTGCAGCGTCGCGGCGAATATCAACGCGCGGGTGAACTTGCCTACGGGGTCATTCCCGAACTTGAGCGCAAGCTCAAGGAGACCGAGGCCAAGCGCAGCGATGTCCTGGTCGAAGAAGCCGTAACGCCTGACCATGTCGCGCAGGTGGTCTCGCGATGGACCGGCATCCCGGTCGACAAAATGTTGGAGGGTGAGCGCGACAAACTCTTGAAGATGGAGGAGGCGCTTAGCAAGCGGGTCGTGGGCCAGGCGGAGGCCGTGAAGGCCGTCTCAACCGCCGTGCGGCGCGCCCGCGCGGGGCTGCAAGATCCCAATCGGCCGATCGGCTCCTTCATGTTTCTAGGCCCGACCGGGGTCGGCAAGACCGAGCTGACCAAGGCGCTCGCCGCCTTCCTTTTCGACGATGAGGCGGCGCTCGTGCGCATCGACATGTCGGAATATATGGAGAAGCATTCGGTGGCCCGGTTGATTGGGGCGCCGCCAGGTTACGTGGGCTACGAGGAAGGTGGCGCCCTGACCGAAGCAGTGCGCCGGAGACCCTACCAAGTGGTGCTGTTCGACGAGATCGAAAAGGCGCATCCGGATGTCTTCAACGTCCTGCTGCAAGTGCTCGACGATGGTCGCCTCACCGACGGGCAGGGCCGCACGGTCGATTTCCGCAATGTCCTGATCGTGATGACCTCCAATCTCGGCGCCGAATTCCTCATGCTGCAGAAAGAGGGTGAGGATTCCTCCGCCGTCCATGCCGAAGTGATGCAAGTTGTGAGGGGACATTTCCGGCCGGAATTCCTGAACCGAATTGACGAGATCATCCTGTTCCACCGGCTGCGCCGCGAGGACATGGGGGCGATTGTCGATATTCAAATCGTGCGACTGGCTAAGCTCTTGGAGGATCGCAAGATTACCCTTGAACTCAGGCCCGAGGCTCGCGCTTGGCTTGCCGAAAAGGGCTATGATTCCGCCTATGGTGCGCGGCCGCTGAAGCGGGTCATCCAAAAAAACATCCAGGACCCGTTGGCGGAACTCATCCTCGCGGGAGAAATTCACGACGGCGAGAAAGTGGTGGTGGGCGCTACTGCCAACGGCCTGACGATTGGTGGCAGAGCCGTAGCCGGCGTGGCTGCCTAGGGATCAACTACGATGGGAGCATGATCCTGTTCACAACCATGGATCATGCTCCCAATTGGCTTCAGAGGTTCGCTTGGGGTTGGTTCCCGGGCGCGTGCCCGGGATGTGCCCTAATATTAATTGTTTTCGTTTATTCCTGCTCCCGGATTGCCACTTTCACCCGATGCATTTTAAACTGCCCGCAGGGAAATCCCGGTGCTGTTTCGGGTTTTCGTAGCCACGGTTATGCAGCCCGCCAAAACCAAGTGTGGACAGCCTTTTAAGAGGCCTTCAAAACGTCCAAAAACATATTAAAAAACATGACCTTCAGGCCGTTTTTGGTTATAGTCGGATTTGCAGCAATCCAGCCCTTGCCAAGAATAGAAAGTTTACGTCTCCATGGCCGAACCCGCCGCCGTTTCGCCGGTCCCGGTGCCTCCTGAAACAGAAGCCTATTACGGCGCCGATTCGATCAAGGTATTGCGCGGTCTCGATGCTGTGCGCAAGCGTCCCGGCATGTATATCGGCGACACCGACGATGGCTCCGGCTTGCATCACATGGTCTATGAGGTCGTCGATAATGCAATCGATGAGGCGCTGGCCGGCTATGCGACCCGCGTCACGGTAACGCTCAATGCCGATGGCTCGGTCACCGTCACCGATGACGGCCGCGGCATCCCCACCGATATCCATACCGAAGAAGGCGTGTCGGCGGCAGAGGTCATCATGACCCAGCTGCACGCGGGCGGAAAATTCGACCAGAATTCCTACAAGGTTTCGGGTGGCCTGCACGGCGTCGGCGTTTCGGTCGTCAACGCGCTTTCGACGTGGCTGCAGCTGCGGATCTGGCGCGACGGCAAGGAGCATGTTCTTCGGTTCGAGGATGGCGACACGGTCAGTCCGCTGGCGGTTGCCGGACCCGCTCCGGACATCGAGGGTAAGCCCAAGCGCGGCACCGAAGTGACTTTCATGGCGTCGCCGAAGACTTTTACGATGGTGGACTTCGACTATGCGACGATCGAACATCGTCTGCGGGAACTGGCCTTCTTGAACTCAGGCGTGCGAATTGAGCTCTCGGATCTCCGCGGCGCTGAAATCAAGCGGGAAGAGCTTTTTTATGAAGGCGGGCTCGAGGCCTTCGTGCGCTATCTTGATCGCGCGAAGGCGCCGCTGATCGCCAATCCGATCGTGATCCGGGGCGAGCGCGACAAGATGACGGTGGAAGCGGCCCTTTGGTGGAACGACTCCTACCACGAGCATGTGCTGGCGTTCACAAATAACATCCCACAACGCGACGGCGGGACACATCTCGCCGGACTGCGCGCGGCGCTGACTCGCCAGGTCACCGGCTACGCGGAGCGCGCCGGTCTTACCAAGCGTGAGAAAGTCGATCTCACAGGAGACGATTGCCGGGAAGGCTTGACCTGTGTGTTGTCCGTAAAGGTGCCGGATCCCAAATTTTCTTCGCAGACCAAGGAAAAGCTGGTGTCATCCGAGGTCCGTCCCGCGGTTGAGGGCCTCGTCAACGAGATGCTTGGGGCCTGGTTTGAGGAACATCCCCACGAGGCGCGCACGGTTGTCGGCAAGGTTGTCGAAGCGGCCCAGGCACGGGAAGCGGCGCGCAAGGCCCGCGAGCTGACCCGCCGCAAGGGTGCGCTCGACGTCGCCAATCTGCCCGGAAAGCTCGCGGATTGCCAGGAGCGCGATCCGGCCAAAGCTGAATTGTTTTTGGTCGAAGGAGATTCGGCGGGTGGTTCGGCCAAGCAAGGCCGCAACCGAGAATATCAAGCAGTCCTCCCGCTACGCGGCAAGATCCTGAATGTCGAACGCGCGCGCTTCGATAAAATGCTGTCCAGTCAGGAAATCGGGACTTTGATCACCGCGCTTGGCACCGGCATCGGGCGCGACGACTTCAACGTCGATAAATTGCGCTACCATAAAATCATCATCATGACCGATGCCGATGTTGACGGTTCGCATATTCGGACCCTCCTTTTGACCTTTTTCTTTCGCCAGATGCGCGAGCTGATCGAACGCGGTCACCTCTACATCGCGCAGCCGCCGCTCTACAAAGTGAAGCGCGGCGGTTCCGAACAATATTTGAAGGATGAGCGCGCGCGTGAAGATTATTTGATCGACAATGGACTTGAGGGGGCTGTGCTACGGCTTTCCAGTGGCGAAGAGCGCGCCGGCGCCGATCTGCGTACCATTATCGAGGAGGCGCGCATCGTCCGGCAAATGCTTGCGGGAATGCATTCGCGCTATGATCGCACGGTCGTCGAGCGGGCGGCAATCGCCGGTGCTTTGACACCGATTTCCGACGAAGGCGAAGCGATGAGTTTTGCCGAGACGATCGCCGCCCGTCTCGATGAACACTCCGAAGAAATGGAGCGCGGTTGGCGCGGCACGGTCGAGAATGGCGGCTATATGTTCAGCCGCGAACTCCGCGGCGTGCGTCATGTCTCGAACATCGACGCCGGACTATTGGCTTCGATCGAAGCCCGCCGCGTCAACGAACATGCGCAAGCGCTGCGCGATGTCTTCGCCGCGCCCGCACTTTTCTTGCGCAGGGGAGAGCAGATCCAAGTGTCAGGGCCCTGCAATCTTATTGATGTCATCATGGCGGCGGGTCAAAAGGGGATTTCCCAGTTTCAGCGCTACAAAGGTTTGGGTGAAATGAACCCCGATCAGCTTTGGGAAACAACGCTCGATCGAGAGGCGCGGTCCCTGCTGCAGGTTAAGATCAAGGAAGGCGACGATGCCGATGATATCTTTGTCAAACTCATGGGCGATGTCGTCGAGCCCCGGCGCGAATTCATCCAGGAGAACGCGCTGAGCGTCGCCAATTTGGATGTCTAATTCGAGCTTTGTCCAGCGCCGAAGGTCTTGTTTTTATCCGGTTGATGGAGCGAAGGGGTCATGCAAACCAAGACATTCGAGGTGACGCGCACGGACGAGGAGTGGCGTCGCCTCCTCACGCCGGAACAATATGAGGTCATGCGCAGGCATGGAACGGAAGCGCCGGGCAGCTGCGCCCTCAATCATGAAAAACGCCAAGGTGTCTTCCTCTGTGCCGGATGCGGCCAGAAATTATTCGTATCGCACAGGAAATTTGACAGCGGAACCGGCTGGCCGAGCTTCAATGACCCGCTCGAAGGCGCTGTCGAGAGTTCCTCGGACCGCAGCTACGGAATGGTGCGGACGGAGGTTCATTGCAGCCGCTGCGGCAGCCATTTGGGGCACGTGTTTCCGGATGGACCGCCGCCAACCCATCTGCGCTATTGTATCAATGGCGTCGCGATGAAGTTTGTGCCGGAATAACCGCCGCGCCCGTCAGCGGATATAAACCGCCTCGATGACCTTGAGCTGTTCGCCCAAAGGATCGATTTCAAGGCGCACGACCTCGGCCATGAGCCGGTCGCGAAATTTATAGGCCCGCCGCCAGCCGTCTTCGGTCACCGGCGGCCAAGGCGTGAAGCTTTTCTTATCAACCATCAGCGCTTCGCAGCGCAAGCGGGGGCCGGTGATATTGCGGGCGATGATATACATTCCAGGCGCTTTCACCTTGTCCCGGTCTAGGCGGGTCCATCGAGGGGAGTTAACCACCGACAGCCAAATATAGTCTCTCAATTTAAGAAAATTCTCGACAAAATTCGATCTCTGCAAACCTGCCATTTTGCTTGGCCTTAGCGTGGCTCGGGCCGTAGCTGCGCTCTGCGGCCCAGATTCGTCCAAATCCCGCCCTGGGGGCATCCGCCTCATTGGACACTGCTTTGAAAAGCAATTACATCAACGGCTGGATCCCAGCGTGATCAAAGCAGCCCGAGGGCATGGCTGATCAAACGAAAGCTCAGCATGGCTTGGCTGCTTAGAGCGTCCGTCATTTTGTTTTCGATGGTGATCGCGGTTGGCGTGGCGCTCATTTTCTTGCCGCTCGCTTTGCTCATCGACCCGATAACCCGCGATGCGACTTTTGCTCTGATCCAGTTTGGGTTGCTGGCGCTCTCCGAGGCCGATTTCGACGGAAATTTAAGTGCCGAGGAGTTGGCTCTTCTTCCGCGTTTGGCCTGGACGGCCCTCATGTCGATTTGTGTCGTTCCCTTGATTGCCATTGCCGTCATTGGCGAGATCGCCAGAGTGCGCTCAATCCTTTGGTACGCTGGCACGACTGGATTTATCGCGGCTTCGGCGCCATGGATCCTACGCGAAGTGCTCCATTTGCAAGGGGCGACGAATGCCAGCCCCGCGGAGCTGCGGTTTGCGCTGGTCTTTTTTGTATCCGGCGTCGTGTCCGGTTCAACTTATTGGCTTCTGGCCGGCCGCCATGTGCCGAGGCCTGCTGAACACTGAATGGGTTCGGGGGTTCCAGCCACGGTTGGGAATCTCGAAAATCGGTTGGTGAAAACAGCCTATAAGAGCGGTTGCAGGCTGCTTCGCCGCGCATTATGGTCCGACCGCCGTGGGCGACAGCCTGAGACAGCGGCATTGGGGCGTCGCCAAGCGGTAAGGCAGCGGATTTTGATTCCGCCATGCGGAGGTTCGAATCCTCCCGCCCCAGCCAGTTACTAAGTAATTGAAATTGCGTAGTTGTTTCATTCGAGGCAGCTTTTGGCGGGTTGCCGGGTTTCGCGGCCGCGCGTTGAACAAAATTGCTTCCCTTTGTGAGGGGGCTGGCATCGTCAGCGGGGCAGGAGCCCGGCCTCGTGCGTCTCAAATCCATAACAACGACTTGCTGGCGACCTTTGAGGTCGGCCTCTCGCGTGGCCAGCGAAGCGCATCTAGTTCAACGAGTTTGAGCATGTTCTGATCGAAAAAGTCGGTCAACTTTTTCGGAACATGCTCTAGGCAAAGGCCAGGAGCGATCCGCCGTAGAGAACCAACCCAATCACCAACGCTATTACACAATAGCCCATGATGTCCTTTATCCCGAGCCGCGCGAGCGCCAGAATCGGCAACGCCCAGAATGGCTGAATCATGTTTGCCGTTTGTTCACCCATCGCGGTCCCCATCGCCGTCATCGCGGGATCGGCATGCAGGTTGACCGCAGCCGGCACTATAAAAGGACCCTGGACTGCCCAGTGACCGCCACCTGACGGTACGAACAGGCTGATGATGTTCGATGAGATGAACGACCAAAAGGGTAAGGTGCGTTGCGTCGATAAATCCACGAAGCTCTGCGCGATCACCGCCGCCAATCCGGTTTGCGTCATGATCCCCATGATTCCGCCGTACAGAGGAAACTGCAGAAGAATTGGACCGACGTTTCTTGCACCCGCATTGAAGGCATGCACATAGCGGATCGGCCGCCCATGAAAGATGAGGCCAAGCATAAATGCAATGAAGATGAAGCCGTTGATATCGAGCGAGAATCCTTTCGTGGAAATGGTGCGATATTCGTAAAATGCACCCATCAGAACCAACAGCAGTGTGACGATCCTTGAATTCTCCAAAACAGTTGCGAACGTCTTTTTGCCTTTGTCGGTCTCCTGCGCCTCGTCCTGGTGAATGAGCAGATCGGGGTCGATTTTTTTCATTTCCTTCTCGTCGGGCCCCATGAAACAAAGAGCGATCGGGATCACGATGATCAGAAGAATGACCGGAACCAAATTATAATAGGTGAAGATCGTTCGGTCGAACCCGGCGATCGTACCTGTCACTTTTTCGATAATATTCAGCTCGCTGCCATGCGTGGCTGTCGCCAAGGCGATCGAACTTGACAGGCCGGAGGCCCACACCATGAAGCCCATGTAAGCTGCGGCAACCAAGAAACCAAAATCGACATTGCGCAGCCGCTTGCCGATTTCGCGAGCCACGATTGCGCCGGTGACGAGGCCGAAACCCCAATTCAACCAAGATCCGATCGCAGCCGCGAGAAAGACTGTGATGGCGGCGCCTGCTTGCTCAGTCGGAATGCTCGCCAATCTCAGCAACAGCCACTTGATGACGGGCGCATTCGCGAGAGCCACCCCGGTGGCCAGGACGAGTGCCATCTGCAAAGCGAACGCAAGGATAGTCCAAAGGCCATTGTACCAAGCCTCGATGATCGTGACAGGATCGCTCTGCGTGAAGATCGCCGCTGCAATCACCGTGATGAAGGTCAATATGATCGCATAGAGAAATGGATCTGGTACGTATCGGTCGGCGTAGCGAACACACGCCTGCGTAATTCGTCGCAACATAACCGGACCTATCGGTTGGCTTACTCAAGACCCACGGACCCGACGAATCGGGTCAGCAAGATTATCCTAGGTGTAAAGCCCAACGGCTCGTCTCCTGTATAACTCTGTGTAAAGCGTCCGCACAGGGGTGGCCGGTGCGCGCCGGAACTTCCTCATGATGTCCGGCACCTGCACGCCGGAAACAATGCATGGTGACCGAGAAACTTTTGGCGGATATTGGCCTCTGGACGCAATCGAGCAACCGCCGTGGCCGCAGCCCTGCGGACCCTATAGCGTAGTTGGGGCGATGTCGGGCGCTCGCCCCGCGGTCATTCTTCCTCAACCTGCCGCCCGATCATGATCCTGATCCTTCCCGCCATGCCAGCCTTGAGCAAAAGGTCCGGATTGGGCGCATGGATGACGACGTCATAGGTCTGCTCATGGGCCTGCGGCGATGGCCGAATTTGGGTTACCACGCCAGAGAATGGATGGTTCGAAAAAGCTTCGGCGGTGAACGTCGCTTTGTCCCCGATCTTGACCTCGCCGATGTCCTTTGCGCCGAATCTCGCGTTGATGTCCGTGAGGGCAGACTCTGCGATGACGAAGAGCGGTGGCCCTTGAGAGTCCGCCGTGACCGACTGGCCCCTTTCGACGTTGCGGGAGACCACTGTTCCGTCGACCGGAGAAACGATGTCGGTAAAGCCGAGGTTGGTTTCGGCGGCATGCAGCGCGGTCTGAAGCTGGGCGACCCTTGCCTCGTCGTGCTTTGTCTGCGTCTCCGCCCTCTCAAAGGCTCTGCGCGACTTGGCAATCGCTTTCCGTGAAGGCTTCGCCAAAGCCTCGTGGCTCACCAAGTCCGCTTTCGTCTGAGCGAGAGCTGCGTTTTCCTTCTCGAGCCGGGCCTCGGCTGATGCCAGATCGGCCTTCTTTCGATCTACAGCGATTTGATAGGAGCGCGGATCGATTTTCGCGCAGAGTTGGCCTGCCTTCACGTGCATGTTGGCGTCGCAATAGAGCGCCTGGATCACGCCGGACACCCGCGAGCCGACCGGCGCGGTCGCCGCGGGACCGACGACGGCGCTCGCTGTCACCGTGCGGCCCATGGGCTCATTTTCGAGCTGCATCGGCATGGTCTGATCCATGGGCGCCATGTTTTGGTTCAGATGCGCCATGATCCAGAGCGAACCGGTGAGGAGCAGCAGGACGATCAGGACCCCGAAGGCCAGCGCCATGACGTTGTTGACGTTGTCCGGACCGGTCGTGATGTGGAGGAAGAAGACGAGGTGAACGCCCATCTGTGCGATCGCAAGAACGACCAGGGCGACAGGAATACTCGGACCCCAAATGAGCGTGGTGCCCGAGATGAAGAAGGACACGACGGTGAGCAAAACCGCCAGCCCGAGCCCCACCAAATAGCTCTTAACTCCCTCGGCGATCTCGGTTCCGCTGAGACGCTGGTCGCCTGGCGCCGTGTCCGATTGATGAAGGTCACTGGTTGGCTCGGAGGAGCTCATCGCGCAGCCCCCATCAGATACACCACTGTGAACAACGCAACCCAAACTATGTCCAGGGCATGCCAAAATAGGCTGAAGCAGAGAATGCGCCGAAGAATATCCGCCCGGTATCCTTTGGCGAACACCTGCGCCATCATCGTCAGAAGCCACAGCAGTCCAGCCGTGATATGAAGCCCGTGGCACCCGACCAGTGTAAAGAAGGCCGAGAGGAATGCGCTCCGGGTCGGCCCCGCCCCGCGTGCGACCATGCCCGCGAATTCCCCGAGCTCGATGCTTAGAAACGCGGCTCCAAGCAGGAAGGTCGCCGCCATCGCGCCGTAGAACCAAATGTCCCTGTGCGCCCGGGCCCCGATGCTTGCGAGGCCGCAGGTGAAGCTTGAGACGAGAAGGCATGCCGTCTCGATCCCGACGTTGCGCAGATTGAACAGCTCCCGCCCGCTCGGTCCTCCTGCCGTCTCGCCGACCAGCACCGCGTAGGTGGCAAAGAAGGCGGAGAACATGATGATGTCGCTCAGCAAGAAAATCCAGAAGCCGTAGCCGGTGACGATGCGCTTCGATGCCAGCCCCCCGGCCGCGTGCCCCAGCGTGTGCTGGCGGTCCGACGACTCCAAGTCTTGGTTGCGGCCGGCGGCCGCGTCGAAGGCAGTCATGGCGCCGCCTGCCGTCGGACGAGCGCCGCACTGCGCGCGGTTCGGTTGGCGCGATCTATGCGCGCGACTGTTTCCGCCGGAATGATGTACTCATCCTTGTCCCGCCAGGCAAAGACGACGAAGGTCGCGTAGGCGCCCAATGCGGCCAGCCCCACCATCCACCATATGTGCCAAATCAGCGCGAAACCCATGACGGTGGCAAAGAAAGCGCAGATGAATCCGGTTGGGCTGTTCCTCGGCATCTCGATCTCCGCATAGGCGGGTTCCTCGCCGAGCCTCGCCTGCTGGAGGGCACGCTGCTTTATGCCCCAATAGACTTCTTCGCTCTCGACGCGGGGAAGGACCGCGAAGTTGAAGGCTGGCGGAGGGGACGAGGTCGCCCATTCGAGAGATCGCCCATTCCAAGGATCGCCGGTCTCGTCGCGAAGCTCCTCGCGACGGCGAATGCTGACGACGAGCTGGGCGATCTGCAAGATTATCCCTAGCAGAATGATCGCCGCGCCGCCGGCCGCGACGATCAACCACGGATGCCAAGCCGGGACATCATAGTGCTGCATCCGACGGGTCATTCCCATGAGGCCGAGCACATAGAGCGGCATGAAGGCGATGTAGAAGCCTGTGATCCAGCACCAAAACGAAGCCTTGCCCAATCCTTCGTGCAAGCGGAAGCCAAAAGCCTTGGGGAACCAATAGGTATAGCCGGCGAAAGCGCCGAAGAGCACGCCGCCGATGATGACGTTGTGGAAATGGGCCACGAGGAAAAGGCTGTTGTGCAGCAGGAAGTCGGCTGGTGGCACCGCCAGCAGGACCCCGGTCATTCCGCCGATCACGAAGGTGACTATGAAGCCGATCGACCACAATATGGGCGTGGAATAAACGATCCGCCCGCCATACATCGTGAAGAGCCAATTGAAGATCTTTACACCGGTGGGCACAGCGATGACCATCGACGCAATGCCGAAGATCGCATTGACGTCGGGGCCGGCGCCCATCGTGAAGAAATGGTGCAGCCAGACCGTGAAAGAGAGAATACAGATGACCATTGTCGCGGCGACCATCGAGCGGTAGCCGAACAGCGGCTTGCCGGAGAATGTGGAGACCACTTCCGAAAATACGCCGAAGGCCGGCAGGATCAGGATGTAAACCTCCGGATGTCCCCACGCCCAAATGAGGTTCATGAACATCATCACGTTGCCGCCCGCTTCATTGGTGAAAAAGTGGAAACCGAGGTAACGGTCCAGTAGCAGCATGGCCAGGGTCGCCGTGAGAATGGGGAAGGCGGCGACAATCAGCAGATTGGAGGCCAGCGTCGTCCAGCAAAACATCGGCATCCGCATATAGGTCATGCCGGGCGCGTGAAGCTTGAGGACGGTCGTGAGGAGATTGATGCCTGCGAGCAGGGTCCCCACGCCGGAAATTTCGAGCGCCCAGAGATAGTAATCAACGCCGACACCGGGCGAATAGGTCAGCTCGGAGAGCGGGGGATATGGCAGCCACCCGGTCCGGGCGAATTCTCCAACGACCAATGAGATATTGACCAGCAGCGCACCGGTGGCGGTAAGCCAGAAGCCGACCGAGTTGAGCGTGGGGAATGCGACGTCGCGAACTCCGAGCTGGAGCGGCACGACGAAATTCATCAGCCCGATAACGAAGGGCATCGCAACGAAGAAGATCATCAGCGTGCCGTGCGCCGAGAAGATCTGATCATAATGCTCGGGCGGGAGGTAGCCGGGGGCTTGGAATGCAAGGGCCTGTTGCGACCGCATCATAATCGCATCGGAAAAGCCGCGGAGCAGCATCACCATCGCGAGTACGATGTACATGATCCCAATCCGCTTGTGGTCGACGCTGGTGATCCACTCCCGCCAAAGGTAGGGAAGCCATCCCTTCAAAATCACCCAGGCAAGGACGCAGATGATCACGAAGCCAACCACGCCCGATGCGACCAGCGGAATCGGCTGGTCGATTGGAATAGCGGCCCAGCTGAGCTTGCCCCACATCTTTATTCTTCCGTCCGGGGAGATACATTCACATTCGGTCGCCCGATCCGGGGGCCAGCTCCAGGGGGCAGCTTCTGGGTGACGACCTTTTGAAACAGCTCCGGATCGGCCGCACCGAAGGTGAACGGAGAGATGTCCATGCTCTGCCTGGCGAGGGCCGTGTAGCTTCCCGGGTCGAGGGTTGGCCCGGTATTCCGCGTCGCCGCGATCCAGGCGGCGAACCTTTCCGCTGGCATCGCGAGCACCTCGAAATGCATGTCCGAGAAGCCATCGCCGCTATAGTGGCTCGAAAGGCCGCGGTAGGTGCCGGGCGTATCCGCCTGCAGGTTCAACTGCGTCGTCATGCCGTTCATCGTGTAGATCATGCTGCCGAGCTGCGGTACAAAAAAGGCATTCATCACGCTGGCTGACGTCAGGGAAAAATGTATCGGCGCGCCGGCGGGAACCACAAGCCGGTTTACACTGGCGACACCCTGGTTCGGGTAGATGAAGAGCCATTTCCAATCCAGCGAAACGACTTGCACCTCGAGCGGTGGGGTATTCGATGCCAAAGGCTTTGCGGGATCGAGGTCATGAGATCCGATCCAGGCGACGCCACCGAGGAGCATGATCACGAGGAGGGGGATGCTCCAGACGATGAATTCGATGCGGCCGGAATAGGCCCAATCGGGCAGATAGTGTGCCCTCATGTTGGATGCTCGAAACCACCAGGCGAAGGCAAGGGTCGCGGCGATCGTCGGGACAACGATGGCGAGCATGATGGCGAGCGAATCAATAAGGATCGTCTTCTCGGCAATCCCGACGACTCCTTGGGGGTCGAGGACGGCCGGCTGACATGCCGTCAGGGCAATCGGGGCCAAGAAAACGAGGCGGCGCGCAATCGGGGCGTTCACCCAACGAAACCGTCGCAAAGATCCTGATGTGTTTGGCCGCCCTTCTGATTTTTCGTATGAATCGGTCCACGACCGGGACCCCAACCGTGAGTGCTGCGGTTGGCTTTGCGTCTTCACGGCCGTTCTTTCCACAACGTTGGATTTTGAGCGGACAGCTACTCATCGCAGCCTAGCGAGGATGAAGTTGCCGCGTCCTAAGGCTTTTGGCAATGCCAAATCCGCGAAATGAGGGAACTGAGCACGCAATCTAGTCGGCCGCTGTGACATCCAATCGTCTTGCAGGCCGAGGATTCCCTATCCGGCGTTCCGGTCTTGCGGCGGTTTGATCAGCAGGATTTTGTAGGGTATGTCGAAGAAGCTCGGCACCCCGCATCTTTTAGCTTTACTGCCTTGTAAAAGGATTTCGGGAATCCAGGCCGATCCCAAGCCCGCCTTGACCTGCGCGAGCAGGGCTTCCGCCGACGCGCTCTCGCAAACCGGCGAGTCCTGAATCTGGATGTGATGCTTATCCAGCATCGCGGCGATTTGCATGCCATAAGTCGTACCGGGGGTATAGACCATCACGGAGCCGCTTAACTTATTTTTGGTCAAAGCCACCGGGCGTTTTTGCATTTGAGCCGCCACCAGCATCAAACGATCCTGGCCGATCTCCTCAATTTGCAGGCCGATCAAAGTCTCTTCATCGCCGAAATGCGGGATCAAGCTCATATCGGCATGCTTGCGCTTGACCGCTTCAAGACAGCCCGCGATCGAGGCCACGATCAGCGAATAATTCTCCAATTTATTTTCGACCAGCCACGGCGGAAGGAATGTGGCGGCCAACGTATTGGTCGTGTAGATGCGGAGGGTCTTTTTGAAATGGCTCGACGCATTCAACACGGCGCGGCGGGCGTCGAAAATGTCTTCGCGTAGACGATGGGCGCGCGAGAGAAATTCCTCTCCGGCCGGTGTCAGGCTTATCGGACGCGACTCCCGGTAAAACAGGGGCGCGCCCAACCATTCTTCCAGCCTCTGCACACGACGGCTATAGGCGGATTGCGTGGTGCAACGTGCCTCGGCCGCGCGGGTAAAATTCCGCGTATGGCAGAGAGCAAGAAAATCATCGATCCACAGCAGCTCCATGATGCATAAAATGCATCAAACAATCGGAAATGGAAATTTGATTCTTGGGGAGGGCCGGACTTATATGCAGGAAGCTGACTTGGCAGGGCATGACAATGGTTTTTGGTAAGGACGCCGTAAACTTGACCAGAGGCCAAGACGCGTCTTTAAGCCGGCTACCTCAAAACGTTCGTTTCCTCGGCGAAGTGCCGACGGAAATAGACTATACGCCTCAACCGCCCAATGGCATGTACGAGTTCGAGGTCGTGACGGGGAATGCGGCCTATCGAGAAGGTGAGCGTTTTTATTTAACGCCGGCCCAAGCGCAACGCGCTTATTTCCTTGGTAAATCTGCCGGGGCACGCCAATTCCCCAATTCCTGACTAACACAGGTGGCCGTGGTTCATCCATGGCATTCCCGGTTCCCCGCGACCCAAGTGTCTGTGACAGTGAGATTTGGGTCGAAGGCGACAAGGTCGGCACGATAATTTTTGCGAATCGCACCGAGCATGCCGTCAAGGCCGAGGAACCGGGCTGGTGTCCGCGACGCCATGACCAGGGCATCCTCCAGGCTCACCCGCATTAAGGACACGGCACCGCGCACCGCACCCATCATGTCAAGGTGCGCGCCTGCCAGCGTTCCATCTTCGGTGGCAAGCCTTGTGCCTTCAAGTTTGATGGCATGGCCGAATAGATCAAAGCCAGCTCCGTGAGCCCCAACCGTCGGCATGGCATCGGTAACAAGCATCAAGCGATCGCGTCCGGCGACGCGGAAAGCGATACGCATCATTGCTGGATCGACATGGTAACCATCGCAGATCAGGCCGAGGGTGAACCGAGCCTCATCGAGGGCTGCTCCGACCGCTCCGGGCGCTCGCGCTTGCATCTGGGACATGGCATTGAAGAGATGCGTAATTCCGGTCAGGCCTTCGTCGCCCGCGCGCCTGATGATTGACTCATCCGCGTCGGTGTGGCCGGCGCAGATCCGTAGCCCGCAGGCGGCCAGATCGGCAATGAAGCCGTCAGGTACGCATTCTGGCGCGAGCGTGACAATCGAACGGCCGAAGCTGCCGAACCGATGCAGCAGAGAGATGTCCTCTGGCGTGGGCGATCTGATTCGCGCGCTCGGATGGACACCTTTCCGCCTCGGGTTGAGGAATGGGCCTTCAAGATGAAATCCGAACACGCCGGGGATTTCCAGGGCGGCTTCGGCGATGCCGGCCAGACGCTCCATCGTCTCGCGCCGATCCGTGATCAAGGTCGGTAGGAGCCCCGTTGTCCCGAAGCGCCGGTGCGCCGCAACGATGGTCTTGATCCCGGCGATGGTCGGCTCGTCGTTCAACAAGACGCCGCCACCCCCATTGACCTGGACATCGATGAAGCCGGGAGCGAGCACGGAGCCGGCGCCGAGATCGATCATTGCGCCGTCTGGCGGAGCTGCATCTCGCGACACCACGTCGACAATCCGCCCGCCGTGGATCAGCACGGCACAGCCGGTCAACATGCGCTCGCCGTCGAAGATAGCGTCGGCCACGAGGCATTGCAGAGGTCCAGGTGTCTTGTGGGGAGAATGAGCTGCCACGTCGCCTGTTCTCTCATGGCTTAAAAAGGAGGCCGCTTGCCCTTGGTCACGCTGGCCTTCGATAGGCCGATATGATACCATTTGCGGTGCTTTCTGCGATGGAAGATTCGCTGCCATACGACATGGGTTCGCCGCGCGTCAGTGATGGCCTATCAGCGTGCATCCGTCGGCCGGGTTCTGGTGCGCCTCGCGGCTGAAGGTGAAGACGTTGCTAATCCCTGAATGTCACCTCGATCGCGGCTATGAGAGGCTGGACCGCAAAAGCGTGCGATTCGACACTGGCCTCTTCTGCTTGAGGAGTTGAGCCAATGAGCGGCGCGCCGGCTCTGTTCCTCGGCGTTGACGGTGGTGGCACCGGCTGCCGCGCCCGCATTGAAGATACGTCCGGCGCGGTGCTCGGGCTCGGCCAATCGGGCCCGGCGACAACCCGCCTTGGCATCTGCAAGGCCTGGGAGTCGATCCGCGCGGCCTTCACCATGGCGATCGCGGATGCTGGGCTCGGGCCGCCCGACCTCTTGCGCATCCATGCCGCCGTCGGTCTTGCGGGGATTCGGCGCAAAGGCATCCAGGAGCAGTTTGCGGAACTCGCACATCCCTTTGCCTCGCTGCGCTTCGCGAGTGATTGCCTGATCGCCTGTCTTGGCGCTCATGGCGGCAAGGACGGCGGTATTGTTATTGTCGGCACAGGCAGCATCGGGATCGCGCACGTCAAGGGCAGCAATTTGTCTGTCGGCGGCTATGGCTTCCCGATCTCGGACGAAGGGAGTGGCGCCGATCTCGGACTGCGCGCGATGAGACGGGCCATGCGCGCGCTCGATGGGCGCGCCGAAGCGAGCCCATTGACAGACGAAATTCTCGAGCGTTTCCATGGCGACCCGTTCGAGGCGGTCGCCTGGATGGATCAAGCCACCTCGACCGATTACGCAAGCTTTGCGCCGCTCGTGATGCGCCATGCGGATCAAGGTGATCCCGTGGGACGACAAATTGCGGAAGCGGGCGCGGCAGAGATCGGCGAACTGGTCGGCACCCTCATCGAAAGAGGGGCGCCGCGCGTCGCGCTGATCGGTGGTTTAGCGAGCGCCATTGAGGCCTGGCTCGCGCCCGCCGTCCGACGTTGTTTGAGTCCGCCAGAACGCGATGCGATTTCTGGTGCTATAATTCTCGCACGCGAAGACGAGGGATCCTGACCGCGGTCGCCTTGATCGAATTGCAGCGCTTGGGAGCGTGAACCTGGCAGGAGCGAAGTCTCCTTAAATTGAATTGTATTGTAAGCGGTATCGAAGACATTAGATTGATAGTGCAAGATTAGCGTCAATTCGCCGAAGAGGTGTGATGGCAACAGAGCACGTGAGTTCCCGCTTCATCGACCTTGATGAATGGACCCCCGCCGAGGTGGTCGAGGCCATGTGGGAAGGGCACATGGCTGCGGTTGCTTCGGTGCGTCCAGCGATCGGGGCCATCGCGGCGGCGGTAGAGGCGGCGGTGGCAGCGCTTGGCGAAAATGGACGTCTCGTCTATTTCGGCGCGGGGACGTCCGGGCGGATTGCGATCCAGGATGGCGCGGAATTAACGCCGACATTTGGTTGGCCGCGCGAACGGCTGGTGTTCGGCATGGCTGGGGGAGATGCGGCCCTGATCTGCACCGCGGAGGGGGCCGAGGATGATACTGCGGACGCCATTCGCCTCGTTGACTGTAACGACATCGGCCCAAGCGACGTCGTCATTGGCGTTGCCGCGAGCGGAACAACGTCCTTCACCGTTGCCGCAACTCAGCGGGCCAACAAGCGTGGCGCGGTCACGATCGGCATTGCGAACAATCCTGGTACGCCGCTGCTCGCTGCGGCGCGTCATCCGATCCTCATTGCCACAGGAAGTGAGTTGATCGCCGGGTCAACCCGCATGAAGGCGGGGACGGCTCAGAAGGTCGTGCTCAATCTGCTGTCGACCGGAATTATGGTCCGCCTTGGCCGTGTCTATCGCGGTATGATGGTCGACATGCATACGTCTAATGCAAAGCTGCGGCGCCGCGCCGAATTGATGGTCACTCGCATCGCTGGGTGCGATTCCGCGATAGCAACAAAGGCGCTTGCACGTGCGGGCGGCGACATCAAATTGGCCGCGCTCATTGTCCTCGGTCTTTCCGAAGAGGAGGCTACCGCGCTGCTCGCCAAGAATCGGGGTAGCTTGCGCCTGGCTTTGGCCGAGATGACCGATGAAGGCGTTTCGTGACGCTCGATACAGACGATGCGTCGCCTTTCAATTCGGTCCTCTCATACGGGATGGACTGCTCAAGGTCTTCGGCCTTACTCAAGGAACCATTAGGTTATGGCACACAAGGGTGAGAATCCTTTGAACGCGAGCAGCGCCATGGCCCGCGAAACCGGCGAGGCTTCCGAGGTCGTGGCACGGCTGCTTGCCGACCCCGGCGTGTGGCGCCCGATCGTTGCTGCGATCCAAAGGCAAAATCCAACGCTCGCCGTGGTTTGCGGGCGGGGCAGCTCAGGTCACGTTGGTGTGTTTCTACGCTATCTGATCGAGACCCGTCTTGGCATCCCGGTCTCCGCAACGGCGCCGTCGATCGTCACCAGCTTCAAGCGCACCTTGGCATTGCGGGGGGGGCTGTTTATCGTCGTCTCGCAATCGGGTCGCAGCCCCGATCTCATTGCCGCGACCGCCGATGCGCGGTCCTCCGGCGCGCTGACGGTGGCGCTCATCAACGATGCCGAATCCCCTGTCGCTCGGGCTGCCGAATTCAGTTTGCCCATCGGTGCAGGGCCGGAAATTTCCATCGCCGCCACCAAGAGCGTCATTGCCTCAATGGCCGCCGCGGCCTTGCTGATAGCGGAATTAGGCGGCGATAAAAACCTGGCAAGCGCCGTTGCGCGGTTGCCAGAACGACTCTCGAAGGCGCTGGCGCTCGATTGGCGCGAATGTGCCGATGATCTTGCAAAGGCGCGCGCGGTCTTCGTCGCAGCGCGCGGCTTCGGTCTGGCGCCGGCCCGTGAAATTGCGTTGAAAATGGCAGAGATCTTGCGTCTTCCCGCGCTTTCCTACAGCGCAGCTGAGCTAATGCATGGACCGCGCGCCGCGATTGCCCACGACACGCCCGTGCTTGTTCTGCGTCTCGCGGACCAGACCGCCAGCATGATCGACACGCTCGTCGCGACGTTGCGTACAAGCGGCCAGGCGGTGCATTTGTGCGGCGGCCCGGCTTCGAGTTTGCCGTGGATCGGCGACGATCACGCGGTGACCGATGCTATTACCTTGCTGGCGCCGGCCTATCGATTGATCGAAGCGACGGCGCGCCGATTCGATTTCGATCCAGACCGGCCGCCTCATCTCAGCAAGGTGACCGAGACGGTGTGAGAGCCGCCAACCGAACGAGCTGCAATCGCCTCGGGTCGAGATGGAGTCGGTAGGGGGTGGGGACACTGTCGGCGCGGTGCCGCGCTGGGTCGTGAGAAAATCCGCCAGCGGTCATGCCGAAAAAGGCCGCCTCGGTGTGACTGGAAAGTCACGCGCGCGAAACTTTGCAGCAAACCTCCTTGAAATCACTGGAAACTTTTTATTGGTAGGTTACCAATGATTGGGCTCGGGTGCCCGTTGATAGGGCGCGCCGACGAGTGCCACCTGTCGGGATCAAGCTTGATCGCGACCGAGACCGAGAGAATTGCGATGAAGAATGCCTTTGTCTGCCTTGCATTGTGCGGAGCTTTAGCAGTCCAACTTTGCAGTCTTGCATTGGCCGAGGCGGGACAGGAAGAAAACCTCATTCGCCAACTTCTTGTCCAGGCCTTTGACAAGCCGGATGCGCCCTTGATGGTTGATCCGATCGTCTCTCAAGACGACGCCGCTATCGCCGATTGGACCCAGAACGAGCTCGGCGGACGTGCGTTGCTGCGCCGAAAGGGAGAAAGCTGGGAAATCATTCTCTGCGCCGGCGATGCCATCAAGGAACCCGCCGCTCTCGAAAAAACCGGCATCGAAAAGACGAAGGCGGAAGCGCTCGCAGCCAAGCTCTCTCTGGCGGAGCAGACAATTTCTCCCGCGCGCTTAGCGTTGTTTTCGCGTTTCGATGGGGTAGTTATCATGGGTCCAAACGGCGATTCTCCTTCGGGTCGTCATCACGGCGTCGGTCCATGAAAATTCTCGACGCGACCCACTTCAGTTTCTTGGGGATCTCGGCCGGTTCGGCACGAAAGCAAGGGTTGCGCGCCGCCTGTCTTGGTCCATCGAGCGAGCTTACGGTCGCTGCGTCATGAGAACGTTTCGTACACGATCTGTGGCTTGGCGTGCCGCGCTCGGCGCCGTCACGCTTTATGCACTCCTACTTCAATCCCTCGTCGCGGGGCGTGTCGCTTACGCCGACCCGGCGACGTCGAGCGAAACGATTTGTGTGCGAGGTGAGGCTTCTTCGCCGGCGGGCGACCCGGATCAGCATCGGCGTCATGCGACATGCTGCCTATTGGCTTGCGCGGCGGCCGGCCGCGCGCTGGTCGCACCGAACTTCTCGGTCACAACCTCGGTGGCACGGCAAATCTCCGTCGTGGCTTGGACTGCGACACGATCGATGAGAGCGGCCTCCCCGTTCAAACCTCATTTTTCTGCGCGTGGACCACCCTCGGTTTTCTGATCATGTTGGGGTGAGGGCAATGCTTTGCCGAGAATCGCGGTCAGCGGTTCCGCCCCCAATAACCGAAGAACAATCCGTCTCGCTTTTGCGGCCGCGCGCGGCCCAGGTCTTCAAAGGATTATGACATGTCATCCGCCAAATCATTGGGCGGCGCACTCGCGCTCGCCTTGACCCTGGCCTGTTCCGGCGCTCGCGCGCAACAAGCCAGCCCGACCGAGTCCAGCGGCAATGTCGCGCTTCCAACCGTTGACGTTCTCGCAACTAGCTCGGCGGGATCCCTCACCGTGCCGTCGGTCACGGAGCAAAAACAGCAGATCGATCAAATGGTGGGATCGGTTGACTTCGTCGATGCCAACACGCCGGAAATTCAGACCCGCCATGTCGAGGATCTTCGCGATGCTTTGAAGGATGTGCCGGGCGTCTATGTCGAGACCCGCTATGGGCAGGAGGTCCGCCTGTCGATTCGAGGGTCCGGTCTGACCCGCTTTTTCCATCTCCGTGGCATCGAGCTGCTGCAGGACGGCATTCCCGTCAACCTCGCCGACGGCAGCGGAGACTTCGATCAAATCGACCCGCTCTATTTCCGCTCGATTGAGGTTTTCAAGGGTGGCAATGCACTGATTTTCGGCACATCGACCCTCGGCGGAGCGATCAATTTCGTTTCTCCCACGGCCTATACGGCACTCGCACCCAATCTTATTCTGATTGATGGGGGCAGTTTCGGCTCGATCCGCGGTCAAGTGCAGGTTTCACGGGTGATCGGCGATTTCGATTTCCTGATCAATGGCACATTTAGCCATTCGGACGGATATCGTCAGCACTCGCAATCCGATCTTGAACAGATCAACGGCAATATCGGCTATCGTTTCGCGCCCTGGGCGGAAACACGCTTTTATTTCGGGGTCTATAGCGCACAGCAAAAAATACCGGGTCTTTTGGATTTCAACACGGCGGTGAACAACCCCACAACCGCGAGCGTGTCGGCGGCCTTTCCGGGCTTTGGCGGAAATCAGGCGCGCAACATTCTGGACGAGCGCATCGCCAACAAAACGACCATGCTCACCGACTTTGGTCGCATCGACGTCGATTCATGGTTCATTCACAACAATCTCTATCATCCCATCTTTCTGGTTCTCGATCAGGACGGCTACACTTGGGGCGTCGAACCACGGCTCACGAGCAAACTAAGTCTCGGTGGCTTTCGGGACGACCTCATCGTCGGCGCGCGATTCTTTGGGGGCCGACAAGCGGATCATCGCTTCGTCAACTTCGATGGATTGGAAACGATCCCGGTTTTGAATGCGCGGCAAGTCGCCCTTAATCTCGAAGCCTTCGGCGAAAATCGCTTCTTTATCGCGCCGCAGGTCGCGCTCATGGCCGGCGCGAAGGTCTTCAGCGATAGCCGAAGGTATTTTGACCTTGGCGGGCTCGCCGCCAATCCAATCTCCAGTTTCGACCAGAAAACCTATAATGGCGTCAATCCCAAAGCCGGTGTGATCTGGTATCCGCTCCCCGACATCCAAGTCTTTGCTGACATTACGCGAAGCCAAGACGTGCCGGATTTCTCGGATCTCACCCAGACATTCAGTCCTCTCACGCCGACCTTCGTGCCGCTTTCCGCCCAAAAGGCCTGGACGGGTGAAATAGGCACGCGCGGGCGGTGGGACAGATTCTCTTGGGACTTTACCGCCTATCGCTCGGACATCCATGACGAGCTTTTGCAATTCACGGTCAATCAAAGCATTCCGGCCAACACATTCAATGCTCCACACACGCTTCACCAGGGAATTGAATTCGCCGCAGGGGTCGAAGTTTGGCGCGATATCTCCGGTCCGGCCGCCGGGGATGCGTTGACGCTATCCCAGGTGTGGACCTGGAACGACTTCTCATTTGTCAACGACCCTCAATTCGGAAACAACCAGCTGGCTGGCGCTCCAGTGCATGTTCTGCGAACGACGCTGGCCTATCGGCGATTGGATGGACTCTATGTCGCGCCGTCGCTGGACTGGGTTCCGGTTGGCGCCTTCGCCGATTATGCGAATACGGTGCGGACGCCCGGCTATGTGCTGCTTGGGCTCCAGGCCGGCATCACCTTGCCGGCCGGCGTTTCGCTTTATCTCGATGCCCGCAATCTGACCAACCAACACTATATCAGCGATGTCGCCACCGTCATCAACGCAAGCGTTCCAGCCAGTCAGCAAATCTATTTTCCAGGTAACGGACGGGCGATCTACGCGGGCATGCGCTACAAATTCTAAGGCTCATGGCGAAAATGCCGCGTGTTTGGACGAAGGCATAGCTAAGGACAAAAGGAAAGCATGATCGATTCAATTCGATCATGCTTAGGAGTTTGAGAGCTGCAGTCCGTCCACAAATCCCTCAATGGCCGCTCCAACGACTTCAGGCTGATCTATCATTGCGAAATGGCGCGCGTTGCGAATGAGAAGGATCGATACGTGTGGAGCGTTCGAAAGCAGCCCGGCATAGAAGGCTCTGGTTTCCGCTTCGGACCGGCCGTTTAGGTAGGAGTTGAGCGCAACGATCGACAGGAACGGCACGCTTATCTTGCCGAGTTCGGGACGCAGATCGGCGGGCAGCATCTCCATAATATATTGGACAATTGCCGCCGGATCGCTGCGGGCGGCGTGGGCGGCGATCTCCCGCGCTTGGACAGGATCGTTCATTCTTGCCGCAAAGAACATTTCCAGGGAGGCACGAAAAGCTTCACCCTCCATGCTTGGCGAAAATTGCTTGGCGAGGCCTTCCGCCGCAGTGCGTCGAGCCTCGGCACTCATCTCCACAAGCGGAGGAAAAACAGGAAAGCCTTCAACAGTCACGAGGCCTCCGACAAGCGCGCTATGCTCGATCGCGAGCCGAAGCCCAATGAACCCGCCGAGGCTATGGCCGACAAGCAAAGGCTTTTTAAGTCCGTTCCCGGAGATGAGGCGAGCAATATCGGCGACCGCTTTGTCGATTATTGGCGGCGTCGTCGTGGCGCGACCATCGAAGCCGGAAAGGGTCAGGACGTAAACCGCATGGGTTGGCGCCAAGCGTCGAATCATGTCGGTCCAAATCCACGGGCCGCCGGCAAGTCCCGGAATGAAAAGGATCGGCACGCCGGCATCGCCATGTTTTTCCGCCTTAAGGATTCCCACCTCGAGGATGGAGTCGGGCTTTGGATGGCTCTGCACCATCGCGTCCGATAGCGGATCAGCTTTGCCCTTGCCGCCTGGTGCAAACAGAGCCATAGGGGCGCCCAGCGCGAGGGCGCGGCGGTTCAATTGCATGGACAACCTCTTGCCAGCACGTATTCTGTTGGTTGGTAACCTACTAAGCGACTTTGGGCAAGCCACGCTGGAGCCAGCGGAAGCGACCTTGGTTTGGCAGGCTTTTCTCGTTAGAGATCATGCCAACTCATTCGGAGCCAATGATTGTGAAGGGCGGTTTACGAGAACGAATCTTGGATACCGCGCTTGATATCGTCGAGGCGGAAGGGATCAAGTCTCTCACTCAGCCTCGCATCGCGAAGGCTTTGGGGCTGCGTCAGTCCCATCTGACTTATTATTTTCCGCACAAGGCGGACCTTGTGGTCGCAATGCTCCAGCATGCCCATGATCGCGCTTCGAGTGCCATGGGGCCCGAGGGCGGGGCCATGGATTTCGATGCCGTCATGGGAACCCTCAAGGAGCTGATGTTTGACCCGCACCGGATGTCGTTCTTTCTTGGGATCGTTTTGGAAGCGACCGAGGAACCCGATTTACAGAGCATCGTCGCCACGCATATGCGTGGTCTGATTGAAATGATTGCTCCCATATTCGGTCGCGACGCCGATGATCCCCACGTGATCGCTTTTATCGATTTGCTGCGAGGGATCGGAATGCGGATGCTGCTCGAACCCGATCTGGCACGGGCGGGACCACCCGATCTAAGGAAACTTGCGGCGACCTTCGGTTTGGATCGGCTTGAGGCGAGCCGCAAGCGCAAATAAGCGTTTCCGGGCCGGCATCCATGTGAGCCTAATCGGCAAAAGCGGACGGCGTGGCGGCAAATGCCGGATCCATCCGGCGGTCCCAAAGGCGCACGCCGCCGGTGATCCCAGCGCTATTGGAAACGATTTTCACATTGGCCGGCAAAGGACAATCAATCAGCTTGGCATTGCCGCCGCCGATATAAAGCACGTCATAGAGGACCACGGTTTCAAGGATGCCGATAATTTCGTGAACCCGTTTGCTCCAGCGTCGGCGGCCGACCGAATCAAGCGCGGCCCGGCCGACAAAATCGTCGTAGGTTTTATGCTTGCGTATGGGCTGCTGGCTGAGTTCCAGATGCGGGGCAATTTGCCCGTCCTGAAACAGTGCAAAACCCATTCCGGTGCCCATCGTCAATACGCATTCGAGGCCTCGTCCGGAGATGACACCGAGGCCCTGGATGCTGGCATCGTTGAGCACGCGAACGGGTCTGAGCAGGTTTTCAGCCATGACCGCGCCAAGTCCGAAACCATGCCACTCCTGAGTGCCAAGATTGGGCGCTGTCAACACGGAATTGCTTCGCACGACGCCCGGAAATCCAATCGATACGCGATCAAAAGGACCGAGCTGTTTTGAGAGTTCACTCAACGCCGCAATAACCGCGCTGGGCGTCGCAGGGTTGGGTGTCTTCACCCGGACCTCATCGGTGGCCATGAGCCCGGACGGCTTGAGAACGGAAGCCTTGAGGTGGCTCCCGCCGATGTCGATCGCGAGGGTCAGGGGCGTTGCCAGATCGGCAATATCAACTGCATGCGCCATGGGACGCCTTCCTTGCTCCGACGGTTCTACGGGGATTTGATCGGGGACGAACGGCGCTTGAGCTCCGCCGCTTTGACGCCGACTTCACATCGTTCGACGACACTCGGGTCCCCCTTGAGCACTTCGAAGTCGGTCTGCTCGCCTTCGCGCCAGAAGCGGATATCCAATTTGTGAGAGCCAATCCGAAGATCGCGAATCGTGATGTCCGGTAGCCAGGCGGGCAGCAGCGGATCCACATAGAGTTTGTTGCGGGGCGCGTCGGGCAGAAACCCCAGCATGGCCTGGGTCAGCATGAAGATCGATCCGGCCGCCCAGGCTTGCGGTACATTGGCGCCGATATATTGCACGGGAAACGTAGTCTCATCGCGTGGGAAGGCCGTATAGAGCTCCGGCAATTGGTTCAACAGGAAAAAGCTTCCTCCTTTGCTGATGTCATGCGCGATCTGTCCGGCTTCCACGCCGAAACCATAGAGTTTAAACCCGATGGCGATAATGCCGTTGTCATGCGGCCACACCGATCCGGTCTGATAATTGTATGGATTGAATGCAGGATTGCTGGCGGAGAGCGTCCGGATGCCCCAGCCCGTCCACATGTCCGGCGCCATCAGGCGCTGCACAACCAGCTTGGCGCGCTCCCGCGGCACAATGCCGGACCAGAGGCAGTGGCCGGCATTGGAGGCGATGGTGCGAACCTTCTTTTTATCGCCGTCGAGTGCATAAACATAAAAGCCGAGCTCGTCGTCCCAAAACGCCGCGTTGAACCGCTCGAACAGGGCGGCTGCCTTTGCACGCAGTTCATCGGCACGGTCGTATCGGCCGAGGACGTCAAAGATTTCGGCCATACGGGTCCATGCGTCGTAAACATAGCCCTGAAGTTCACAGAGAGCCTTTGGTCCGCGCACCTGCGAACCGTCCGGATAGACAACGGAGTCGCCGGAATCCTTCCAGGCCATGTTCTCATAGCCGACCGGAGATCGGGTTTGATATTCTTGAAAGCCGTCTCCGTCGCGGTCCCCATAATTGTCGATCCAAGACAGGCAGCCCTCGGCGGTCTCAAGATGCCGCTCCAGGAGGCTTTGGTCGCCCGTAGCGCGCCAGGCCGCGTGCAAGGTGATGAGATACAAAGGGGTAGCGTCAGCGGTGCCATAATAGGGTGTATGCGGGATCAGCTTAAAATGAGCCAGCTCGCCAAACCGCAATTCATGGAAGATCTTGCCTGGTTCGGCGTCCCGGTAAGGGTCGTCCGCCTTTGCTTGAAGAACACCGAGGAAGTCCAATGAGCCCCGCGCAAATTCGGGATAAACCAAGACGTTCTGAAGCGAGACGATCAAGCTGTCGCGCCCGAAGGGGGCGATGAACCAGGGTAGGCCGGCGGCCGGTAGGAATACGGTATGATCCGTATCCGCAATCGGGAGCCGCAGCGCCGCCATATCCTCGAGGGCACGGCGGAAGAGCCGGTAAAACTCTTCGTTGCTGGTTTCAATTTTTGCTACGGTCTGCAACCAATCCGCCATGGTCTCGGCGTGGCGGGATGTGGAATGATGTTCGATGCAGCTGTGCGGCGCTGCGGTTTGCTTGGCTATATCCGTCAAGGCGTAGAGCAGGCATGTGTGCCAAGCTTCCCCGGGTTCGAGGGCGACCTCGAAGCTGAGCCGGCCGTTGGCGTAGACCGGCTCCTTGGGGAAATGCTGCGCCGAGACCGTCACCGACCTGCTGAAGTCGCCATTGCAATAAGTTGTGCAGAGGCGATGCTGGCCCTGCTGCCATTCGGTCGTGATCCGTCCGCGGCGTACGATATTTCCTGACTTCACCTCAAAAAGATCTGCAAAATCGCTGCGGATCGCGATCTCGAGCTGAAATTTTACTGGCTTCATGCTGTTATTGCTGATGTCAAGGTCTTCATGCATGCCGCCGTAAATCCACCGGCCGATGGTAAAGCCGAGCGTGCGTGGCGGAATAATGCCGGCTTCGGTCGCAATGGAAGGGTTGGTCAGAAAGATCCGCGCTGCGTAATAGGCGATCGGGCCGCCGTTCAGCAGCTCCCAAGGTTCCCCATTGGCATAGACGGTCCAGCTGCTGACAACCCGCGTATCGAGGAAGTAAAGGCCTTTTTCACTCGGCCAATTAATCTCTCCGTCCGGATCGCTGATCAGGACCGTCTGTCCCTGATGAATGGAAATCTGAGGCGGACCGATCTGAACTTTGAAAGACATGGCGATGCGCTCCCCTTGCGGGCCCGCGGCTGGAAAGAGCTTGGTCGGCAATATTGCTAAACAATTGGGGAACGCTCAAAAAAGTTCATGACCTGCCCACGCTCAGGCTTAACAATGCGGATTGCCGGGTCCTTTGCGCCTTTCGGCGCAGCCGTCCATGAAAGCTGCAGCTTCGGCCTATCGGGTATCGATCAAGACTTGCGAGGGAACAAGCTCGCGGGAGGATTAGTTTTGCGCAGAGGAGAGCCCAATGCAACTTGGCATAATCGGACTTGGTCGAATGGGCGCCAATATGGCGTTGCGGCTCATGAAAGCCGGCCATGAATGCGTCGTTTACGACACCCATTCGGAACCGGTTCACGAATTGGTCAAAAATGGCGCTACGGGCTCGAGGGATTTGGCCGCTTTCGTCAAGGCACTTTCGAAGCCGCGCGCTGTGTGGCTGATGGTTCCGGCCGCAGCTGTTGATCCAATCCTTGGTTCGCTGACGCCACTGCTCGAGCCGGGCGACGTCGTGATCGACGGCGGCAATTCCTATTATCACGATGACATTCGTCGCGCCGCCCGGCTCAAAGAGATGGGCCTCCATTATGTCGATGTCGGAGTCAGCGGTGGCGTTTGGGGATTGGAGCGCGGCTACTGCCAAATGATTGGCGGCGAGACCGAAATCGTTGCGCATCTCGATCCGATCTTTCGCGCCCTGGCGCCGGGCGTCGCCGCGGCGCCGCGGACGCCAGGTACAACGGGCGAGCCGAACCAGGCGGAAAGCGGCTATCTTCATTGCGGTCCAAATGGCGGCGGTCATTTTGTCAAAATGGTCCATAACGGCATTGAATATGGCATCATGGCCGCTTATTCCGAAGGCCTGAACATCCTCAAGAATGCGGATGTCGGTCGTGCGAGCCACGCGGTGGATGCGGAAACAACGCCTTTAAGACATCCAGAGTTTTACCAATTCGACTTCAACATTGCCGAGATCGCCGAAGTCTGGCGGCGCAGCAGCGTGATCGGCTCTTGGTTGCTGGATCTCACCGCCGCAGCCTTGCGCAAGAATCCCGCATTGACGAGTTTTGAAGGACATGTCTCGGACTCTGGCGAGGGCCGTTGGACCTTGCAGGCGGCGATCGACGAAGGTGTGCCGGCTCCCGTTATCAGCGCCGCTCTATATGCGCGTTTTGAATCGCGTGGGCTTGCGGAATATGCTGACAAACTGCTGTCGGCCATGCGATTCGAATTTGGCGGCCACATCGAAAGATCTGGCAAATAGGAAGACCATCACGTGAACAACAGGGCTTCCGATGCGATCGTTTTTTTTGGGGCCACGGGCGACCTGGCCTACAAGCAGATTTTTCCGGCGCTGCAGGGTCTCGTTCGCGACGAAGGGCTCGATGTACCGATCATCGGGGTTGCCAAAGCTGGGTGGTCGCTTGACCAGTTGAAGGACCGGGCCAAGGAGAGCCTCGCCGACCATCATTGCCTCGACACCAAGGCTTTTGCTAAGTTCGCCAGCCTGCTTCGCTATGTCGACGGGGACTACAATGATCCCTCGACCTTTGTAAAATTGAGCCGCGAACTCGGGAATGCGAAGAGCCCACTCTATTATCTTGCCATTCCTCCGAGCCTGTTCGCGACGGTGGCGGAAGGGCTGGCGAAGCAGGGCGCGGGAGCCGACGCGCGCCTCGTGGTTGAAAAACCTTTCGGCCACAATAGGGCGTCGGCGCGTCAGCTCGATCGCATTCTCAATCGTTTCTTTCCGGAAGAAGATATTTTCCGGATCGATCATTATCTCGGCAAGGAGCCGGTACAGAACATCCTTTACACCCGATTTGCCAATTCGATGTTCGAACCGATCTGGAATCGCATCTACATCAGCAGTATTCAGATCACCATGGCCGAAAGCTTTGGCGTGCGGGATCGCGGCAAATTCTATGACGAGACGGGCGCCATTCGGGACGTGTTCCAAAATCACATGCTGCAGGTTCTGGCCAGCCTCACCATGAATCCGCCAACGGGTGAGGAATGGGATGCCGTGCGTGAGCAGAAGGCGGCGTTGCTGAAGGCCGTGCGGCCCTTGGATGCGGCGCATGTCGTTCGGGGCCAATATGCAGGCTATCAGTCGGTGCCCGGCGTCAAGCCCGGCTCGACCGTGGAGACCTACGTCGCCGCCAAGCTGTTCATCGATTCCTGGCGATGGGCCGGCGTGCCGATCTACATTCGGGCCGGCAAGGCTCTCCCGGTGACCGCGGCGGAGGTGATGGTCTATTTTAAACGACCTCCACGGGAAACTTTTCCGGAGATCGTTTCCCCCACCTCGGATTATATGCGGCTCAGGATCAGTCCGGATGTCAACATTGCCCTGGGCATGCGGGTCAAGCGCCCGGGAGATCGCATGGAAGGCCGGGACGTCGAACTAATCCTGACCGAACAGCCAAATCTTTTCATCCCGCCCTATCAGCGCCTGCTGGGAGACGCGATGCATGGCATCGGGGATCTTTTCGGTCGGCAGGATATCGTCGACGCTCAGTGGCGAATTGTCGAGCCGGTCCTGGAAGAGAGCGCACCACCCATCAGCTATCCGCAAGGAAGCTGGGGGCCAGAGGAGGCCAATCAGCTGATCCGGCCGGATGGCCCTTGGCGGGTTCCAAATCCAACAGCACTGCGCCCATGACCCCACCGCATGATCTCGTCTTCCTTTTCGATGTCGACAATACGCTCCTCGATAATGATCGAGTCCAGGCCGATTTGGCGGCCTATTTGACTGAGACGTTTGGGGTCGATGCCTGCAATCTTTATTGGGACATTTTTGAGAAACTGCGGCAAGAGCTTGGTTATGCCGATTACCTCGGCGCCTTGGAACGGTTCAGGATCGAGAAGCTGCACGATCCAAGGGTGTTGCGCATGTCGAGCTGGCTGGTCGACTATCCATTTGCCGAACGGCTCTATGCAGGTGCGCTTGCCGCCGTCAGCCACGTAGGGCAATGGGGCCCTGTCGTCATTTTCTCCGATGGCGACGCGGTGTTTCAGCCCCGGAAGGTCGAGCGCTCGCAACTCTGGATGGCCTTTGAGGGCAAGGTGCTTATTTATATCCATAAGGAACGCGAACTTGCCCAAGTGGAGCGCTTCTACCCGGCGAAACAATATGTCCTGATCGACGACAAGCTGCGGGTGCTCAATGCGGTGAAGAAGATTTGGGGCGAGCGTGTCGTCACCGTGTTTCCGAAGCAGGGCCACTACGCTCACGACCAGCAAATTCTCGCTGGCTGCCCGCCGGCCGATATCCAACTGGACCGCATTGGCGATTTAAAGGATTATGCCTTGGCTGCGTTTCTGGCCCCGTCACGGAGTAAGACCACGTAATGCCGACCGGATGTCTTGCGAACGCGTCGCGCGTATCTCGCTTGCGAGGGTGACCAGCAATGTTTTTTGCCATGCGAATGCAACAAGGAGAGCAAGGATGACACCGCGCGTGCGAGAGATTCTCAGTTGGTACGGTGCGGACAGCGTTGGGACATTGACCAATCTGGCCCGTCTGCTGAATCATGGCCGGCTCGCGGGGACCGGGAAGCTTGTGATCTTGCCGGTCGACCAGGGCTTCGAACATGGGCCGGCGCGCTCCTTCGCACTCAATCCCGCAGCTTACAATCCGCATTATCATTTCGAACTCGCCATTGAGGCCGGCTGCAATGCGTATGCCGCTCCACTTGGTTTTTTGGAAGCCGGCGCCCGCGATTTTGCCGGCGAAATCCCCCTGATCCTCAAGGCCAACGATAATGACTCGCTGCGTGAGGACAAAGATGCGAACCAGGCGTTGACCGCGAGCGTACAAGACGCCTTGCGCCTCGGTTGCTGTGCTATCGGATTTACGATTTATCCCGGATCGGCCTTTCAGCTGGAGATGTTCGGAAAATTCCGCGCTTGTGCCGAGGAGGCAAAACGCAACGGGCTTGCGGTGGTCATCTGGTCTTATCCGCGCGGGTCGGATCTGAGCAAGGAGGGGGAGTCCGCGATCGACGTCGTCGGTTATGCGGCGCAAATCGCGGCGCAGCTCGGCGCCCACATTATCAAAGTGAAACTGCCGACGGCGCATCTCGAGCAGGAAGCGGCGCGCAAAGTCTACCAAGAGCGGGGCATCCCGATTGGGACCGCGGCGGAGCGCGTGCGTCATGTGCTCGATTGCGCCTTTGCCGGCCGTCGCATTGTCATCTTTTCCGGTGGGGCAGCCACCTTCGATGACAAAAAGCTGCTTGAGGAGATTCGGGCGATCCAGCAGGGCGGAGGGTTCGGCTCGATCATTGGTCGCAATTCGTTCCAGAGGCCAAAGGCCGAGGCGCTCCGGATGCTCGGCGAGATCATCGACATTTATGCGGGGGCATGAGGTCCGGACGGAACATCGGCGATAGGTCGGAGCGGCGTGAGGCTCGATCGCACTGTCATACTCCCGACGTTTGCCGCGGCTAGGGTCGCTCGTCCCGACCTATGTTGGAATTAAGTTTTGCTGACTGCCGCTTTGCGGAATATCGAAATACTCAAAGCGTTCAGCCTTTGCATGCGGAGTCCGACGCGGTCTTCAAGGGACACGGCGGCTGCAAGCAGGTAAGGCGAGATGATGGAACCCTCTTTTAGCCCCGTCGACGGCGTCCGTCATGCGTCGGATTCGGCGAATATTGTCCTTCGTCAAGCTGAACTCTTGCTTCAGGTGGCGACGCGCCATGCCGAACGCATAGGCCGTACCCATACTGCGCTTTTGCATGACACGGTGAAGAAGACGCAGGCTCTGGCTGACGCAACGGCTTCGGGACATGTCCGAGACCGGACGTTCGAGCAAATGATCGATTACTGGACCGATGCCGGGCAGCGGCTGGTTCTGACGATCGACGTCTTGCGCGAGCGCGCCAACAATGATCTCGCGCATGAGGCCGCCGGCACGCCGCCGGTGCTCATCTACGATAATGAGACGATCGTCGACGGCAAAACCCTCAAGCGGCCGACCAATTACGTGCTTCTCAAGATTCTGCCGCCGAAGGGCGTGGAGATTCTGGACTGGAAGCGGCCTTATATGATTATCGATCCGCGCGCCGGGCACGGAGCCGGCATCGGCGGCTTCAAGGAGGATAGTCAGGTCGGGGTCGCGCTACACGACGGCCACCCGGTCTATTTCGTTGCCTTCCGTCCGCGTCCGGAACCCGGGCAGACACTTGCCGACGTCATGCGCGCGGAAGCGGAGTTCGTGAAGGAGATCGGTAAGCGTCATCCGAAGTCGCCGAAGCCCATCATCGTCGGAAATTGCCAGGGCGGCTGGGCAACCATGATTCTCGCCGCGGCGAATCCCGACATCAGTGGGCCGCTTGTGATCAACGGTTCTCCACTCTCCTATTGGTCGGGCCGCGTGGGCGAGAACCCCATGCGTTACAATGGCGGCATGCTCGGCGGCATCGCGCCCGCGCTTTTGTGTTCGGACCTCGGTCACGGCGAGTTCGATGGCGCCCATCTGGTCGCCAATTTCGAACAGCTCAATCCCTCACGCAATTTCTGGGGCAAGTACTACGAACTCTATCACGATGTGGACACCGGCCGTGCGCGTTTTCTAGAATTCGAGCGTTGGTGGGGCGGCTATCACTTCATGACGGAAGCCGAAATCCGTTGGATCGTCGAGCAATTGTTCGTCGGCAACCGCCTGGCACGGGGCGAAGCGCATATCGAGCGGGGCCGTCAGATCGACCTGAAGTCTATTCGCTCGCCGATCATCGTCTTCGCGAGCCATGGCGACAACATCACCCCGCCGCAGCAGGCGCTGAATTGGATCATCGACACTTACGCCGACGAAAATGAGATCAAGATCCGTGGCCAGCGGATCATCTATATGATCCACGAAAAGGTAGGACATCTAGGGATCTTCGTATCCTCGTCCGTTGCCAAACGCGAGCATTCCGAGGTCGGCTCGACCATGAAGACGATCGAGGCGCTTGCGCCCGGACTCTACGAGATGCAGATCGAGGATCAGCAGGGCGAGGGAATCCATGCCCGCTTTCTCGTCAACTTCCAGGAGCGGAAGATGGCGGACTTGGCGGCCATCGACGATGGGCGCCGCGAAGATGAGCTCGCCTTTGCGTCTGTAAATCGCCTCTCCGAGCTCGGCGGGGAGATCTATGATCTCTGCCTGAGGCCATTGGTCCAATCTCTCGTGACACCTCAGAGTGCGGCGGCGCTACGCGACCTTAACCCCGTTCGTTTGCGGCGTGGCATGTTTTCCGATCGCAATCCGGCGATGGCCCCGGTAGCCGCCTATGCGCAGCAGATCGTGGCCCAGCGCAAGCCTATCGCGCCCGACAATGCCTTCCGCAAAGCCGAGGAATTAGCGGCAGGTCTTGTCGCTCAGAGTCTCGACTTCTATAGAGACATGCGCGACGCCTGGTACGAACTGGCCTTTTTCGGGATCTATGGTTCGCCCCTGATGGATTGGGTGGGCCGCACCCATAATTTCCAGCGCACCCGCAAGGACCCGGCCGAGTTGAGGTTCCTCCCCGAGGTCCGGGCTATTCTTCTTAATATCGAGCGCGGCGGCTTCACCGAGGCGGTGATCCGCATGCTCATCGTGCTGGCCGAAGCGCGCGGCGCGGTCCGCCGCTCGCGGCTCGAACGCTCCGCGCATGTCCTCAGTCACGACGAGCCCTTTGCGTCCCTCGGGGTGGAGCGGCGCACCGAGCTGATCCATGAGCAATCGGTCATTGTCGAATTCGAGAAAGATCTCGCGATCGACGCCCTTGCGCAACTGCTGCCGGAGGCGGCTGAACGTGTGAAGGCGGTCGGCGTGGTGGAATTCATCGCCGGCGCGCTCGAAGAGATGGAACCGCACACGATCCAAGCATTACAGCGCTTCCGGCGCGTGCTCGGCCTGCCGCCGCTCGAAGTGCGCCCGGCGGACGTCGATCCCCTGGCTCGCGCTGCTTCTTAGGGCAAGGATCTTTCTGGGATTGCCGCCCTTCGGTCCGTCTGATTCAGCGTCCCGTTTACGCAGCGGCGGCCACTGCGCGATCCAGCACGGCCAGCGTCTGGCGCGCAATCATCGCCTCTTCGTCCGTGGGGATTACAAACACGCGCACGCGGGAGCGCTCCGAAGAGATCACCTGGGCGCTCGCCCGATTGGCGGTGCGGTCCAGTTCGATGCCGATCCACTCCATGCCTTCCAGCACGCGCTCGCGCACCTGCCAGGCGTGTTCGCCGATGCCGCCGCAGAAAACCATGGCATCGAGCCCCTTGAGGATAGCCGCAAGCCCGCCCAATTCGCGGCGGATACGGAACACAAAATACTCGATCGCTTGTTGTGCCTCTGGCCGGTCTGAGGCCTCCAGCTCACGCATGTCGTGCGAAATCTCCGACAGGCCTTTCAGCCCGGATTCACGGTAGAGCAGGTCGGCAATCGCCTCCACGCTCATCTTCTTTTCCTGCATGAGATAGAGCACGACGCCCGGATCCAGCTGACCGCAGCGGGTCCCCATCGGCAGCCCGTCGAGCGCCGTAAAGCCCATCGAACTCGCGACCGACTGCCCATCGCGGATGGCACACATCGAGGCGCCGTTGCCGAGATGAGCGACCACGACGCGCCCTGCTGCGTGCAGCGGCGCGATCTGCCGCAGCTTTTCCGTAACATATTCGTAGGAGAGGCCATGGAAGCCGTAGCGCCGCACGCCTTCATCGTAAAATCTGCGAGGCAGGGCAAACACGTCATTGACGAACGGATGCGCGCGGTGGAAAGCGGTATCGAAACACGCGACCTGGCACACGTGCGGCCAAGCCTCCCGCGCCGCCTGAATACCGGCGATATTATGCGGCTGGTGCAGCGGTGCGAGGGGTACTAAGCTTTCAAGCGCGCGCAACACCTCGTCGGTAACCAGCACCGGGCCATCATAGTGAACGCCGCCGTGCACGACACGATGACCGGCGGCGACCACGTTGGCGTCGGGGAAAGCGTTCAGCCGCCATGCCAGCACGCGCCGGAGCGCCTCGGTATGGAACGGCGCACCGCCCGCATCCGACCATGCGTCCTCATGCAGCACCGTCGTGCCGTTGCCATCGCGCACCTTGATTCGCCGCTGCTGCCCGACCATCTCCACCAGGCCGATGGCGCGTGCGAGAGCGGGATGAGGAAAAGGGGAAGCCGGTTTTCCGCCCGCATCCCGCTCTAAATTTTTGGAATCGATCACGTTCATGATTTTGGATTGAGTCATTCCAAAATCATCGTGATCTAAAGGATCGCGGCCATCCAGCTCGAAGAGCGCGAACTTGATCGAGGACGATCCGGCATTGAGGGTGACGACATGGCGGCTCATTCGGCGGCTTCCTTCAGGGCTGCGGGCTCGACCGCGCTGTGGCCGCTTGACAACCAATGGGCATAGAGTACCGCCACCGCGCAGGAGAACAGCCGCGAGCGTTCGTCGTCTGCGCGGCTGGTCAACAGCACCGGGACCTTGGCGCCGAGCACCAGACCTGCCCCCTCCGCCTGCGCCGCATAGGTCAGCTCCTTCGCCAGGATATTGCCCGCCTCCAGATTCGGCGCCACCAGTATGTCGGCGCGGCCGGCGACCAGCGAGGTCAGACCTTTGGTCTTCGCGGCCGACAGGCTGATCGCATTGTCCATTGCGAGCGGACCGTCGACGATACCCCCTCGGATCTGCCCACGTTCCGACATCTTCGACAAGATCGCGGCATCCAGGGTTGACTGAATCTTCGGGTTGACGGTCTCGACAGCCGACAGTACGCCAACCTTTGGCCGCGTGATCCCCAGCGCCAAGGCGAGGTCAATCGCGTTCTGTACAATGTCGACTTTCTCTTCGAGAGTCGGGGCGATATTGATGGCGGCGTCGGTCACGAGCACCAGCTGACGCAACGATGGCGCATCCATGACGAACACATGGCTGATCCGCCGCCCGATCCGCAGGCCGCCTTGAGACTTCACAACGTGCTTCATGAGAACGTCGGTATGCAAATGGCCCTTCATCAGAGCCGTCGCCATACCCTGGTGCACCATTTCCACCGCCCGCGCCGCCGCGGCGTCGTGCGTCGGCGCATCCTCGATCGCGATGCCCGCGAGGTTGATGTCATGGCTCGCCGCGAGGGCGCGGATCTTCGCGGCGTCGCCGATGAGAATGGGAACGATGAGATTCTCCCGCGCTCCCGCGAGTGCGCCGAGCAGCGCATTCTCTTCCTCGGGAACGACAACAGCGGTCGGCATCGGCGGCAGAGTCCGGCAGGCGCCAAGCAGCCGTTCGACCTGAGAGTGATGCTGCACCATCAGCTCCGGCAGCTCCACGTCGTCGATCACTTGGCGGGTCGCAGGCGCGCGGACCTCCGCGGTCCCGTCTGCGATCAACTCCCCGCCGCGGTTGACGCGTGTCTGCAGCACGACCGTCGCTGGTGGCCGCAGTTCTTCCACTCGCACCGATACTTTCAACGCATCGCCGATATGCGCGCGGGCATGAAAGCGGAGCGTCTGCGACACATAAAGGGTGCCGGGGCCGGGCAGCAAATTGCCCAACACCGCCGAGAACAACGAGCCGATCCACATCGACGGCACCGAGGGCGTATCGTCGGGATCGGCGGCTGAACCCGGAAGGTTTTTAGGATTCAAATTGCCGCTGGCGTGGGCGAAGACGATAAGGTCGTCCGGGGTTACCACCCGCGTGATCGACGCCTCCTCGCCGATTGCGAGTTCGGAGAATGTTTTATTGCTGCGCATTATGCCTCCCTCACGCCGCCTCTCGAGCGGGAATCTCGATCGGCATTTCCGGCACATCTCCGATGATCAGAAGATTGGCGCCAGTACTGGCCACGATGTCTTCCACGCTTACGCCAGGCGCCCGCTCCCGCAGGAGCAACCCTTCGGGGGTTGGTTCGATCACCGCCATCTCGGTGACGACAAGGCTTACGCGCCGCGTCGCGGTGGGCGGCAAGGTGAGGCTGGCGACGATCTTCGGCTGGCCCTTGGCGGCGTGCTGCATGGCGACGATCACGCGCTTGGCACCCACGACGAGGTCCATCGCGCCGCCCATGCCGGGGACAAGTTTGCCGGGAACCATCCAATTGGCGAGGTGGCCTTCTGCATCGACTTGCAGTCCGCCGAGAACCGTCATGTCGAGATGGCCGCCCCGGATGAGGGCGAAGCTCGTGCCGCTGTCAAAACTCGCCGCGCCGGGGAGCGCCGAAATAAAGCCGCCGCCGGCGTCGGTCAGGTTCGGATCTTCCATTCCCTCGGGCGGCGGCGCGCCGAACCCAATGATTCCGTTTTCGCTTTGGAAGGCGACGGATATCCCTTCCGGCACATAGCGGGCGACCAAGGTCGGCAGTCCGATGCCCAGATTGACAAGCGTGCGGTTCCGCAGCTCCAGCGCGACCCGCCGGGCGATCAGTTCCTTGGCGTCCATCAATGCGGCCTTTCGACGAGATGATGCACGAGAATCCCCGGCGTGCGCACCGCGTCCGGCGGAATCACGCCGACCGGCACGATTTCATCAGGCTCGGCGATCACGCAGTCTGCGGCGAAGGCGATGAGCGGGTTGAAATTGGTTGCTGTCAAACGATAGGTGAGATTGCAATTATAGTCCGCCTCACGCGCGCGGATGAGCGCGAAATCGGCGCGCATCGGCAGCTCAAGCAAGTAGGCGTGGCCCTCGATCTCGATGACCTTTTTGCCTTTTTCCACCACTGTGCCGACACCGGTTGGCGTCAGGATGCCGCCAAGGCCGCTGCCGCCGGCGCGGATGCGTTCGGCCAGCGTGCCTTGCGGAATCAGATCGACCTGGATCTCGCCGGCGAGCATCTTTTTCTGGGTCACCGGGTTCGTGCCAATATGCGATAATCTCGCCTGAGCGACGCATCCAGCATCGATCAGCTTGCCGACGCCCACACCGGGAAAGGCGGTGTCATTGCCGATGATGGTTAATCCGCGGGCGCCGCGCGCGACGAGTGCGTCGATGATCCGGTCAGGCGAACCGACGCCCATGAAGCCGCCGAACATCAAGCTCGCCCCGTCCGGGATTAGCGCCGCCGCGTCAGCAGCTGAAATCGCTCTTTGCATAATGCCATTCCGTGTCAGCCCATGATATGAAGGCCGGCGTCGATAAAGATCGTATCTCCGGTCATGCCGGATGAGCCGCCGCCCACGAGGAACGAAACCACCCGTCCCACCTCGGCAATGTCGACCAAGCGGTGCGCCGGCGCTCGAGCCACCGCCGCCTCGACGAGTTCATCGAAGGCGGCGATGCCGCTGGCCGCTCTGGTCTTCAGCGGGCCGGGAGAGACGGCGAACACCCGGATGCCTTTCTCGCCGAGTTCGGCTGCGAGATACCGCGTCGTTGCCTCCAGGGCCGCCTTCACGGGACCCATCACATTGTAATTGTTCACCACCTTGTCGGCGCCGTAATAGCTCATCGTGAGCAATGCGCCGCCGGGAGCGATCAAGGGCTCGGCCAACCGCGCCATTTCGATGAATGAGTAGCAGGAGACCCGCATGGCTTGCTGAAATCCAGCCAGCGAACAATCGACCACGCGTCCATGCAGGTCCTGGCGTGGGGCGAAGGCGATCGAATGAACGACGAAGTCGAGGCTGCCCCATTCGCTTTTAATACGCTCGAACACGGCCTCGAGTTGCCCTGGCTGCTCGACGTCGAGCGGCAGGATCAACTGCGCCTGCAGCTGCTCGGCGAGAGGACGAACAAAAGGTTCCGCCTTTTCGTTAAGAAAGGTAACCGCCAAATCGGCCCCGAAGGCGTGCAGTTTCACCGCGCAGCCATATGCGATGCTGTGTTCGTTGGCGATTCCCACCACCAGGCCTCGCCTGCCGCGCAACATGTCTCCAACGCGGCTTTCGGGGTCCCAGACCTTTGGCAGGGGATCGGTAGAGCGGGCGAAATCATGCACGTGAATGTCTCGCGGAGTTATGGCCGGCAAACAGGGCCGCTGCCCGTTCCGCCGGAAACGGCTGGAGCGAGGGACCCTTGTCCTATCTATTGACCGACGGACGTCTTCAGCTGGGGCTTCGTATCATCGGGGGATGACGTCTCGGTGACTCTGATTGCAGGTCTGGCGCGTGTTCGCCGGCCTGCCCGTGCCTCTGGGGCCATTAAAAACTCTGCTTGCCGTTTCCCTGTCATACCGCAAAGGTAGCGTTGCTGCCCGGCCAAATGCGGGCGGCGGCGGTGTGATAGGGAGGGTAAGAATGGTCCGTATTGACCTGAATGTTGTGTTGGCGGGAGCCTTGGGTATGCTCGTTGCTTCGCCGACGAGTGTGAGGGGCGCCGAAGACCCGCTTCTCAACAAGATTGAGACAATTGTCGTTATTTACGCAGAAAACAGAAGCTTTGATAATTTATACGGAAGCTTTCCCGGTGCGAACGGCTTGCAAAATCTCGCCCCGGAAGCGACCCTTCAAGTCGATCGCGACGGTAAGCCGCTGAAAGAACTGCCGCCAATCTGGAAGGGCCTGACGGCAAAAGGTGTAACGCCCGCGATCACGAAGGCGCAGACGGAACATCAGCCCAACGCACCCTTTGCCATCGACGATCCCAAGGGCTTCAATTTGTCAGTGGCTGTCGCCACCTCTGATCTCGTGCACCGGTTCTATCAAAATCAGATGCAGATCAACCACGGCAAGAATGACCGCTTCGTCGCCTATACGGACTCGGGCGCGCTCGTCATGGGGCATTACGACGGCTCGAAGCTTGCGCTCTGGAATATCGCCAAGCGATATGTGCTCGCCGATAATTTCTTTCAAGGTGCATTCGGGGGCTCGTTCCTCAACCATTTCCATTTGGCTTGCGCCTGCACGCCATTCTATCCGAACGCCGACCAATCTTACGCGCAGGAACAGATCAGTGCGGTGGAAGAAGATGGCGTGACACTTAAGATTGCCGACGACTCGGCTGGCTCGGCGATGGCGTGTACTCCCAAATTTGTGCGCGACGGCAATCTCACGCCCGACTTCTATGTCGTCAACACCATGCAGCCTCCCTATCAGCCGAGCGCAGCCAAGCCAGCAAAGGGCGGCGATCCGCGGTTCACCGATCCTAAGTCGGCAATCACGATACCGCCGCAGACCGTCCCAACCATCGGCGATCTTCTCAGTGCGAAGGGAATCCATTGGGCTTGGTACGCCGGAGGATGGCAGTCGACGCTGGATGGCCAGAATTCGAGCCCAGACCCGAACTTCCAGTATCATCATCAGCCGTTCAATTATTTCGCAACCCTGGCTCCCGGCACTGAGGCGCGGGCCGAGCATTTGAAAGACGGCGGCTTGGAGGGTAGCGAATTCCTCAAGGTCATTGATGCGGGAAAGCTCCCGAAGGTCGCATTTTACAAGCCGCAGGGGAATCTCACCGAGCACCCCGGCTATGCCGATCTCGCGACGGGCGATCAACATATTGCCGACGTGATCGGCCATCTCGAGAGAAGTCCTCAGTGGGACCACATGCTGGTGATCGTCGCCTATGATGAGAACGGCGGCTTCTGGGACCATGTCGCGCCGCCGAAGGCCGACCGCTGGGGACCCGGAACCCGCATTCCCGCATTGATTATTTCCCCTTACGCAAAAAAGGGCACCGTGGACCATACGCTCTACGACACGACTTCGATCCTTCGGTTTATCACCCGGCGGTTCGATCTGCCCTTGCTCGCGGGCCTGAAGACGCGCGACGAAGCCATGACAGCGGCGGGAAGTGGACATCTCGGCGATCTTACCCCGGCCTTGGATTTGAAGGATCGGTAGCGCACGGGAAAACAGCGGGCGGCGGAAGGCGCCGCCCGACGAGCGGCCAAAACCTGGAACTCACGCGGGAGACGCGCATTAACGCGGGTAAACGGCGGCGGCAGGGTTTGGCCGGCCAAAAAACTCAGGCCGTCGCAAATACTGCCTTGGGGGGATGAAATGCGAACTCCCACATTTCCCGTTTCGAATAGGAGCGTGCGATGAGCATCTTAGGAACCATCCTGTCGAAAATATTAGGTACGTCTCCATCCCCAACTTCGGCGACGGCGGCGCCCTCCGCTCAAGCTGGCGGAACGCCGTCTGCACCGTCTTCTGCTTCGTCGCCAGCGGCATCGTCAGTCGATGTCGCGTCCGTGCTCGACGATTTATATGCTAAGGCAAGTGAAAAGCTCGATTGGAAACATTCCATCGTCGATCTCATGAAGCTCTTATCCATGGAGAGCAGTCTTGGCGCGCGCAAGGAGCTTGCGAAGGAGCTTCATTACGAAGGAGATACCAATAATTCCGCGTCGATGAATATTTGGCTTCATAAACAGATCATGGCGAAGCTTGCAGCCAATGGCGGCAAGTTGCCGGAAGACCTCAAGCACTGACAAGATTCCTCCGGCTGGATTGGTATCCGTCCCGTCCGGCCGGTGGCCGCTCACGCGTTTGTGTTCAGGCCCACCTTGGGCTGATACGTTCTGATCGACCTCCTCCGCTCCTCGGGTTGCCTTATGCGCGTGGCCGAAAGAGCGCCCCGTGCATATATGCATCGCTGTGCTCCCCTCTCGTTTGTTGGCCCTATTGAGCGAAATCAAACCGGTGGAGGCCAGTCGTCTATATTTATTCATAATGGAAACGCTTCTATTGGAGGAATCGCGATGCGGTCGGACAAGATGAAAATGGGCAAGATCAAATTGGCGGCGGCTGCCGTTTTGATTTTCGCCAGCGGAATTACCGCCGCCGGCGCTCAGGGCATGCCTGGGATGATGCAAGGCGGCGGCATGCCAATGAAGCATGAGGGCATGGGTCACGAAGGTATGATGAGCCATGAAGGCATGAGTCATGAAGGCATGATGAACCACGAAGGCATGGGCCACGAAGGCATGGGCCATGAGGGTATGGGCCCCGGAATGATGATGTGCGGCATGGGCACCCATATCGAGGGCAAGCTCGCCTATCTCAAAGCCGAATTGAAGATCACTGACGCGCAGATGCCGCTATGGAATGCCTTCGCCGATGCCTATCGCAGCAACGGGCAGAAAAGGGCGCAGCATTGTGCGGCGATGAAGGAGCATGGCGGGGCGATGATGACTTCGGATATCCTTGATAAGCTAAATATGATGGAGCAGCACATGACGATGCACCTGGAGTCTGTGCGCGCCATCAAGGCGACCTTGCAGCCGCTTTACGCTGCTCTGAGCGATGAGCAGAAAAAAACCGCCAATGAAATCCTCAAGGGCCCTATGGGGAAGATGTAAGCGTATTGCTCTGCAGCGGAGGGTGGAGTCTGGCCGCCGTGTCGCGATGCGAGGGCGCGGCGGCCTGAACGCCGCCGCATTCCTTCCCATTCACAATTATCCATCATTAGGGTAAGGTGTCATGACGCCTTCGGAAGGCTAGGTCATCGATCTAGCCATGCACATCAGCATTATTTCATCCCTGGTGGCAGGTTGCGTGCGATCAAACCGTCTTAAAGCCAGCGGGCATTTACGAAGATTTGTCCGAGCTTAACGTCGGAGAATATTGTCACGTCAATTGCCGGTTTCCGGCTTTAGCTGTGCCCTTGAAGGTGAAAAAATTTCGTTTCATGCAATGAGTACGCACGAGGTTACCTTCCGCGCACGCGGCATGCATTGCTCTGGCTGCGAGCATATTATCGAGGACTCGGTGCGCAAGCTTTCTGGCGTGCAGCGGGTCAAGGCCGATTATCCGACCGAGATCGTCACCGTCCTCTTCAAGCCATCGTCAACCAACGTCGAGGAAATTTGTGCCACGGTTGCGCGCAAGGGCTACCGCTGCGTGCTCGCGAACGAAACCGAGGCTCCTCCCAACCGCGCCAAGACGCTCGCTGCGGTCCTCCTTGGCATTGCGGGCATTTTCCTCATCATTTTCCTCGACACGAAATTCATCAGCACGGGCGGCGTACCGGACGTCAGCGCGCATTTAAGCTATGGCCTAATATTGATGCTGGGGTTGCTGACCGGGTTCCACTGCGTCGGCATGTGCGGCGGATTTGTGTTGAGCTACACGGCGGACGACGCGCGCCTGGGACGAAGCTCCCATTTGTCGCACGGGCTTTATGGTCTTGGGAAAACCCTCTCTTATACGCTGATCGGCGCCACATTCGGACTGCTGGGTGCGATTGTCACCTTCACGCCTTTGTTGCGCGGGTTCGCGGCTGTTTCCGCCGGGATATTTTTGATTATCTTCGGCCTGAACATGTTGAATGTCTTCCCTGTGTTACGGAGGATCCGCTTCAAGCTCCCCGCCAGCGTCGCGCGCTTTGTCGGCCAACAGAGCCGCAGTCGTAACCGCCCCTTCGTGATCGGCCTGTTGAATGGCCTGATGATCGCCTGTGGCCCCTTGCAGGCCATGTATGTAATGGCGGCGGGCACCGGCAGCGCAATCGAGGGCGCGAAGATGCTGTTTACATTCGGCATCGGAACGCTGCCCGTTTTACTCAGTTTCGGCTTCTTGACGAGTTTGATTTCCGGGGCGCTGACTCATCAATTGTTGCGCGCGTCGGGTGCGATTTTGATTGCCTTGGGTGCGGTCATGATCAATCGTGGACTGATCCTTACCGGTGCCGGCTACGATCTGCAATCCGCGTTAACAGTGGTATCCGCCAAACTTGGTTTGGCAGAGGCACCACATCCGACATCACCGGTGGCGGACAATGTTCAAACCATCACGATGAATGTCGTCAAATCGGGGTTTGAACCAAATCGGTTCGTCTTGCGCAGGGGGATCCCGGTCAAATGGATCATCGATGGCAAGGAAGTCACGGAATGCAACCGGCGTATCATTGTCCCTAAGCTCGCCCTGGAATTTGATATCAAGGACGGCCTGCAAACCATCGAATTTACGCCCCATGAAACAGGAATCATCCCCTGGAGCTGTTGGATGGGCATGCTGCATGGGCAATTCGATATTATCGAGGAGCCAGACGTCACAACGAAACCGCCGGCCGTTGCTGCCGTGGAAACCCCGCCTTCCCCACCGGAATCCGCGATCATGACTGCGGCACCGCCGCCCGCCGCCAGTGGGGCCCCCGCGGGTTCGGAGGAAAGCCGTGCGGCATTGCCGACTTATACGGTTGCCGCGGGTGATACTCTCTCCAGGATTGCCAAAAAGCGGTATGGCGACGAACGAAACTGGCAGGAAATCGCCAAAGCCAATCCGCTTCTCGATGCCAAAAAATTGAAAATCGGCCAAGTCATCTATCTGCCTCATATTCCGCCAAAGGAAGGAAAGGAGCCGGTGCGATGACAATCGATTCGGTTTTGGGTTCGGTCGTCGCCCTGAAAATGTGCAGATCTCCTCGATCCGCCCGTGGTAGGCGACGCAATTCCGCCCGCCCGATGAGCGGGGGCGGTGCTACAAGCTGCCTCAACCCTTGTTTTCGCGGCTGACTGCGATGATCTAGGATGCAAGGGCACCCTTTAGCTCAACTATTTGTAAAGGAAGCTTCCATGTCCTCCCTATCTGCCAACCCCAGCAAAACCGCTCCCGTCAGTATTCGTGTCGAGGGCATGGCCTGTGAGTCCTGCGTGGGCCGGGTCGAGAAAGCGATCCGCGCGACGCCGGGCGTCGCTTCGGCTTCGGTCAATCTCGCGACGAAGCGCGCCGAGGTATATTTTTCCGGGACGCCGGACATTGCTGCAGTCATCGCCGCGATAGGTGTTGCCGGCTATGAGTGTGCGGTTGAGAACGCCAATTCGTCCAATTGACCCAAGGCAAATCATTGATGTCTTCACTTTCAGCCGAGCCGAAACACGCCGCGACGATAAGCCTTCGTGTCAAGGGCATGTCCTGTGCGTCCTGCGTGGGGCGGGTCGAGAAAGCCATTCGTGCCGCGCCCGGTGTTGCTTCGGCCTCGGTCAATCTCGCCACGGAGCGCGCCGAGGTCGGCTTCAAGACTTCTCCCGACGCGGAGGCAGTCGTCGCCGCGATCCATAAGGCCGGCTACGAGACCCCGATCGAAACGGCGCGGTTCGACATCGGGAAATTAAGTTGTGCCTCTTGCGTCAGTCGCGCCGAGAAGGCGTTCAAGAGCATTGCCGGGGTGGTCGAGGCGAATGTCAACCTCGCGACCAGGACCGGCACGGTTCGTTTCCTTGCCGGCGCGACCAATGCGGAGGCTCTCGCCAAGGCCGTCTCATCGGCGGGCTATCCGACGCATGAGATTGCTCCGGACGCGCCGACCAAATCGAAACCGGATGAACGGCAGGCGGAAGCCAAAGAACTTTTTCGCGCCGTTGTCATGGCGTTGGTCCTGACGACTCCGGTTTTTGCGTTGGAAATGGGCGCCCACCTTTTTCCGCCGGTCCATATGTTCGTCATGCAGACCATTGGCATGCAGACAAGCAGGGTCGTCGAATTCGTGCTGACCGCGCTGGTTCTGTTTGGTCCGGGCCTTCGCTTCTTCAAAACCGGAATTCTCGCGCTTTGGCATGGCTCGCCCGATATGAACGCGCTTGTGGCGCTCGGTTCCGGCGCCGCCTTTGCCTATTCAACGCTGGTTACATTCGCCCCGCAGCTGTTTCCGGCCGGGACCTCGCACGTCTATTTTGAATCCGCCGCGGTCATCGTCACGCTGATTCTCGTCGGGCGCAGTCTGGAGGCGCGCGCCAAAGGGCGCGCGGGGGCCGCGATTGAACAATTGATCGGTCTCAAGCCCAGGACCGCGCGGGTCCTGCGGGCCGGGGCGCCGGCCGAAGTGGCTCTCGATGAGGTCGTCATCGGCGACATTGTTGTGGTCAAGCCTGGCGAAAAAGTGCCTGTCGACGGGCAAGTGGTCGAAGGTTCCTCTTTCCTCGACGAGTCGATGCTGACCGGAGAGCCGCGGCCCGTGGCCAAGGGCGTGGGCGGCGAGGTCGTTGGCGGCACGCTGAACACAACGGGGAGCTTTAATTTCAAGGTGACCAGAATCGGCGCCGACACCGTGCTCGCCCAGATCATCCGCATGGTCGAGCAGGCGCAGGGCGCGAAACTGCCGATCCAGGCGCTTGCCGACAAAGTCACGGCATGGTTCGTGCCGGCCGTGATAGCGGTCGCCGCTCTGACCTTCGTCGTCTGGTTTTGGCTCGGGCCGGCGCCGCCTTTGAGCTACGCGTTGATCCAAATGGTCGCCGTGCTGATCATCGCCTGTCCATGCGCCATGGGGCTCGCCACGCCGACGTCGATCATGGTCGGCACGGGGCGCGGAGCGCAATTGGGAATCCTTTTTCGGAAGGGGGATGCCCTGCAAACGCTGGCAAATGTGACGGCCATTGCCCTCGACAAGACCGGGACGATTACTAAGGGCCGGCCGGAACTCACCGATTTCCTAACGGCTCCGGGGTTCGAGCCTGCGGAAGTGCTGGCAATGGTCGCGGCGGTGGAGGGGCGCTCCGAACATCCCATCGCGGCGGCAGTCGCCAAGGCCGCCGATCAGGCTGGCGCAATCCGAAGGCAGGTGGTCAACTTCGTTGCCAAACCCGGCCTCGGAGTCGAAGCCGACGTCGAAGGACCGCAGGGCTCGGCGGGTGCCGATCGCTTCATGCTTTGGAAGTTTGGAAGAAAGAACCGGCACCACGTCGCGGTTGGAGCGGATCGCTATATGGCGGCGCTTGGTATTGATGTGGGCGTCTTCGCGGATGCCGCGGCCCGGTTCGGCCAGGGGGCAAAATCACCGCTTTATGCCGCGATCGACGGCAAGCTTGCCGGCTTGATCGTTATTGCCGACCCAATATCCCCCACGGCGCGGCAAGCGGTGCAGGCCTTGCGGGAGCAGGGCCTGGAGGTCGTGATGGTGACTGGCGACAATCGGCGGACCGCCGAAGCGGTGGCCAAGTCGGTCGGGATCGATCAAATCGTCGCCGAGGTCCTGCCGGACGGCAAGATCGAAGCGCTGCGGGCCCTTCGCGCGCGGCATTCGGCGATCGCCTTTGTCGGAGACGGCATCAATGATGCGCCCGCACTGGCGGAAGCCAATGTCGGATTGGCGATCGGCGGCGGGACGGATGTCGCGATCGAGGCGGCCGATGTCGTGCTGATGGCCGGCGATCTCAGGTCGGCGGCAACGGCGGTAGCGCTCAGCCGGGTGACAATGCGCAACATCAAACAAAATCTGTTCTGGGCCTTTGGCTACAACATTGTCCTGATCCCGGTTGCGGCGGGCGTGCTTTTTCCCAGCTTCGGCATTCTCTTGTCGCCGATGCTGGCTGCGGGAGCCATGGCGTTTTCGTCGATTTTCGTCGTCTCGAACGCGCTGCGATTGCGGCGTTTTAAGCCGCTCTTTCCAACCGAGCCGCGCAGCGCCGTTCCGGTCGCTGCAACGGAGGGGTTTCGGCAAGCCGCGGCCGAGTAGGGCCCAGACGGATCGTCCTGACGCCCATTCCAAAACGCCATCCCCGCGGGGAACTCGACATCGCCGCCATTTGCGCTAAGTCAATGCTGTAGGGATCGAGTAGGTCTCTTTAAAATTTAAGTCCGTGGCACAGGTGGGGAGCGCTAGAGCGCTTCCCGATCAGATAGAATCATCTGATCGAAAAGGAATCGCTCAAGTTCAACGAGTGGAGCATGTTCTGATCGAAAAAGTCGGTCAACTTTTTCGGAACATGCTCTGGGGCGATATCGTCCTGATCGAGCACTCGGATAATGATTGCCTTCCAGGCGCTCTGATGGATAGCTATGCGTGGACGTCCTATAATATTGCAGCCGGTGACGATTATGGATGGGAAGATGCTGATGAGCGATTTGGACGCGGCACATAATCCGGAGGGTCTCCCCGTCCGTTCCGGCTTGGCGAGGCTTTGGCTCAGGGAGTTGCCCTACATCGCCGTGCTGGTGCTCACGATATTGGGGGTGGCCTATACCAGCGTCTCGCACCAGCCCCTCATCGGCTATTGGGAGTTTCTGGCGGTCGCGATGGGAGTCGTCTGCATCACCACGGGGTGGTTCCATATTTACGATCGCAAGTTTCGGTTTCGGATGGTTTGGACGCAAGCGCTCCATTGGCTGGCCTTTTTGGTCGCCATGAACATCGTGCTCCTGCCCAACGTTCAAAGAATGCTTAGTACGCCGGCGACAGGGTTGGCCCTTTTGATGCTGCTGGCGCTTGGCACTTTTGTCGCCGGAGTTCATGTATCCTGGCACATCTGCGCTCTAGGCATTGCCATGGCGCTTGGCGTACCGGCGATTGCATGGCTCACAGAGTCTGTTCTGTTTTTGGTCTTGGGCCTCGTAACTCTTATGGGGATTGGCATGACCTTTTGGTGGCGCCTGAGCGAAGGGCAAGCCGCAAAGGCGCGCCGGGACGAGGAGTCTTTTGACTAGGGCCGATCGCTGAACCATGCCAATTGGTTTGACAAAGGCCCATGTAGTTTCGAGCTTGTCCTTGTCGGCTGAGTGCCACCACCCTCGGCGAACGGATACGGCACCGCCCAGGAGGCCCATGAAACCGTTCGCAGGCGGGTATTGCTTGTCCGCGCGGCTGTGCCATGATGCACGGGGCTGCCAATCGAGGTCGCGCCTGCGTGAGCCTTGAGGCTCCTTCTTTGCGGCCAAAGAAGATAAAGGAAAGCGATGGTATCGCGTATCCTGAAGGTACCTCCCTTCGATCTGGTCGTCTTCGGCGGGACCGGCGATCTCGCGCACCGCAAGCTCTTTCCGGCCCTGTTTCACCGTTATCTTGACGGCCAATTCTCGCAGCCGACCCGGCTCGTTGGCGTGTCGCGCCAGCATTTGGATGACACCTCATTCCGCGCGTCGATCGCCAAGGCGCTGAAGCAGTTTGCCGACGGGATCGCACGCGAGGAAGCGGTCAAGAGCTTTCTCGACATGATCCATTATGTCGTTCTCGACATCAGTGGAGAGACCGGTTGGGACGAACTTTCCAAGGTCTTGGGTGACGATCCAGCGCGGGTGCGGGCTTTCTACCTTGCGACGGGGCCGGATCATTTCGGTCAGATCGCCAAGCAGCTTGCTGCTCATTTGCTCGTTACGCCTTCCTCCCGCATTATCGTCGAAAAGCCGATTGGCAAGGACGGCGCTTCGGCTGCCTTCATCAATGATGCGATCGGCGCGGTCTTTCCGGAGAAGCGGATCTTCCGCATCGATCATTATCTCGGCAAGGAGACGGTGCAAAATCTGATGGCGCTGCGCTTCGCCAATGCTCTGTTCGAGCCATTGTGGAATTCAGCCCATATCGATCATGTCGAAATCACTGTCGCGGAGTCGATCGGCGTCGAGGGGCGCGCCGCCTATTACGAAAGTTCTGGGGCCTTGCGCGACATGGTGCAGAATCATTTGCTGCAGCTCCTGTGTCTCGTCGCGATGGAGCCGCCGGCCTCGCTGCATGCGGATGCCGTGCGGGATGAAAAATTGAAGGTCTTGAATTCGCTGATCCCCATTGACGCCAGCAATGCCGCACGGCTGACCGTGCGCGGACAATATCGTGCCGGGGCGAGCGAGGGAGGTGCCGTTCCGAGCTACACGCAGGAGGTCGGCAATGAGCACAGCATGACCGAGACCTTTGTCGCGCTCAAAGTCGAAATCGCAAACTGGAGGTGGGCGGGCACGCCATTCTATCTACGGACCGGCAAACGCTTGCCGCAAAGAGTTTCGGAAGTCATCGTTGCCTTTCGTAAGGTTCCGCATTCGATCTTTAGCCTCGAATCGGGCAAGATTTCGCAGACTAGGCTGGCCATAAGGCTGCAGCCCGACGAAGGCATCAAGCTCTGGCTGATGCTGAAGGAGCCCGGCGCCGGTGGAATGCGGCTGCAGCACGTCCCCCTCGACATGAACTTTGCCGAAGCCTTCAGCATCTATGCGCCGGAAGCCTATGAGCGCCTTTTGATGGATGTGATCCGCGGCAATGCAACCTTGTTCATGCGCCGCGACGAGGTGGAGGCGGCTTGGCGGTGGATCGATCCGATCGGCGAAGCCTGGAACCAGATGAACGAAGCGCCGCGGCCTTATTTCGCGGGCACCTGGGGCCCGGCGGCGGCGATCGCTCTCGTTGAGCGCGACGGACGCAGTTGGGACGAAGAGACCGATTGATGGGGCATGGGGTTTGCTATCGATAAGGGCGACTCTGAAACGGCAAACCCGTGTTGCACCGCGTGAACGATCATATTACTCTCTCTGAACGATCGTTTTCCTGATCTCCGCTATTTGATGAGGCTTGAACGCTGCATGCTTCAGCCGACAATCGTCCACGTCACCGCGCGTATTCGCGCACGTAGCGAGCCGACACGAACAAGCTATCTGCGCCGGGTCGAGGCTATGCGGAGCAATGGACCGCGGCGCGGCGCGCTCGGCTGCGCCAATCTCGCGCATGGTTTTGCCGCCTGTGTCTCGCATGAAAAACAAGAGCTGCGGACCGGCACCGCCGCCAATCTTGCCATTGTGACCGCCTATAACGACATGCTCTCGGCGCACCAGCCCTACGAGCGCTTTCCCAAGATCATCAAACATGCGGCCCGCGAGGCGGGCGGTGTGGCCCAGGTCGCCGGCGGTGTTCCGGCCATGTGCGACGGCATCACGCAAGGCCGCGCCGGCATGGAGCTTTCGCTGTTCTCGCGCGATGTCATTGCAATGTCTGCGGTCATCGCATTGTCGCACGATATGTTCGATGCTGCTGTCTTTTTAGGCGTTTGCGACAAAATCGTGCCGGGACTTGTCATCGCGGCCCAGGCCTACGGACATTTGCCGGCCGTCTTCATCCCGGCCGGCCCGATGCCCTCAGGCCTGCCCAACCAACACAAATCCAAGATTCGCCAACTTCATGCGGAAGGCAAAGCTTCGCGCGCCGAGTTGCTGGAGGCGGAAGCCGCATCTTATCATTCCGCGGGGACCTGCACTTTTTATGGAACCGCCAACTCCAATCAAATGCTGATGGAGGCGATGGGATTGCATTTGCCGGGCAGTTCCTTCGTCAATCCGAACACCCCCTTGCGGGATGCGCTGACGGTTGCGGCGGCGCAGCGGGCGTTGGCGATCACTGCGCTCGGCAATGAATACACGCCGGTGGCATCCGTTCTCGACGAGCGCGCTTTCGTGAACGGCATCGTTGCTTTGCATGCCACGGGAGGCTCGACCAATCATGTCATCCACCTCATTGCCATGGCACGCGCCGGCGGGATCGTTTTGACGCTCGACGATTTCGCCGATGTGTCCAAAGCCGTTCCCTTGCTGACCCGCATCTATCCAAACGGCACGGCCGATGTGAATCATTTTACCGCGGCTGGCGGCACCGGGTTTCTCATCGCCTCCTTGCTGCAGGCGGGGCTCCTGCATCCGGATGCAAAAACAATTGCCGGCCATACACTCGAATTTTATGCGCAGGAGCCCTATCTCGACGGCGGCAAGCTCGCCTTTCGCCCGGCGCCGTCCGCCAGCTTGGACGAAGGGGTTTTGCGATCCGCGACACATCCGTTTTCCAAGGATGGTGGCCTAAAGGTGCTGGATGGCAATCTCGGCCGCGCGGTGATCAAGATCAGCGCGGTGGCGCCAGAACATCGCAAAATACGCGCGCCGGCCCGCGTCTTTCATGCGCAGCAGGAATTGGAGGCCGCCTTCAACGCCGGTGAGCTTGAGTGCGATTTCGTCGCGGTGGTTCGCTTTCAGGGCGCGAAAGCGATCGGCATGCCGGAACTGCACAAATTGACACCTGTCCTCACCTCGGTGATGGGCCGGGGCCACAGGGTTGCGCTTGTCACGGATGGCCGTATGTCCGGCGCCTCGGGAAAAGTGCCGGCCGCGATCCATGTCACTCCGGAGGCGTTGGATGGCGGACCGATTGCACGCCTGCGTGATGGTGACATCATCACGCTTGATGCGGAAGAGGGCACGTTGATGGTCGAACTTCCGTCCGAGGTTTTGCAAAGCCGGCCTCTCGCCGATTGCGATTTGGAGGCTCATGCGCATGGCTACGGGCGGGAACTGTTTCAAATGTTCCGCGCCCATCTGAGCGGAGTAGAATTGGGCGCGAGCATTTTTGGCTGACCGGCAAGCTTTGCCGCATCGAGGGAAGGGCGCTGACCATGCTTTATCCCCATAGCACGGCGACCCTGGCGGTGTTGCGGCGCGCGCCGGTCATTCCGGTCCTCACGGTCCACAGCATTGAGGATGCGCTCGCCCAGGCGCGTGCCTTGATCGCGGGCGGGTTGACCGTGCTCGAAGTTACCCTGCGCACCGCCGCCGGGAAAAGCGCGATCGCGGCGCTCGCAAAGACATTTCCTGACGCGTGCATTGGCGCCGGCACGATTCTCGATCCGGATCAGATCGCTTCCGCCGCCGCGGCTGGGGCGGCGTTTCTCGTCAGCCCGGGGATGACGCCCCGCTTGCTTGAGGCTGCCGTGCGGGCCCCGATCCCGATGCTGCCGGGTGTGGCGACCGCATCCGAAGCCATGGCACTGCGAGAACAGGGATTTCTTGCCATGAAGTTTTTCCCGGCCGAGGCGGCGGGCGGCGCCAAATATCTCGCTTCTCTTTCGGCTCCCTTGCCCGATTTGATTTTCTGCCCGACCGGCGGTATCGACGCGGTGAAGGCTGCGGCCTATCTGGCGTTGTCCAATGTGGCTTGTGTTGGCGGTTCGTGGATGGTCGCGCCGGCGCTTCTTGAGGCGCGCGATTTCGCAAGGGTCGAGCAGCTCGCGCGCGAAGCTTCTGCGTTGGGCCGCCGCCCATGAGGGGAAGGAAAGCCATGGCCGCGAGCGGCGACGACACAACGCTCCGTCAATCCATCATCGATGCCTGCAAGAGCATGACTGCGCAGGGCATTAATCAGGGCACCGCCGGCAATATTTCCGTGCGTTGGCAAGCCGGCGTGTTGATCACGCCGTCGGGCCTCCCCTATGACGAGATGGCGGTTGAGGATATCGTCTTCATGAACATGGATGGGAGCTACCAGCATAAATTGCCTCCCTCGTCGGAATGGCGCTTCCATCGGGATATTTTGAAAAATCGCCCTGACGTCAACGCGGTCGTTCATGCGCATTCCATCCATGCCACCGCCTTCGCGATCTGCGGTATGGAGATACCGGCTGTCCATTATATGATTGCGGCTGCGGGCGGCCCGACGATCCGATGCGCGCCTTATGCGACTTACGGCACTGCGGAATTGTCGGATTTCGTGCTTGAGGCGTTGGCCGACCGCAGCTGCGCTTTGCTTGCCAATCATGGTATGATTGCGACGGGGCCGGATCTTCGCGAGGCATTGTGGCTCGCCGTCGAACTGGAAACGCTCTGCAAGCAATATGCGGTTGCCCTTCAGGTGGGGATACCGCGTGTGCTTGAGAACGAGGAGGTTGAAAAGACAATTGAAAAATTCAAGGATTACGGTTTGCGGCGGAAGCCGCGCGCAGCTTAAACGTTTCTTTTAACAATTTTGAAGCCAGGGTACCCCAGTCCAATCGCATTCTGACAATAGGCGCAGGGTGGCGGGGCCTTCAAAGGCAGCGATCATGGATGATATTGCTAAGACCCACCAAGTCTATCCTGACCAAACAGCGCATTCCCTGCCTTTCAGCCTGCCTTTGGTAAGTGTGATTATCGTCAATTACAATTACGGCCGCTTTCTGAAGCAAGCCGCCGACTCGGTTTTCGAACAGACATATCCAAATATAGAATGCATCATCGTCGACAATGCTTCGAGCGACGAGAGCGCCGACGTTCTTCGCGATATCCAGAGCCGATATCCCAGCACGAAAATTCTGCAACGCACCGATAATGGCGGTCAAAGCCTTGCCTCGAAAGAGGGGTTTGAGGCCAGTTCCGGCGAATATGTCGTGTTTCTCGATGCCGACGATGTTCTGCTTCCGGTCTTCGTCGAAACGCATATTTTCGTTCACCTCTCGCTGCGCGTCCCGGTCGGTTTCACCTCGGCCGACATGCTGCAAGCCGTTGAGACGCGGTTTGTTCTTGGAACTTTTTATGGGTTCAGCGAATATGTGCGTTCAGGCCGTGGCAAGAAACCAGGTCTGCTGCGACGGATCGATGAACATGCTCCCACCGTTTGGCGGCTGCACAGTCCCGATGCGTCAATCGAAGCCCAAATCCATCTGGTTGAACCAGGCGATGTCACCGGCTGGTACTGGGCGCCGACGTCCGGCAATTGTTTTCGGCGCGATGCGCTTCGGCTTTTCTTGAACAATGAAGGCTTAGCCACGCTCCGCAGCTGCACCGACTCCTATCTTCTGCGCGGCGTCGGTATCATGACGGGCAGCGTTCTGATCGACCGCCCGCTCGCGGTCTACCGACTGCATGGCACGAATGTTTTTTCCAAACAGCCGCATCTTCATTGCATGGTCCATTACGAAAAAGATTCGCCGACCGACAATGATCAGCTTGGCCGCAAGCTGGTCATTGATCATCTGATTGCGAACGCTAAGCCGTTTGTTAAAAAATCCTGTTCCGTGCATCATTATATGAATGCCTTGACGGCTCTCGATGATGCTTGGCCGCCGATCGCCTCGAGGGTCCCGGGATGCCCGAGCTATCTCGGGGGCAAGTTGGTTTCCGAGTCGACTACGCTTGCGCGGGAGGTCGGGCTTGGCAATTTTTCAGCCTGGTTGTGGCAACGCAAAGTTTCGCTCCAGGTCTTCCTGTCGACCTATCTGCGCTGCAGAAAGGAAAAGCACCATAAGCAGCTTCGCGCGGAGTGAAGAGCTTAGCTTGCGCTTATCTCGTCGCAGCCAGCTTCACGTCAAGCGGCCGGATCTTGCCATGCTCGCGCATCAGCGATTCGAAATAGGCAATCGTGCGCCGGAGGCCTTCGTCCATTTGGATTGTCGGCCGCCATCCGAGCAGCCTTTCAGCAAGAGCAATATCGGGCTGGCGTTGCCTTGGATCATCCTCGGGCAACGGCCGGGTCACGATCTTCGATTTCGATCCGGTCATGGTCAGGATTTTTTCGGCCAATTCCCGCACCGTAAATTCGCGCGGGTTGCCGATATTGATCGGGCCGGTGATTGGATCCGCGGAGTTCATGAGCCGATCCAGGCCGTCGATCAAATCTGTCACGTAGCAGAATGAGCGAGTCTGCTGACCTGAGCCGAAAAGCGTGATGTCGTCGCCGAGCAATGCCTGCCAAATGAAGTTCGAGACGACCCGGCCGTCGTCGTGGCGCATGTTGGGTCCGTAAGTGTTGAAGATCCGTGCAACCTTAATATTCAGCCCATGCTGACGATTATAATCAAAAAACAAAGTTTCTGCGCAGCGTTTGCCTTCATCGTAACAGGATCTACTACCAATTGGATTGACGTTGCCCCAATAATCCTCCCGCTGTGGGTGTACGGTCGGGTCGCCGTAGACCTCGGAGGTTGACGCCTGCAGGATGCGGACCTTGAGCCGTTTGGCGAGACCAAGCATGTTGATGGCACCCGCGACACTTGTCTTGGTTGTCTGAACGGGATCCTGCTGATAATGGATCGGAGAGGCGGGACAGGCCAGATTATAGATTTCGTCTACTTCGACAAAGAGCGGAAAAGTCACATTGTGACGAAGAAGTTCAAACCGCCGGTTGTCGAGAAGATCTTCTATATTGCGGCGGCTTCCGCTGGAGAAATTGTCGACGCATAAAACTTCATGGCCTTGGTCGAGCAGATGGCGGCAAAGATGCGTCCCAAGAAACCCTGCGCCGCCCGTGACAAGGACACGTCTTTGGTCCAAAACCATGTCAAGCTCCGCGTGCGCATGTTGTTTTGATTGCCCGGTGCAAATGCGGCGATTGCACAAGGGATAAGGTGAAAAAACGTAAATCTTATAGCGAAGGTTTCATTCGTCAATCAATGCTAAACTTAGGCAAAGGCGCAGGACAGAGTCAATGGAACTGATCTTCATCGACAGTGGCTTGATCAGTAGGGGAGGGCATAGTTACAACCTCGCCAAGACTTTGGGTGAAACCTTGTCGCGCCGAGACATGGCATTCCGTGTGTTCGGCATGTGCGCGCTTGATCCCTCGATCGCCGCCGAGATCGGCACCATCCCGCATTTCACCCGCTCGCTCTATGAATGCGTGGATCTGACACCCTTCGAGCAAAAATTACGGGGGCTTACGTCGATTTTGGGACGTGGGACCGTATCTCCGCGGTCCGAACAAAAAACCTGGCGGGCCGTCAATCAAGCCTTCGAACAGGATCTCTGCGCTCTGCCGCAGGACGTTTGGAGGCAAGGCAATCTTATCATTGTAACGGCGATAACGCAGAACCAGATTTCGGGCCTGATCCGCTTTTTGGGCAGCAGACCTCGAGACCGGCTTCCTCGCGTGGTCTGTCAGCTGATGTTTCCCCCAACTTGGGTGCCGTGGGGGGAGGTTTCGCAGCTCGGGGAGCAATTTTATCGAGAAGCCTTCGCGTCCGCTGCGCCGCTGCTCGATCGCCACCTGTTCTTCACCACGGAAAATGATGCGATGCGGGCCCTCTATAGCCGGGACTTTGGCATCCATACCAAAATCCTGCCCATCCCCTTTGGGGCTCCGAGGCGGCAGGAAGCGGAAGGCAATGGGAAAATCCGGCTTGGTTTTTTCGGCGATTCACGAAGCGAAAAGGGCTTTCATCTGTTGCCGGCGGCCATCGAGATTTGTCAGCGGCAAGGCCTCGATGTCGAGTTCGTCGTTCAGGTTCAACATGGCGGCTGGGAGCGCCAGACAACCGAAGCGGAGCAGGCGTTGCGCCAGCTCAAAGGGGTCCGCTTGCTGGAGGGGGTGCTGACCAGCGAAGACTATGATGCTCGCACCGGCGAGATCGATGTGATGCTGCTTCCTTACGATCCTGTCACATTCGGTCTCCGCGGCTCGGGGATATTTACCGAATCGGTTGCTGCCGGCCGTCCCGTCGTGGCGTCCAAAGGGACGTTCGCGGCCAACAGCATCGAGAGAAATGAAGCGGAAGGCGAGGTTTTCGCCCCGCATAATGCCGAGGAACTGGCGGCCGCGATCTCCCGCCTTATCCCACGGCTTGCCGTCTGCAAAGCCAACGGAGCCGACCGCGCCCACGCCTTTGCGCGCCGGCACAGCGCCGATGCTTATGTGGACGTGCTCTTGGCGCACGCCGAGGCGCAAATCGCCTAGACGTCGTAGCTGTCGTCGTCTCCCGAGCCGAAGTCGTCCGAGCCGTAATCGGAAGCGTCCTGGATATCGTCCTGGTCCTGGTCGGCGTCCTGCTGCGTATCCTGTTGGGCCAGCCGAACGTCGTCGGCAGCATCCTGCTGCGCGTCCTGGGCAACGTCCTGGTCTTTTTGGCCATCGCCATAAAAGTTGTTGATGACGGTTTCGCCGCCGAGGCCGGGGGTGCCGCCGCCAAAGCCGGTGCCAATTCCAAGCGGATTATTATTGTGCCCGGCGAACAGCCCCCGAATAGAATCAGCCAAAAGCACGCCGCCGGCCACTCCGGCTGCGGTTCCCAGCGCGCCGGTCAAGAAACCGCCGCCGGCGCTGGCCGGCTGCCCGCCCCAGGGTCCCGGTGCCGGGGCCCCGCCTGGGGGCGCATAGCTTTGCGGGGGCTGTTGCCAGCCGCCTTGCTGCGGGGCGGATTGGTTCCAGCGGCCGCCCGCCGGGGCACGGGACCGCGCGGAGGATAGGCCGGGGAAGCGGGGCCTGGCCCCCCGAATAGGGAGCTAAGACCGCCGAGGAAACTGCCCGAACGGGGCTGACTTGCCGCCTGCTCCTCCAGGTCTTTTACTTTGCCCTCAAGCTCTTGTAGACGTTCACTGGCGGCGCGGAGCGCTTGTTCCTGAACCAGCACGGTCTGCGCCAGAAGGTAAGGGGCGTAAGGCTGAGCTCGCGTCGCATCTTGGATCAACGCCTCGGCTTCCTGATCGCGCGGCGCATTGGCGGCACCTCGGATCCGGTCAAACAAACCTGTGAGCAACTGGCGTTCTTCGGGCGACATTGCATTCTCCCTAAAAAATCTGCGGAGTCGTGCCCCGCGCCGCAAATATAAGGGGTTTTTGGCGCTATCCAAGGGTCGTGGTTCTTGCGGAAGGCTACGCGAGCTGCGCTTGCCGGGCTCCCTGGCTGATCCTTAAGAATTTTCACCGATACAAGGCTGATGGAAACCATGAACGACAGGACGAACGGCGCGCGCACCTCCCCCGCGAAACTGCCGCGCGGTTTTACCGATCGCTTACCGGCCGAGATCGCGGCGACGGAAAAAATGCTCGCCGTTATCAAAGCGTCTTATGAGCTTTACGGTTTTGAGGCGGTCGAGACCCCGCTGATCGAATTCACCGAAGCGCTCGGCAAATTCCTGCCGGATCAGGATCGCCCGAACGAGGGCGTCTTTTCGTTCAAGGACGACGATGAAAACTGGCTGTCGCTGCGCTATGATTTGACCGCGCCGCTCGCCCGCTATGTCGCGGAAAATTTCGACCGGCTGCCAAAACCCTATCGCAGCTATCGCGTCGGCACGGTGTTTCGCAACGAAAAGCCGGGGCCGGGACGGTTTCGCCAATTCATGCAGTTCGACGCCGACACCGTCGGGGCGGCGAGCGTCGCGGCCGATGCCGAAATGTGCATGATGGCGGCGGATACGCTCGAAAGCTTAGGCCTCGAGGGTCAGTACGTCATCAAGGTGAATAGCCGCAAGGTTCTTGACGGCTTAATGGAGGTGATTGGCCTCGGCGGCGAAGAGAATGCGGGGCGCAGGCTGACCGTGCTGCGGGCGATTGATAAGTACGATCGGCTGGGGGCCGAGGGTGTCGAACAGCTTCTGGGGCCGGGGCGGAAGGACGAGAGCGGAGATTTTACGAAAGGAGCGGGCCTTGATGATAATGCCATAACTCGCGTCATTAATTTCACTGGTTGGGGAGAAAAAGGGTCTGGATCGAAAAGCACAGTGGGTTCGAGCGAGGTAACACTCGCTAATTTCGAAGAGGCGATAGCTAATTCAGTGACCGGCCGGGAAGGCGTGAACGAGCTAACTAAAATCCGCGATCTCGTCAGAGCAGCCAAATATGATGATGGGCGGATCCTGATCGACCCCTCCGTCGTGCGCGGTCTCGAATATTACACCGGCCCCGTTTTCGAGGCCGATCTCACTTTCGAAATCGACGGCGAGGATGGCAAGCCGATCCGCTTCGGCTCGGTCGGCGGCGGCGGGCGCTATGACGGACTTGTGGGCCGTTTTCGCGGCGAAAATGTTCCCGCGACCGGCTTCTCGATTGGCGTCTCGCGGCTTTTTTCGGCGCTGAAAGCGGTCGGTTCACCGATCGTGACGGCGCAAGCGCAGCGCGGTCCGGTGGTCGTTCTCGTGCTCGACAAGGACCAGCTCGCAAAATACCAGGGTTTTGTTGCCAAGCTTCGGGAAGCCGGCGTCGCATCCGAACTCTACCTCGGCCAATCCGGCATGAATGCGCAGCTGAAATATGCCGACAAGCGCGGCTCGATCTGCGCCGTCATCCAGGGCTCGAACGAGCGCACCCATGCGGAGGGTCCGCAGGTGACGATCCGCGATCTTGTGCTCGGCGCCGAGCTTGCCGCCTCCACCAAGGATCGCGCGGATTATCTCGAATTGCGCGCCAATGCGCAGTTCAGCGTGCCGGAAGGGCAACTGGTCGAGGCGGTCAAGCAGGTTCTCGCACGCCACGCTCTCTAGATCATTTTCGAGCGAAGTGGACACCGGTTCGCGTTAAGAAAATGCGACAAAACAGAAGGTTAGAGCTGCTTTCCGATTCCATCGGATCGGAAAGCGGCTCTAACCCATGCGCGTTCACCTTATTTTCGCAAAGCCGGTCGCGAAACGCCGTGCGCCTTGCTAGAAGAAGCTCGGATTGGTTCAAGGGGTGGCACGACTGTGTCTTTTGTCGATCATCGCGCGGAAAAAATCATCGCGCATCTGACGGGCGCCGGTTATGCGCGCCGGGAGCCCGCGATCCTGCAGCCGGCGTCGATCTTCTTCGACTCCGGGGAGGATTTGCGCGGCCAGCTTTATCTGACGAGCGATCTTTCGGGCGCCGATTATTGCCTGCGCCCCGAATATACAATTCCGGTGCTGCGCGCCTATCTTGCGACGCCTCGTGCGGGAGAACGCGCCGATTTTTCCTATTGCGGGCCGGTGTTCCGGTTTCGCCCGGGGCTGGACAGCGAATTCACCCAGGCCGGCGTCGAAAGTTTCGGACGCGCCGACCGGGAGGCCGCGGACGCGGAGATTTTAACTCTGTCGCTCGATGCGATTGCAGCTACCAAACCAAAGCGCGGTGCAGGTTTGGGCTTGGCGGTGCGGATTGGCGATGCCGGGCTTTTCTCGCGGCTGCTCGAGGCGCTCGATCTTGCGCCCCAATGGCGCCGCCGCATCGCGCGCGGCCACTCGCAAGGCAAATCGCTTGAGCTGATTTTGCAACCGAGCTTGAACGGTGGCGGTGTCGATCACTCGGGCGTGCTCGGGGTTCTGGAAGGCGCCGACAAGCAAGGCGCGCGCGCCTTGGTCGAAGATCTCCTTTCGATCGCGGGCATCTCCGCAGTCGGCGGGCGCACGCCCGGAGAGATCGCCGACCGATTCCTCGAACAAGCGGCGCTCAGGGCGGGCACCGGATTTTCCGCCGAAAAACGGGCGATCATCGAGCGCTTCTTGGGGATCGAAGGCGCTCCGGCCGAGGCGTCCGCGCAGCTGCGCCGGCTGGCGTCAGAGGCCGGCCTCGACCTTTCCGCCGTCCTCGACGGGTTCGATAAAAGGCTCGGTCTGATCGCGGCGCACGGACTCGATATCGCGGGCCTTCAATTCGCGGCGAGCTTCACCCGCAATCTCGATTATTACACCGGGTTTGTGTTCGAGGCGTATGAGCGGGGCGCCGACGAAACGCCTGTCGTCGGCGGCGGCCGTTACGACCAGTTGCCGCAAACGCTCGGCGCGCAAAAACCCATTGCCGCCGTCGGCGCGGCGATCTGGATCGATCGCCTGAGTAATGGAGGAACACCATGACCTCGCGCGGCGCACCTCTCGTGCTGGCGGTGCCTTCGAAAGGGCGGCTGCAGGAAAATGCCGCGAATTTCTTTGCGCGCGCCGGACTGGATCTCGTGCAGAGCCGCGGCTCGCGCGAATATCGTGGAAGTCTGGCCGGCATGGAAAACGTCGAGATCGCGTTTCTGTCGGCGTCCGACATTGTTGCGCAATTGGCCGCGGGCCATGTCCATCTCGGGATCACAGGCGAGGATCTTATTCGCGAGACGATTGTCGATGCCGAAGCCAAGGTCGAGCTTTTGGCGCCGCTCGGCTTCGGGAGCGCTCATGTCGTGGTCGCCGTGCCCCGCGCCTGGATCGACGTCAGGACCATGGCGGATCTTGAAGATGTCGCGGCGGCTTTTCGGGCGCGGCGCGGTGAGCGGATGCGGGTAGCCACCAAATATATCCATCTCACACGGCGCTTTTTCGCCGAGCGTCATGTCAGCGATTATCGTATTGTGGAGAGCCTTGGCGCAACCGAAGGCGCCCCCGCGGCGGGCCAAGCCGAGCTGATTGTCGATATTACGACGACCGGCGCGACGCTGCTGGCCAATGCGCTCAAAATCCTCGACGACGGCACAATTCTGCGCTCCCAGGCCAATCTCGTGGCATCGCTCCGCGCCGATTGGAGTTCTGCTTCGCGGGAAAGCGCCCGCATCATCCTCTCGCGGATCGCGGCGGAGGAAGAAGCCCGCACCACGCGCGAAGTCTCGGCCGTGTTGTCACGATGGGAGGAAGGGCTTCTCGCCGAGGCCAAGGCCGGTTTTCTCGCCCGCCTGCGCTTTCTTGCAAGCGACGGGCGCTTGACCCTGAACTGTCCCAAGGACAAGGCCGCGCCGCTGGCGGATTGGCTGATTGCGCAAGGCGCCGCCCATGTCTGCGTCGCGGCGCAGGACTACGTCTTTTCGGCGGCAAATCCGCTCTACGAGAAACTCATCGCGCGGCTGCCGCCCTCAGCGTGAGGCGGGTACCGTAGGCGACTTGCGTCCAAGATGCGTGTCTCCTCACCCTGAGGAGGCGCCAGCCGTCTCGAAGGATGAGGGCTTTAATGACTGGAGCCTCGGTTTACATCCCACGTTGCGTCGATGGCGGCTATTACACCGGCATTACGCGCCGGTTTATCCGCGCTCGCCAAGCGGAAGGGAAAGCTTCGCATGCAGGAGGGCGATCCCTCCTCCTTCGAGACGGCCACTTCGCGGCCTCCTCAGGATGAGGGGCCGGGCGAGCCACAAAGATCCGATAGGTCGGCGGTATGCCTAAGATTCCCTCATCCTGAGGAGCTTGCGCAGCAAGCGTCTCGAAGGATGAGGCGGCGCTGGGTGCTATGACTATTCGGCTGGGCGCAAGGCTTTTTCGGTGGGGGCGAATAGGCCCGTGCCGAGGGGAAGCATGTCGAGTTGCCGCTTATGAAATTGCGTTAGGCTCGAGCGGTGCCCAATTGAGATGATCGTCGTCGCGGGAAGTTTTTCGGCAAGAACTTTGTAGATTTCGGATTCCATCGGTTCGTCCATGGCTGTCGTGGCTTCATCGAGGAAGAGCCAATCGGGCTTTGCCAAAATCGCGCGGGCGATGGCGAGGCGCTGCTGCTCGCCGCCGGAAAGGCGTTGCGCCCAATGTTCTTCGCTGTCGAGTTCGTTGACCAGATGGCTGAGCTTTGCGACCGAGAGTGCGTCGACAATCGCCGCATCTCCATAGTGATCGGTCGTCTCGGGATAGGTCACGGCGGCGCGCAAAGTGCCGATCGGGATGTAAGGCTTTTGCGGCAAAAGCATAATATTGGCATCCGCCGGCAAAGTGATTGCGCCCTCGGCGTAAGGCCAAATGCCGGAGATCACCCGGAAAAAGGTCGATTTTCCCGATCCCGAAGGGCCGGTCACAAGCACGGGCTCGGACGCGCCGAGCCGCAGATTGGCGCCATGAATGATCTCTCGGTCGTCGGGAAGCCGGACGTTTAGCCCTTCGATGTCGAGATGCTTTCGCGCCGCTTCCGTGTGCGTCCCATGCCTCGGTGAGAAAGCGGGCGTCTTCGCGATTTCCATGGCGGCGTCGAACGACGTCAAACGGTCGAGAACGGATTTGAAGTCGGCCAGCGAAACATAATAGGTGACGAAAAAGTTCAAGGCTTCGTTGACGCTGCCGAAGGCGCGGGCCGTTTGGGTCATGATGCCCAATGTTATTTTGCCGGCGAAATAGAAGGGCGCGGCAACCACGAAGGGAATGATCGGGCTGAGCTGGCCGTAGGAAGCGGTAAAGGCGGTCAGATTTTTGCGGCAGGCGATAATCTGGAAGTAATTCTTGATGATCGCCGCGAACCGCGTTCGGAGCGAGGCCTTTTCAGTCGCTTCGCCGGAGAGCAGCGCGACCTGCTCGGCGTATTCACGCAGCCTTGCGAGCGAGAAGCGAAAATCGGCTTCGTAATGCTGCCGTTCGAAGGACAGCCGGACCAGCGGGCGGCCGATGAGATGTGTCACCAGCGTGCCGACACCGGCATAAATCAGCGCCACCCAGAACAGAAATCCAGGCACTGCGATTGTCGTATAGGGCAGGGTGAAATTGGCCGAGAGATCCCAAAGCAGGATCGCGAAGGAAACCAGCGAGCTCAAATTGGAAATCAATAAAATCGAAAAGGAATAAATGCCGTAGCCGACTTGGCCGCCATCGATGAAACGGCTGATGTCTTCCGAAATCCGCTGATCGGGATTGTCGGCGGCGCCGCCTGCGAGCGACATCCGATAATGCGTATGCCTGTCGAGCCAGTGGGTGACGTAATAGTCGGTGAGCCAGCGCCGCCAGCGAATGATCAGGGTGGACGTCACGACAAATTCGATGACCGCCGTCAAGATGAACAGGAAGGCCCAAGGAACGAAGACGGCGACAAGTTGCGACCAAAATGCTGCCTCGTCCTTGTTCTGGATGGCATTGAACCAATCGCGCGAGAAAAACGACAGCCGCACCTGCATGCCCACTTGGGCCTGGTTGATAAGGACCAGCAAGACGACCATGCCGGTGGCAACACGCCGCTCCCGGGCGCCGAAGGCGGGAAAAGGCCAGATGCGGGCGGATGTCTCTTCGCTGGCATTGAAATAGCGGTCGGCGATGCGGGTCATCGCTTTCACAACGGGAATGAATGAGATGGCATAGACGAGAATGCCAAAGATCGCGACGGTCAGCGGCAGGCTTTCGGGCAATACATAGTCTGCAAGCGAGGGGGGCCAAAGGCCAGCCGCTGAAACTAGAAAGACACTGCCGAAAACGACCGTTTCGGCCGCGAAAATCGCCGCGAAGATTTTTAGAAAGCTCGAGATCTCCCTCGCGCGATAGGTGGTAAAGGCGCACAAAAACCCAACGCCCGCCAGCAACAGGACGATATTGTCTCCAATCTTTAGGCTTACAATTGCGGCGGCGAGCGAGAAAACGCCTACGAAGGCGGCAAAAATATGCATGGCTTTCCCAGTCTATCCAATTTGCTAGAGATTGAAGTTAGCCGCTCAAGGGCTGTCGTGCGTCCCTGCGCCGAGCCGCAGGGATTCTTCCATCAATGAAGGAGGTATTCGGTCTTTTGTTTGTCGGAATTTATCCTGAGCGAGAGGGCGCTCGCCCTTCCCACCTCTCGCCGCCGGAGCGGCTGGCCGTGAAGCGGGGAACCCTGCGTGGTCAGCTTGGATCCTGCGTCTCCGGTTCATCTTCAATCGTAATACCATTGACCGAAGCACATAGGACCGGCGAGGGTTTGAAGGTAAGAACGCGGCGGGGTTTGATCGGCACTTCTATGCCAGTGCGAGGGTTCCGGCCGATGCGTTCGCGCTTGGAGCGAACCGAAAACAGGCCGAACGACCGCAGTTTCACGGGCTCGCCGCGGACCAAAGCATCGGAAATCTCTTCCAGAGCGATTTCAAAAATTTCCTTTGCTTGCGCGCGCGAAAGCGTCGAGCAGGAAGAATAAACAGCGTCGAGGAGATCCGCTCTCGTCGCGGTTTTCCGAATGGGCGCCGCATCCGATCGAGTGTCCGACCCGTGACTCACTTGGTTGGCTCTCCCGTGCCCACTCTATTTCCGCCAATCTTAGAACATTTTGGCGCCAAGAGGAAACCGGTACGGCAAAGCTTTGAAAAATAAGTAAAATGACAATTATATGACGCCTACTTTCGAACGGGTGTCCTCTCCCCAAGGCTGATCGCCAAGGCCGACATGAAAAAGGCCCCGGGGGTCCGGGGCCTCTGATTGATGCTGGAGCATGATCGTTTGGAATTGCAAAGATCATGCTTTTGCAGCGGCCGAAGCCACTTGCTTTTTGGCAGGGTGTCTTAGAAATCCATTCCGCCCATGCCGCCCATTCCGCCGCCGCCCGGCATTGCCGGGGAGTCCTTCTTCGGCTGTTCCGTGATGATCGCCTCGGTGGTGATGAGGAGACCGGCCACGGAGGCCGCATCCTGAAGTGCGGTGCGCACGACCTTGGTCGGATCGATGATGCCGAGCTTGACCAAATCGCCATACTCGCCCGTCTGGGCATTGTAGCCGAAGGCATAAGACGGATTCTCGATCAATTTGCCGACGACAACGGCGCCGTCGCCGCCGGAATTGTCGACAATCTGCCGGGCCGGTGTCTGGATCGCCTTACGGACGATATCAATGCCGGTCTTCTGATCGGGATTTTCGACCTTGACCGCGTCGAGGGCCTTGATGGCGCGCAGCAAAGCGACACCGCCGCCGGGCAGCAAGCCTTCCTCGACCGCGGCGCGAGTTGCGTTGAGCGCGTCATCGACACGGTCCTTCTTTTCCTTCACTTCGACCTCGGTCGCGCCGCCGACGCGGATCACCGCGACGCCGCCAGCGAGCTTAGCCAAACGCTCCTGGAGCTTTTCACGATCATAATCCGAGGTGGTGTCGGCGATTTGCGCCTTGATCTGGGCAATACGTGCCTCGATGTCGGCCTTGGCACCGGCGCCATCGATGATCGTGGTCGCTTCCTTGTCGATGCGAACCCGCTTGGCGCGGCCGAGCATCTGGACCGTTACGTTTTCCAGCTTGATGCCGAGTTCCTCGGAGATCAGCTGACCAGCGGTCAGGATCGCGATGTCTTCGAGCATGGCTTTGCGCCGATCGCCGAAGCCCGGCGCCTTGACGGCGGCGACCTTCAGACCACCGCGCAGCTTGTTGACCACAAGGGTGGCAAGCGCTTCGCCTTCGACATCTTCAGCGATGATGACGAGAGGTTTGCCGGTCTGCACCACCGCTTCAAGAACCGGTAGCAGGGCCTGCAGCGATGACAGCTTCTTCTCATGGACGAGAATATAAGGGTCTTCGAGTTCGGCGACCATCTTCTCGGCATTGGTGATGAAATAGGGAGAGAGATAGCCACGGTCGAACTGCATGCCTTCGACGATATCAAGCTCGGTCTCAAGGCTCTTTGCCTCTTCAACCGTGATGACGCCCTCGTTGCCGACCTTCTGCATTGCGGTCGAAATCATTTCGCCGACCGACTTGTCGCCATTGGCGGAAATCGTGCCGACCTGGGCGATTTCGTCGTTCGACGTGACCTTCTTTGAATTGGCCTTCAGATCAGCGACCACCGCGTCAACCGCAAGGTCGATGCCGCGCTTCAGATCCATTGGATTGAGGCCAGCTGCAACCGCCTTGGTGCCTTCCCTGACGATCGAAGCGGCAAGGATGGTTGCCGTGGTGGTTCCGTCGCCGGCCGCATCATTTTGCTTGGAAGCGACTTCGCGAATCAGCTGGGCGCCGAGATTCTCGAACTTGTCGGCGAGTTCGATTTCCTTTGCCACCGCGACACCGTCCTTGGTGATCCGGGGAGCGCCGAAGGACTTTTCGATAACGACGTTGCGGCCCTTGGGACCGAGGGTGACCTTAACCGCGTTGGCAAGGATTTCGACGCCCCGCAACATGCGGTCGCGGGCATCGGACGAGAAACGGACATCTTTGGCTGCCATGTTCAAACTCCTGAACCGAATTCATAAATTATTGGGTGAACGGCTTTAGCCGGGCTCAGGCGACGACGCCCAGAATGTCGCTCTCCTTCATGATGAGGAGATCCTGACCATCGATCTTGACCTCGGTGCCCGACCATTTGCCGAACAGGATCTTGTCTCCGGTCTTGACGTCGAGGGGGGTAAGCTTGCCGTTTTCATCGCGACCGCCGGGCCCCACGGCGACGATCTCGCCTTCCTGCGGCTTCTCCTTGGCGGTGTCGGGAATGATGATCCCGCCCTTAGTCTTTTCCTCACCTTCGAGACGTTTGACCACGACGCGGTCGTGCAAAGGACGAAAGCTCATGTCTCTTGGTTCCTTGATGCGCCGCAGGAGGCGCCCAAGAGGCCCCTCGCGACAATGCGGCTGAATTGAAACTGCACCCTGTTAGCACTCGCCAAATGCGAGTGCCAAGTGGGCGCTCCGTACTTAGGGAGTCGGCCTTCAACTGTCAAGCAGAGGGCAGATTAGAGCCGCTAAAACTTACTGGGTGCAGGGGAGCCGGATTACGGCAAGGCGAGCGCCACGAACCTCACCTCACCTTGGCCGTTGGCGACCAGCAGCAAGGCCGATTTCTTGCCACCGCTCTTGAGCGCCTGGATTTTCTTGGCGATGTCCGCGGGGTCCTTCACCGGTTCCTGATTGATCTCCATGAGCACGTCACCGACCTGAACATGTTTGTCCGCGGCATTGGACTCGGGGTCGACGTCGGTAATGACGACTCCCGAAGCGACATTGCTCTTGATGGAAAACTTCTGGCGCAGCTCGTCCGTAAGGCCCGAAAACTCCATTCCGAGGGCCTTTTCGACCGGGCCCGCGGTTACGCTCTTTCCCGGTTCTTCATGTTTGGCGGCGAGGGAGGTGCGCTTTTCATTGTCCTCCAAGCGGCCGAGCTTGATCATCTTGGTCAGCTCCTTGCCTTGCCGCACCACGACAATTTCAACATCCTTTCCGACCGGCGCCGAGGCGACAATCTTCGGCAGATCGCGGGATTCCTTGATCTCGGTGCCATCGAATTTGACGATCACGTCCCCAGCCTTGAGACCGGCGGCCTTGGCCGGACCCTTATCGTCGGTGCCGGCGACAAGCGCGCCACGCACCTGGCCGAGATTGAGAGTTTCGGCGATCGTGTCGTCGACGTTCTGAATGCGCACGCCGAGCCAGCCGCGCCGTGTCTCGCCGAATTTTTCCAGCTGGTCGATCACCGGAATCACGGTTGCGGCGGGGGTGGCGAAACCGATACCGATCGAACCGCCGCTCGGCGATAGGATGGCCGTGTTAATGCCGATCACTTCGCCGGCCATGTTAAATAGCGGGCCGCCGGAATTGCCCTTGTTGATCGCCGCGTCGGTCTGGAAATAATTATCGTAGGGACCGGAATCGATATTGCGATGGCGGGCGGAAATGATGCCGGCGGTGACGGTACCGCCGAGGCCGAACGGGTTACCGACGGCCACCACCCAATCGCCGACACGCATTTTTTCGCTGTCACCGAACTTCACCGCCTTCAGCGGCTTGTCCGGTTTGACGCGCAGCACCGCGACATCGACCTTCTCGTCCTTGCCGAGCACTTCGGCCTTCAGCTTCTGGCCATCCGTGAAAATGACCGTCACTTCATTTGCGTCCGCGACGACATGATTGTTGGTGATGACGATGCCGGAGGGGTCGATCACGAAGCCGGAGCCGAGCGAATTCGATTTACGCTCACGCTGTTTTTGATCTCCCCCCCGGTCTTTGTTGCCCTGTTGGTGGCGCCGGAAGAACTCTTCAAACAAATCGTCGAATGGCGTGCCTGGCTCCAGCTGAGGGGCGTTGCCGGCGTGCTTTTGATCCATTGTCTGGGTGGCCGAAATATTGACAACGGCATCACTTACGGCCTCCGCCAGGTCGGCAACGGAGTCCGGTCCCTTCGATGTTGCAGCCGAGGAAACGCCGAGAATGGGCCAAGCGGACCCGGCCGCGCCGAGGGCCAGCGCGCAGGCGACCATCATGGCAGCGCGTGCAGGGATACCGCGCCGATTCGCGTGGCGGGCCGTGCTTTCCATGCCGAAAATTTGTGGGAACAAACCCATGAAAACAATCTCCTTCAAGCGACCCTGCGACCAGGGCCCGCCGCCGCTTGGCTCAAGCGACGCGCGAATCTAAGGGCAAAGTGGCATAAACTCCCGAAGCCTCCGCGGCACAAGGGGCTCGCTGCCACCAGGGACGCAGCGCCAAGCCGCATGCTTCGCCGCCCACGGTTTTCTGTCCAGCGCCGGCTTTTACTACGGATCTTTGCGAAACTCATTCTTCTTTTTTGCAAGGGGCTTAATCGCTTAGGCCACGCTGTGAAGAAAATTATTCGCGGGGAAGGAGGCGGTCGATCAGAGGGGAAAAGCCGGCCGCAAATCACTTATGCGAAGGTCGAGCGCTTGATTCCAATGAGGCCTTCAGCAAAGCGTGATCGTGCTTTGTTTGCCGCGCATAGGCGATCGCAAAGGCCGCAATCGCATCGTCAAACACGTCCGATTTGCCCATATAGCCGGCCAGAAGGGCAGGGTCGCCGGTGCGGGCATGCGCCCTCGCCAGGGTTCGACCGCAGAGATTGGCATAGCCGGCGAGGGCCTTGT